>CAZXDN010000028.1:13960-32059 GCA_964639235.1 uncultured Methanotrichaceae archaeon | reverse complement strand
GTCTCGGCACAATTGGAGTCTCGGCACAATTGGAGTCTCAGCATAATTGGAGGCTCGATATAATTGGAGATGAGATCTGGTTTGATTCTGAAACTGCATTGGATCTTCGCGGCTGCACCTGCTGTGGCTCTGCTCTGTGAGGCGTAGGCTCATGGGCGCACTCTCTTTTGAAGTCCTGAAGAAGGACAGGTATTCCAGGGCAAGGCTTGGCCTCATCCACACAAGGCACGGGGACATAGAGACCCCTTACTTCGTGCCAGTAGCCACAGCGGCGTCAGTCAGATCGCTGGACTCGTGCGACCTGGCAAATCTCGGCGTCCAGTGCACACTGGCAAACACATACCACCTTCACTTGAGGCCAGGCGACGAGATAATCAGGAAGCTGGGAGGCCTCCATAAGTTCATGGGATTTCATGGCCCCATATTCTCAGACTCAGCGGGCTTCCAGGCGTTCTCCCTGGGCTTCGGGCGTGAGCACAACATAAGCAAAATAGGCAATATTTTTCCTGAGGGGAGGACGACCGAAGTCAAGAAGGAGAACCTCACCAGGATCAGCGAGGACGGGATCTCGTTCAAATCGCTCCAGGACGGCCAGTGGCATTTCCTTGATGCTGAAAAGTCTATGAAGATACAGTTCAACCTCGGCTCAGATATAATCATGGCTTTTGACGAGTGCACATCTCCTCTATCCGATTACGACTACACGAGGACTGCAATGGAGAGGACCCACAGGTGGGCAGATCTCTCCTTGCAGCACCACGATTCCAGCCAGGCCATTTTTGGCATAATCCAGGGTGGCTGGTTCGAGGATTTGAGAGCCGAGAGCACCAGCTTCATCTCATCTCTTCCATTCGACGGAATAGCCATAGGAGGGTCTCTTGGCAACTGCAAAGGCGACATGCACCAGGTACTTGACTGGGTTGTTCCCAGGCTCGATGACAGGCCAAGACACCTTCTTGGAATTGGAGAGATAGACGACATATTCGAGTGCGTAAAGCGCGGGATAGACACGTTCGACTGCGTCTCGCCCACGAGAATTGCTCGCAGGGGAAGCCTCTACATCTCTCCAGAGTCCGGCGGCTGCCTGGAGAACAAGTTCAGGATAAACATCAAGGCCAGGCAGTACGAAGAGGATGATCGGCCGATAGATCCAGGATGCGAATGTCCTGCATGCAGGGTCTACTCCAGGGCTTACTTACGGCACCTCTATGTGGCAAAAGAGCTGACCTACTTCCGATTGGCGTCGATGCACAACCTCCATTTCATGCTGAAGCTCATGGAGGAGATAAGGAAAAGCATATCTCAGGGCAATTTTCACGAGCTGAAGAAGAGGTGGCTGGGCGCAGGTCCGATGCAGGATGAATCAGGAAGTCCAAATGGTGACGAGTAAGACGAGTAAGACAAATCAAGAGAATCTCCAGGCGGATAAAGAGGAGCCAGAAGAAGATCAGGAAAGGAAGCTCTGGTTCCTTCCAAGCCCAGGCATAGACAGAACTCAGGCTACTGTTATCCTCTGCGGGCTTTACCTCTTCTTCTCTCTTGCAGGAAACATCGCAGCCACCAAGGTGACATACTTCGGCAGCCTTGTGATGGATGCAGGATTCATCTACTCTCTGACGTTCACCTGGAGGGACCTGATACACAAGCAGCTTGGAAGAGGTGTGGCGACGACTGCCATCTGGCTCTCAGCCGGAATAAACCTCGTTGCAGCCCTGTACTTTCAGCTGGTGGTCCTCCTTCCAGCAGAGCCCAGCTGGGAGGCATCAGGCGGCCAGGCTGCCTGGTCGTTCCTCTTCGGCATAATCGACACCTCTGGGTCCGGTGCCTGGTGGCAGGCGTTCTTCTCTTTGCAGATGAGAATTGTCCTGGGATCGATCATAACTGCAGTCATAGCCGAGCTTGTGGATACTCAGGTGTATCACGTATGGACATCGGGCTGGGGAAGAAATAAGCCCCAGTGGGCCAGGGTCTTTGCCTCGAACTCCATCTCGATTCCGATAGACAGCATCCTGTTTCCACTGATTGCATTTACGGGAATCGTCAGCTCTGAGGCGATGCTCCAGATGTTCGGGACCAACTTGATCGTAAAAGCTGCAACAACGCTTCTCGTATTCTGGACGATTTATCTGGTGCCTGAGAAGCCGATATACAGGGAGTAAATACCGGCACGACTTTTTAGAAGAAAAATCAGGGCTAATCCCCGCCAATTTATTCGGGGTAGTAGCCACGGAAAACAGGACATATACATTAACGGCCTGCCCATCAGAGTGCCCCAGCGTAGTCCGGCTCGCCTCAGTTCTGTGACAATTGCTTGCCCTGGTGAGCAGTGGCTTTTCCGTCTCAATGGTGCTTCATGACAGGGAACGGTCCCCTGAAGAGGTTTACATGACCTTCTCCTCCAACCGTGAGAGGTACGCTCGACCTGCATCCCCTTTTCCCTCTTTCCACTATGCTTCTACCTGCAGCCGATGCTATGCCTTTGATGGCTAAGAGGAGCGATGCCTTGAATCATGTACTGGCGATTGGATTCCAGGGCCTGTTCAGAAGAGGGCGCTTGTTGATTTGAGGCTGTGCCTGATGAAGCACCGCAAAATTAATCTTCAACACCTGCAATCTCGACTAAATCGATAAATTTCAGGGCAGATCCCTGATGGAACGATCGAAGCAAGAGCCCCAGACATGGAGTGTTATGGAGATCGATGATGTCTCTCCCCCCGCTAGACTTCCTGAAATTAACAGGCGCATAGATGATCTCAAAAAACTGGCATCAGAAGATCCTGCCCAGGTCCAGAAGATCCTGCCCTCCGCTCTGCAGGAGCTTAAGGCATACCTAGAGGTGCATTCTTCAGCGGACGAGGAGGCGCTGCGAGAGAGCGAGGAGAATTACCGGCTGCTTTTCGAATCGATGGTGGAAGGCTATCAGGTCATTGAAGTGCTCTACGACGAGCAGGGAAAGCCCGTGGATCTGCTGACGCTGGACATCAACCCGGCCTGCTCAGAGCAAAGCGGCATTCCGATTGAGCGGGCGAAAGGGCAACGCGTCAGCAAGGTGCTGGGCGACCCTGAACCCGCGTGGCTCGAGCGTTCGCATGAGGTCGTCAGCCAGCAGAAGACCGTGCGGTTTGATGAATTCAGTGCCGCCCTGGATCGCTGGTACAGTATCGTGGCCTTTCCGCTGCCCGGCAAGAACCGGCTGGGCGTGATCTCCTCCGATGTGACGGACCGGAAACGGGCCGAGGAAGCGCGCCGCGACAGCGAAGAGCGGTTCCGCGCTCTCTACGAGCACAGCACCGATGGGATTGTTCTGACCGACCCGCGCCACGGCGGGAAGGTCTTGACCGCCAATCCCGCCGCCTGCACGCTCTTTGGGTGGAGCGAGGCCGAGCTTATGGGCAAGACGCGCGAGGAGTTGTTTGACCTGAGCGACCCGGCGATTGAGGCGCTCGTGCAAAGGCGCCAGAGCGCCGGAGTAGCCCGAGGAGAACTGACCTACCGGCGCAAGGACGGCAGCACCTTCCCCGGCGAAGTCAATACCGCACTCTTTACCAATAGCCACGGTGAGCCACGGTCCGTATCGGTCATCCGCGACATGAGCGAGCGCAAGAAGGCGGAGGAGGAACTGACGATAAAGGAAGCCCAACTGGATGCCTTCTTCGCCAACTCGCCGGCGGTGCTCAACCTCGTGGATGAGCACTTCTGCTATATCAATACCGATAAGCTGACTCCTACCTACTACGGTCTGACCCGCGAGACCATCAAGGGCAAATGTGTGGCAGACCTTTCCCGCGACTTCATCAATCAGACTGGGAAGGTGATGCAGCGCATCCTGGAAACGGGAGAACCGGTCCTGAACGCGACATTTCAAGCCCCAGTGCCGGGAAGGGGCGGCGCCATGGCGTACTGGAACACTTCGATGTTTCGCGTCCCTCTGGGGAACGCGCGGTGGGGCGTGGGTGTCATCAGCGTGGAAGTGACCGACAGCAAGCGGGCCGAGAAGGCGGTGGAGGTGGAACGGCGGCGGCTCTTCGACGTACTGGAGGGGCTGCCGGTGATGGTCTGCCTGATCACCCCGGATTACCACCTCCCCTTCACCAACCAGGCCTTCCGCGAGAAGTTCGGCGAGTCCCAGGGGAGGCACTGCTACGAGTACTGCTACGGGAAAGCCGATGGGCCGTGCGAGTTCTGCGAGTCAATGACCCCGCTGGAGACAGGCAAGCCTCACCACTGGGAGGCGGTCACACCGGACGGCAGCGTGATCGAGGCCCACGACTACCCGTTCACCGACGTGGACGGCTCGCCTATGATACTTGAGATGGATATCGATATCACCGAGCGCAAGCGGGCCGAGGAGGCGCTGCGCAAATCCAAGGACGAGCTGGAGATTAGAGTCCAGGAGAGGACTGCAGAGCTCCTGAAAGCCAAGGACGCAGCCGAGGCCGCTGCGAGAACCAAGACAGCGTTCCTGGCCAACATGTCCCACGAGCTGAGGACTCCCATGAACTACATCATAGGCATGACAAGTCTCCTCCTGGAAGAGCCCTTAACCCAAGAGCAGAAGGATTACGTCGAGGTCGTCAGGAAGGGCGGAAACGAGATGATGTCCCTGATCAACGATATCCTGGATGTATCAAAACTGGACAAGGAAAAAACAATCCTGGCACAGGAGCCCGTCGATCTCACGGACTTGATAAGCGAGTCCATAGGTATGGTGGCATCTTCGTCTAAGGAGAAAGGGCTGAGACTGAATACCACGATTGATTATGAAGTCCCCAAAACGATCTTAGGCGACTATGGAAGGCTTAAGCAGATTTTAGTCAACTTGCTCACCAATGCCATCAAGTTCACGGATAAGGGCGGGGTATCTGTATCTGTTTCATCTCAAGCATTGGAGACTTCCGGTAAGTACCAGATCACCTTTGCTGTGAAGGACACAGGCATCGGCATATCTCCTGAGAGCCAGAGCCAGCTGTTCCAGCCGTTTACCCAGGTTGATATGACCATTAGCCGCAGACATGGAGGAGCTGGGCTTGGCCTAGCTATAAGCAAGAGACTCGTGGAGCTGATGGGCGGCAGGATATGGTTCGAGAGCAAGCCAGGCGAAGGTTCAACGTTCTACTTCACAATCGAGGCAGAGGTTGTCGAGAGCAAGTCACCAAAGCCGATTACCCCTGCCAAATCCTTCGAGAACCTGGCAAAAGAGCACCCTCTGAGAATCCTGGTGGCCGAGGATAACCCATCCAACCAGAAGGTGATCGTCGAGATGCTGAAGCGGATGGGCTACAGAGCAGATGCTGTGGCCAATGGGCTTGAAGCCATTCAAACGCTTGAAATCCAGCCCTACGACCTGGTTCTGATGGATGTTCGGATGCCTGAGATGGATGGCATCGCTGCCACCAGAGAGATACGAAAACGCTGGCCCGGCAATGGGCCTAAAGTCATTGCGATCACTGCATATGCACTCGAAGGCGATAGAGAGAAGTGCATCGAAGCTGGCATGGATGGCTACATCGCCAAGCCGGTAGATAGAAGGGATCTAGTCAAAGTGCTGAAGGATATTACCCTTAACAGACTAATCAGCCCGACAGATACGTGATTTGGCCATCCATTAATTCGTGTTTTGTCATGAGCCTATACCAATTCACCACAGGGACACAGAGGCACAGAGAGATCTTAATTTTATTTTCTGAATCAGTATTTTGCCTTCTATGCTCATGTATTGATTCCGTAACCACAAAACTCCTTTACCGTTAGAAATCTGCCTGACATCGTCCTTGAGAGCTGCTACATTGAAATTTATTTTTGTCGCAATACCTTGCTGCTTGCAGCCGGGTGCGTCACCGCCGGTTGGATGACCGAGTTAGATTTTCGTCCTCGGTGTCTCTGTGCCTCTATGGTGAGTCGTTTTGTCCAGTTATGGTTTCTATGCTCAACATCTTTTTTGCCTTGGCATCTTCGACTCCTAAATGCTCGTCTGGCCAAACTGCTCATTGCAAAGCTCGTCGATCACTTGAGCAGCCTCTTCCGGATTCAAACCATAGCGCCTGCATATGATCAGAATGCGGACCAGCTCTGCGTTCTCATCTGCAGCCAGGTAGGTCTGCTGTGCATATACCACTGCCGAATCGTAGCCTTTCTCAACCAGAACCTCTCGGAAATCCCTTATCAATGCCTTATTCAGGGGAAGCTTGGATTTCCCGATAGCTCTGAGGGCTTTTCCAATACTCTCCTGTTCCCTGTCCGCTGACATATTCTCACCTCTAAGCCGCAAAAAATTATTTGTCCAGGGGCGATTCGTCAATGCCCAGGAACGAGAGTGCGTTTTCCCCATACTCGACAGGAGCATAATGGGACCCGACATGCGGGAGCCCCTTGAACCGCACGAGCCACGAGCCGTTGATCTGTCCTGCCATCTGCACAGAGATCGGGTCTGGAGTCAGGACGTCTTTCGTGCCCACAACGAGCATGACGTCGTTTTGGATGCCTGAGAGGCCATCAAAGGACCCGTTCCATGCCAGGTTTGCCTGTGCCTCTTTTTGGATGCCTTCAGGCATGGAGGTGTTGTTGGCGGCCGCTTCAATTGACCCGCGCAGTATCCTGGTCTCAGGAATTCTGATGCTGTAGGTGTTCGAATCCAGAATCAGCTTTCTGACGCGCTCAGGGTGGTCGATGGCCAGCTGCTGGGAGACTGAGGACCCCATTGAGACCCCGTATACGTTCATGCTGTCATAGCCAAGAGCGGTCATCAGCGAGGCGGCATCGTCTGCATACTGTTGAATGGATGGTGTGGCATTGTTGTCGCTGCTGTATCCCATCCCACGGTGGTCGTAAGTGTAGACATGGTATTTCGTGGCAAGTATGCCTATGAAAGTCTCGTTCCAGTCGCCAATGGTGTTGCCGAATCCCTGGATCATCAGGATCGGCTCTCCAGATCCGAATTCACGGTATCCCAGAGTGACTCCGTTGACCTGTGCATACTTGACGGGCGTTGAGTCGAACGATACAGATGGATATTGCTGGGCGGCAGGAACTGCGAGCTGAGCGGTGCCAGGGATGCCAGTATACTCCACTGCGACCATAAGGCCAATTGTTATGGCGATCGCCAGGGAGTAGATCAGTGTCTTGTTCATGGAGGACATCATTTACTCTCAATATATTTTAAGCATTCTGTATTATGCCTTCGCCGACCACATCAATGATAACGGGATTGCTTGCCTGGTTGCCCATTGTAATAAACAGCACATGTCTTCCCAGTCGATCTGCGTAGAAGCTTATGCTGTTGTACTGGAAGAACTCGTAAGTGCTCTCGCTGGTCCTTCCCCCTGGATAAAGCTCGTAGACCGTGCCGTTTCCTCCGTTAGGGGTAATAGCCAGAAGGCTGAGGCTCGACCCCTGTGGGATCTGGGCATATCTGGTCCAGGCCTGGCTTCCTCTGATCCAGAGTGCATTTTGGCCCAGCAGGTTTGAGTACGATGCATACTGGGAATAAGGCACTGCCTGCTGATCCAGACCGCCTGGATAGATATATGTGGGCTCAAGGCCCAGGATATCATAGCTTTGAGGCGCGGTTAGAGGCGTCTGGACCGCGCCTGGGGCTGCGGTGTAGAACTGGGAATAATCCGTGGTGCCTGATCCTGTCGCTGGACTTAAACCAGAAGTTCCAGTAATTCCAGTCTGCGGCAGCAGCTGCCCAGAGTCCTGGGCCGTGCCTGCAAGAGAAGATGCGACCAAGACCTGCCCGCGCATATCGGCATGAAGGTTGCAGTGATATGTGTAGGTCCCAGGAGCGTCAAACGTGAAGATGAACCTGCCGCCCGATCTGATGGTGCCAGAGTCGAAGAGGCCTGTGTCGCTCGTAACTGTGTGGTCGATCGTGTCTTGGTTGATCCAGGTGACTATTGTGCCCATTGTCACGCTGAGGCTCACAGGCTCAAAGCTTGCGTTTCTTATCTCAACTGTGTTCGTCTGCTGGGCCTGGGCATATGTGGGCTGACACATGGCTAATGCAAGGACCAGGAACAGGAGCATAGATAAGTTTGTTAGTTTTGTCTTTGACAAGACCATTGACGATCCCAACTTTCTATTTGGTTTAACATTTGAAAGAAATATTGGGCCTCTAATGGATAAATAGTGTTTGAGGAATTATGGGAGGTGAGAATTTATCGAAAGACCTGTAAAAGAAGAAGTTGGCCCTTTCGTGTGAGCCAACCTGCCCAGATTTGACAGCTTTACCTTGTGTACCTGAAGTTCCACCAATCGGATTTCGGCCCCTCGTTGCCTGACGCGTCCACAGCCCAGACTCTCCAGCGGCCTGGTTGGGCTCCAACGAAGTCAAATGTATAGCTGGTATCGGTGACTCCAGGGACAACATCCCATGTCCGACCTGCGTCTGTACACCACCTGTTATTCTGGCAGCAACCATAGCAATCCACCTCCACTGTGTAGGAGGCAGCTCCGGGGACTGGCTCCCAGCTTAGCGTGGTAGTTCGTGGATAGCTATTGAAGACCGAGCCTGATGCTGGTGAATCCTGAACAGGTGCAGTAAGCCCTGCTGGAGCGCCGCCGCCATGCTGGAACGTGTAGTGATTGGCGTAGTTGCTTCTCCCGCTGCTATCTGTAAAACGAGTATAGGAGTCGACGTTGAGCATATCCCCTGAAGGCGTGATGACCATGGTCGTTACTGAAAATCCCGCATCGAAGACTGCAACGAGCGCCTCTGCGCTGCTTGATATGTCAGAGGACACATCTGGAGCAAAAGCATCGGCATTGACAGTTCCCCAATCGCAGGGAGTGGGCGAGCAGGCGCCCCAGGAATGAACGCTGGCCGATGAACCGGACACTGAGATATCGAGCATAGGTATTCCTCTGGTGTTCGGATCTATGTTTGTCCATGTCCCTTCGAACTGGCTGAGGCTCGCAGATGCATTCAGGCTTAAAAAGATAAAGCATATTGCAAGACATGATATTATTTTACTCATCTCTCCCACCTCAAAGATGGCGCTTCTTCAAAGATAAGGTCTCCTCAAAGATAACGCTCTTTAGTTATAGATCGCCCCGCTATTTAGATTTTGTGACATTATTGCTGTTATATTGAGCATTAATTAATGCCTGGTCCATCAAACTCATGATCAGGCTTATAACTGGCAAAGGAGATCTCCAGCCATGCGCCTCGACGAGATCGTAAGGAAGCTGGCAGGAGAGCTTGGAGCTGATTTCTTCGGAGTGGCAGATCTTTCATCCGCTGGAGATGCGATCTTAGACCAGGGAGGACCGGTGGTCGCAGGGTACCCCAGAGCCATATCCCTGGGAATTGCACTGCTTCACCCGATAGTCGATCAGCTGCCAAACAAGGATGAGAGGGCTGCAGCATCAGTATACAAACATCACGCTTACGATGTGGTCAATAACAGGCTGGACTTCATGGCCTCAATGATCGGAAGCGCCATCCAAAAAGAGGGTTACAGAGCTCTTCCGGTCTCTGCCTCCGGTCGAGTTGATGATGAGAGAATCTGCGCTATCTTTTCGCATAAAATGGCCGCACACCTGGCGGGCCTGGGGTGGATTGGCAAGAGCTGCCTCCTGATAACCCCAGAGGCGGGCCCCAGAGCCAGGTGGATCACTGTGCTTACAGATGCTCCACTAACTGTGGCTGGATCGCCCATGAAGGAGAGGTGCGGCAGCTGCAGGGAGTGTGTGGACGCCTGCCCTGCCCACGCCTTCACAGGAGCGCCTTTCAGGGAAGACGAGCCTCGCGAAGCCAGGTACGACGCCCGGAAGTGCCAGAGCTACCTCCAGGATATGGAGAGGAGATCCGGCCTGGCAGTCTGCGGCCAGTGCCTCTACGTCTGCCCATATGGTAGGAGGGCGTCAGTTGAGCACGGATCCCGTGGTAAAATCAGTTTATGAAGTTGAGGAGGCAAATCTATACATTTTTTTCTTTAAATTCATTTTTTTGTTTATTCCTCCAGCTTCGAAGGAAATGACTCAGTCAGATGGCAATCGGCCTCTGATTTCTAATCGGAGTAAGGCCGGACATCAGTTGAGTTTGCACCCTCCATTACTCAGATAATATAGTGAATGCAATGGCAAAAGCCCAGATTTGCCATAAAGCAAAATCAGCAGGTGATGATGAAGCGCGCCCAATAATTCAAGATGTAAGGGTTACATTTATTTAAGAAATCTGCCCATCAACCAGATATAATGAGAAGCAGATACAGGGCGAAAGTTTTGTGTGAGCGCAGGCTGCATAGAGGCTTCATCTGCTTTTGCCACCGCGTCCGTGCGAGTCAGCCCTTTGATCTAGGAGCGTTTCGATGAGCGAAGTGGAGAACCACGCTAAATGTCACGGGGAAAAGCTTCAGAAGTCGCCAACTGGGATTCGAGGTCTGGATGAGATAACAGAAGGTGGCCTTCCAAAAGGCCGTCCAACCCTAATATGCGGATCAGCAGGCAGCGGAAAGACCCTTCTTGCAATGCAGTTCCTTGCAAACGGCGCAACCAGGTTCGAAGAGCCCGGAGTCTTCATGGCCTTTGAGGAGACTGAGGCCGATTTGGCCAAGAACTTCTGCTCTCTTGGGATAGACCTGAAGGATCTGGAGGCGAGAAAGAAGGTCCTGGTTGACTACGTCTACGTAGAGAGGAGCGAGATCGAGGAGACAGGCGAGTACGACTTGGAAGGCCTCTTCATAAGGCTTGGGAGCGCCATAGACTCGATAGGCGCAAAGAGGGTCGTCCTGGATACGATCGAGGTTCTGTTCGCAGGCTTCGAAAACGAGGCGATACTCCGCTCCGAGCTTCGAAGGCTCTTTCGATTTTTAAAAGACAGAGGCGTGACCGCGATCGTCACCGGTGAGAGAGGCGAGAACTCCCTGACCCGCTACGGCCTCGAGGAGTATGTTGCAGACTGCGTCATACTTCTGGACGCCAGGATGGAAGAACAGATCGCGACCAGGAGGCTGCGCATAATCAAGTACCGTGGATCAAGACACGGCACAAACGAGTATCCCTTCCTGATAGAAGAAGACGGAATCTCGGTCTTCCCAATAACATCTCTTGGCCTGGAACACGTCGCCTCATCTGAGAGGCTCCCATCGGGGATCAAGCGCCTGGACACCATGCTCGACGGCAAAGGCTTCTTCCGGGGAAGCAGCATCCTGATATCAGGAACCGCCGGCACTGGAAAGACCAGCTTTGCAGCGGAGTTCGTCAGATCTGTCTGCGAACGTGACGAGCGCTGCATTTACTTCGCCTTCGAAGAGTCGCCGAGCCAGATTGTGAGGAACATGCGCTCGATAGGCATCGACCTGGGCCAGTGCATCGAGAAAGGATCGCTGCTTATCCACTCCTCAAGGCCAATGATCTTCGGCCTTGAGATGCACCTGATGGAGATGAGAAAGATGATTGACGACTTTGGTGCAAGCGTTGTGATCATCGATCCCATCTCCAATCTGATCAACGTGGGCACCCAAAATGATGTGAAATCCATGCTCACCAGGCTCATCGACTACATGAAGATGAAAGGGATTACAGCTATTTGCACAAGCCTTGTGGACTTTGAGAGCGATAACTCTCAGAACGCCCAGGGCATCTCCTCACTCATGGATACCTGGATTAAGCTCTCCTTCATCGAGAACGCTAGCGAACGCAATAGGGGCATCTCTGTAATCAAGTCCAGAGGCATGTCTCACTCCAATCAGATCCGAGAGTACAGGATCACCGATCACGGAGTTGAGATACTGGATGTCTATCTCGGACCTGCTGGCGGACTTCTGATGGGCACATCCAGGGTCGCCCAGGAGGCAAAGGAGCGTGCTGAGCAGGTGGCAAGCCAACAGGCTGCCGAGAAGAGGAAGGTAGAGCTGCAGAGGAGGATGCAGTCTCTAAATGCCCAGATATCAATTCTTCAAACAGAGCTTGAGTCAGACGAATATGAGCTTCAGAAGGTGACGTCTGACCAGGAGAGACGGTCAGAATCTCAGATAAAGGATCGGGAGAAGATGGCGCGGATGAGGAGTGCCGATGTCTGCTGATCCGATGTGCAGAGACAAGATTGTGCCAGACGATGCTTCTTCAGGCAAGGACGATGGAGGACTAATGAAAGATGCTGCATGGGATAGAGAGCAGGATAAGGCTTCTGACGACAACTGCGCCTATATCCTGAAGCTCTACGTGGCAGGCCAGAGCAAGAAGAGCCTCGCCGCCTTTGCCAATCTCAAGAGGATCTGCGAGGAGCACCTCTGTGGCAAGTACAGGATAGAGGTAGTCGACCTGATAAAAAATCCCCAGCTTGCAAAGGGAGATCAGATACTGGCGGTTCCAACGCTGGTCAGAGAGCTTCCACCTCCAATTCGAAAGATCATAGGCGACCTCTCCAACACCGAGCGTGTCTTGGTTGGGCTCGACATCCGCCCTGCAATGTGCAAGGAGAAACCCATTAGAGAATCCGGAGACTCCAAATGAGCGACGAAAATAACGAGAAAAGCACGACTGAAGAGTTCGAGGAGGCAATCAGAAGGCTATCTGAAGAGAAGTACGTCCTCAGATTATACGTGGCAGGAATGAGCCCCAAATCATGCCAGGCAGTTGAGAACATCAAGCGCATCTGCGAAGAGTACCTTCCAGGAAGGTACAGGCTTGAGGTCGTAGACGTCTACCAGAACCCCGTCTTTGCCAGGGATGGACAGATCGTGGCTGCTCCAACACTTGTCAAAGAGCTTCCCCCACCTTTGAGAAAGCTTGTGGGCAGCATGTCGAACACAGAGAAGGTCCTTGTGGGGATGGACCTGCATACCAAGAAGTGATACACCGCAGGCTGAAAACACTAGGCTGAATTGACTATGAGCACCAGGAACTTTACACAGAATGCCAGAGTAGCTGCAAATCCTCCTGATAGAGAGACTAACGAGGATGTAGTGGCTCTGAGGGCTCGCCTTGAGGATGCCGAGAACCTGCTCCAGGCCATCAGAACGGGCGAGGTGGATGCCCTGGTGGTCTCAGGGCCTGAAGGTGAAAAGGTCTTCACTCTTGAAGGCGCAGACCATGCCTATCGCATACTGGTAGAGAACATGAGCGAGGGAGCGGCAACTCTTGCCCAGGAAGGTACAGTCCTCTACTGCAACCGCCATTTCGCAGACATGCTCAGTCTCCCTCTGGAAAACGTGATTGGAGAATCCATACATAAGTTCATCTCAAAAGAATGTCTCTCGACTTTCAATGCCATGCTCCATCAGGGCCCCTCCAGAGGCGAGATAGCACTTCAGGCGAGCGAAGGCGCCAAAATCCCAACATACCTCTCCATCAAATCGCTTCAGACTGAGGGGTCTGAGGAGGTCTGGTGCGTCGTTGCCACCGACCTTCGAGAGCATAAGAAGAGCGAGGAGATAGTTGCCGCAGAAAAGCTTGCTCGCTCGATAATAGAGCAGGCGGCAGAGGCCATAGTCGTCTGTGATGATAAAGGACGGGTTATCAGGTTCAGCAATGCCGCATCCAGGATATGCGGCCAGGATATCGAGTTCAGGCCCTTTGATGAGGTCTTCGAGCTGAGGAGAAGCTCAGGGCTAAATCACGGGGAAAAGATATCGCCAGTGGCGGATGCGCTTTCGGGTTCAGCTCTTTTGAGAGTAGAGGTCAGCTTCCAGAGGAGAGACGATCGTCTCTTCTTCCTTCTCATGAACGCAGGTCCACTGAGAGGCTCTGACGACAGGATCATAGGCTGCGTTGTGACCCTGACGGACATAAGCGAGTGCAAGCGAGTTGAAGCGAGCCTGAGAATGGCGCAGGAAGACCTGGAGAGAAAGGTTGAGGTGAGGACCTCAGATCTCATGGATGCAAACCAGGAGCTTCAGGCCGAGATCCTGGAGAGAAAGAGGGTAGAAGAAGAGCTTACGTTTGCAAAGGAGGCTGCGGAGGCTGCGGACATAGCCAAATCCCAGTTCATGGCCAATATGAGCCACGAGATTCGCACCCCAATGAACGCGGTGATAGGCATGACCAGCCTGCTCCTCGATGAGGACCTGACAGAAGAGCAAAGAGACTTCGTTGAGACCATAAAGTCCGGCGGAGAGGCCCTGATGGCCATAATTAACGATATCCTCGACTTCTCAAAGATGGAGCGCCAGAAGACCGAGCTTGAGTTTCAGCCCTTTGAATTGCAGTCCTGCATCGAGGAGTCGCTGGACCTGATGGCTGCAAAGGCCTCGCAAAAAGGGCTGAACCTTGCCTACTTCATCTCAAGCAACACTCCAGACGTAATCGTGGGAGACCCGACCAGGCTTCGCCAGGTCATGGGCAACCTCCTGGACAACGCAATCAAGTTCACAGATAAAGGCGAAGTGATCCTCAAAGTCGACTCCAGGGAAGTCTCAGACGGACTGCACGAGATCCACTTTGCGGTCAAGGACACCGGCATTGGAATGCCTAAGGAGTCACAAGGAAAGCTGTTCAAGTCATTTTCCCAGATTGATGCATCCACCACTCGAAAATACGGCGGAACCGGGCTTGGACTTGCCATAAGCAAGAACCTGATCAATCTCATGGGAGGAGATATCTGGGTCGAGTCCGAGGTGGGAGTCGGGTCCACCTTCCACTTCAAGTTAAAGGCCAATGCCTGCCTGTGTGAACCCAGGGCTTATTCACCAGGGTCCAAGCCTAAGCTGCTTGGAAAGAAAATTCTCATAATCGATGCCAACAGGACCAACCGCCATATTCTCGGAATGCAGGCAAGCTCCTGGGGCATGGTGCCAGTTGTAACCTCATCTCTTGGCGAGGGCCTGGGCCAGCTTCTGTCTGAAGAGCACTTCGATCTGGCCGTACTTGGCACCGACGCCGCCAGTACGGAAGGAGCTTTTCTGGCCTCTGAGATGGCCAGGCGCGGCATCTCTGCCCCGCTGGTGGCTCTCACCTCTATCGGGCAAAAAGTGATCCCTGGGATCTTTGCCGCAACCATAGTCAAGCCCATAAAGCCGTCTCAGCTTTATGCAGTCTTCACCGATATCTTCTCCAGCGATCAGGCTCAGAGCAGGTCTACAGACACTGCAAAGAGAGATGCAGACCGCAGCCCTCTATCAATACTCCTGGCCGAGGACAACTCCTCTAACCAGAAGGTAACTCTCCAGATGCTCAGGCGTCTTGGCTACGAGGCAGACGTAGTTGCAAACGGGGTGGAAGTGCTACAGGCCCTGGAAAGGCAAAGCTACGACGTCGTGCTGATGGACATGCGCATGCCTGAGATGGACGGCTTTGAGGCTGCCAGGGCCATACGCCAGCGCTGGCCTCTTGGTCCCAGAATCGTGGCTGTAACCGCATATGCTCTGAAGGGAGACAAGGAGAAATGCCTCGATTCAGGCATGGATGGCTACATAAGCAAGCCCGTAGACCTGGAGGAGCTCAAAGCTGCCCTGAAGCTCTGCGAGGAGCACAGAAAGCTTTTAACCATGTAGTTCAGATCAGGCAGCCTACCGCATTTGAACTGATTTGATCTTTCACGATCTGTGACCTATGTGTTTGAAGTGACCAGGCGTGATTTATCTATCATTAATTTGTGCTTTGTCATAGGGCCTATACAAATTCACCACAGAGGCACAGAGAAATTTTAATATTATCCAGTTCACTATCACACATGTGATATGATTTTGAAATCAGACCCTTATAAAAGTCACTGGTTAAAGAAACCATAGAGATGCAGAGGGATCCTGGTATTATTGCCTGAATTAAATTTTCGTCCTCTGTGTCTCTGTGCCTCTCTGGTGAGTTGTTTTATGCAGTTATGGTCCCTATGCTCAACAACTCAATAAGGGCAGACTACCTCAGGCCAGGTAGTTTAATATGTGATGAGGTTACATCAGGAGAAACAGGACACAAAAATTCCGGATGTGATCTCTGGTTGCGACGGCTTGATTGGAACACCATCTAGAGCTGCTCGCTTTCCAGGCCCGGTTTTGGGAAGGTATCCTTGTCACAAGTCAAGATATTTTGGGACCCGGACGGTTTAGAGCTTGCATCTCTGGGCACAAAGAAGTATCTGGGCACAGCCGACGGCGACACGCCTCATATATCCATGCCCATAAGAATGCTCAGCATCGACGCCCCAGAGACTCACTACCCAGGCAACACCTCCACCTCCAAGCTTGACAGGAGCCTGTCAAAGCTGGCGGACTGGATCGAGTCTGGCAAGGCTCCGATTGACAGCAATCTGGGAGACTATCTTTGCCCAAGGCTTTCCACAGGCGCAGCAGGAAGCCTTCAGGAGCGCCAGGGAGTTGCGGCCGCAAAGCACTTCGAGAAGATCTTCGCAGATAGGCTGGCAAAGCCAAATGGCGGAAATCGAAATATCTTTCTGCGCACATCTGACGAGAAGTTCGACGATTATGGGAGAGTCCTGGCATACATTGCTCCCTACTACGCCCAGGAGGAGCTAATCTCGATGTCGCTCATGGATCGAGCCACATTCAACCTGTTGATGGTCGACTCAGGCTGGGCGGCACCTCTTCCCATCTATCCGGCTCTTCCCAAGCATTCAGATCTGGTGCTGCTCAGGGACTGCGCAAAGAAAGCCTGCAATGCCAGGAAGGGAGCCTGGGCAGAGCCCAACATGCTCACAGGCTACGAGTTCAGGATGTGCGTCCAGCTCTACACAGTCACAGAGAAGATCCTGTCTGGTTCCAAAGTATCCTTAAGTGAGATGAGCGGATGGATCGATCGATTCTGCGTCGACATGTCCACAAGGGAGATATTTTACCCACAGGATTATCACAAGGTGAAGCCTTACAACAGGATATTCATCTGGCCAAAGGATGTGTCAGAGGCTGTGGCACGCATGAACCTGCAGCCGCCTGAATCATGATATCTGTTCGCCTTTGGTGCCTTTGATCTCGCCTTTATCAGAAACGGCGCCGCAGTCCTGCTCGCCCTTCGCTTCCGGGCTCAAGATGGCCTTCCTGGACTCCTCTCTTAAAACCTGATAGATCCCCATCATCACCCCAATTAGAGCAGGCGCCAGGAAGAAGCCGGATATTCCGCCGATAAGCCCGCCACCCATGAAGGATAACATTACCAGTAGCGGGTGTATGGACGACTTTGCAGAGACGAATACTGGCCTTATGACCAGCTCTGCTATGTGTACCAGGATTGACCCTATGGCGAAGAAGACCAGAGCATCCATCGGTCCGAAGAGCAGGTATCTGTAGGCAGCCATTGGCACGAAGACCAGCCAGGTCAAAAACGGCACAGTTCCAGCCAGAAATACGATGCTGGCCATGGCCAGAGGCCTTGGAATGCCGTAGATGTAGAAGAAGATCACAGAGACCAAGCCTCCTGCAATTGCTGTGTAGATGCTCCCCAGGAATATGCCTGAAAGTGCCCTGTCTATCCTGAAGATGTACTTCCTGTCAATCTCGACTCTATCTGGGGGCAGCATCTCCATAAGAGCCTCGTAGAGCCTCCAGCCGTCGGCCAGGAGGAAGTAGCACACAGGAAGAGAGATGATGAAGTTGACCATGCCCATAGATAGCGATCTTCCCAGGTTTAAGACAGGGATGCTTGCGGCAATTGAGGCGGCAATTCCTGCCAGGCCCCTGATGCTCTCAGAAATTTCTCCTATGACCGAGCCTGGTATCCTGAGCTGAGCTATGGCCTTGAATGCCCAGCCCACGACCTCGCCCTGGTGTGCTGCCAGCCACAGCGCCTGGTTGAAGATCTCAAGAGTTCCTATGCCGACGATGACCGATATAGGCACGACTATGCAAAAGGTGGCAACCAGCGATCCGAGCTTGCTTCTGTCTCCGAACAGGTCTCTTACAGGCCTTCCCACATATGCGAAGACAATTCCAAGGACTATGCCATCCAGGAGCGGGAGCATCAGATACGAGACCAGGGCAAGAGCAAGAACCGCCATCAGAATTGGCCATCTGTTCTCACATAGCCAGGGCCTAGTGTTCGTTTTCATAAGGGCAGCTGCAAGACCGGGGACTGGAGATAAATAATCTTTGGTAATAGCCTCTGGTAATAGCCTCTGGTAATAGCCTCTGGTAATAGCCTCTGGTAATAGCCTCTGGTAATAGCCTCTGGTAATAGCCTCTGGTAATAGCCTCTGGTAATAGCCTCTGG
>CAZXDN010000028.1:5145-13860 GCA_964639235.1 uncultured Methanotrichaceae archaeon | reverse complement strand
TGGTAGCTATATCTGGTAGCTATATCTGGTAGCTATATCTGGCAGTCTATACCGGCAGCAAATACATCCTTTATTTGACAACTGCCACAGCTTCTGCTTTTGCTCCTGCCTTCTCCTTTGCAGCAGCAGCTCCCAGGTTGAGGATCTCCAGGTTGAGAGAGATGAGCTTCGGCTTCTTTGCGAAGGTGGTCTTGTAGGCATCGCTGTATGCCTCTCTTGGCAGCCCCAAGTTGCCCGCCTCCATAAGCGCCCCGAACATGGCAGTATTTATCGCCTGCTCAGCGCCCTTATCTATGGCAATGTTGGTTGCGGGTATTGGTATGGCCCTAACGCCCTCCTCTGGCTTGAAATCGCCTGCAAGAGCCTCGTAGAATATGATTCCTCCTCTTGCCACCTGATGGGCGAACTTCTCAAGCGATGGCCTGTTAAATGCCACGAGGACGTCAAGCTCGCTTGCCACTGGAGATCCAATGGGCTCTCCTGAGATGACTATGGTGCAGTTCGAGGTGCCGCCCCTCTGCTCAGGGCCGTAATCAGGGTACCAGGAGACGAACCTGCCCGATCCGAAAGCCGCCTGGGCTAAAGCCATGCCCATGGAAAGAACTCCCTGGCCTCCGAAGCCCGCTATCTTCACCTTCTTTGCCACAAACTTCGGATCTGTAGCGATGTCCATCAGGTTGCCCTTGGAGACTCCAAATATCTCGTCTAAAGACTCCTTTGAGAAGTCGCTTGCCTGCCTGGATACGGGCGTTGCTTCCTTGGAAAGATCCCTGAAGAGCTTTAGTGGAAACTCCTTTTCCATCTCCTCGTTCACGAACTTGGCCGCGGCCTTTGCGTCCTTTCGAAGGATGGTGGGACATGGAGAGAGAAACTCGACGAAGGAGTAGCCCTTCTTATCCCTCTGAATCTCAAGCGCCTTCTTGACCGCTCTCCTGGCCTTCCTTATGTGCTCTATGTCTGAGAGCGAGACGCGCTCGATGTACACAGGCGCCTTCAGAGTGTCCAGAAGCTCGCACATGTGAACCGGGTAACCTGCGTCTCTGGGGTCTCTGCCTGCAGGCGTCGTGGCTGTAACCTCGCCGATGAGAGTGGTGGGCGCCATCTGGCCGCCAGTCATTCCGTATACTGTGTTGTTGACGAAGAAGACCGCCAGCTTCTCGCCGCGGTTTGCAGCCTGGAGAGTTTCGTTCAGGCCTATTGAGGCCAGATCGCCATCTCCCTGGTAAGAGATCATTATGGCGTCATCTTCAGATCTGGAGAGGCCTGTTGCGATCGCAGGCGCCCTTCCGTGGGCTGCCTGCAGATGTCCGCAGTCCAGGTAATAATAAGCGAAGACTGAGCACCCGACAGGGCTTACGACCACGCACCTGTCCTGTATGCCGAGGCTTGCCATTGCCTCGCCTATGAGCTTGTGAAGCACGCCGTGTCCACACCCAGGACAGTAGTGAGTGGCCGTCGGGGCAGATCCTCCTTTTCTCACGAACTCAGAGTACATCCCTGGATGTCCGCCAAGGACCCTCTCTTTTGCAGCCATCTTCAGGCCACCTCCTCTATCTTCTTCATTATCTGATCGAGCTCAATTAGCCTTCCGCCGTACCTGGATACCAGCTCCACCTCTGAGCAGCCGGTTGCAAGCTTGATGTCCTCTCTCATCATTCCGTTGTTCATCTCGACCGAGATGAACTTGCAGCCCCTGTCTGCCAGGGCCTTGAGCTGCATGGACGGGAATGGGAAAAGCGTGATTGGCCTGAAGAGTCCGACCAAAATTCCCTTCTTCCTGGCTGCATCCACTGCAGACCTGGCGATCCTGCTGCTGATTCCAAATGATACCAGAACTATCTTTGCATCGTCAATCATGTAGCTGTCATAGACAACTTCGTTCTTTCTGATCCTGCTGTACTTCTCCTGGAGCTTGAGGTTGTGGGCCTCCATCTTGTCGAAGTCAAGGGCAATCGACGTGATGAGATTGCCCCTGGTGTCATTGGTGCCTCTGACCGCCCAATCCGGAAACTCTGGCTCCAAGGCCATATCCGGGAACTTCAGGGGCTCGACCATGTGCCCCAGGACTCCGTCAGCTAAAATGATCATGGGGTTCCTGTACTTGAAAGCCAGATCGAAGGCCTTGATTGTCAGGTCGCACATCTCCTGCACGGAGTTGGGCGCCAGGACAATGCTGTTGTAGCAGCCGTTTCCTCCGCCTTTGACCGCCTGGTAATAGTCAGACTGCTCAGGCCCGATGTTTCCAAGTCCAGGTCCAGCCCTGTTGATATCGACTATAACGCAGGGCAGCTCTGCTCCCGCAATGTAGGTGATGCCCTCTTGTTTCAGGCTCATCCCAGGGCCTGAGGACGCGCCAAGGACCCTGTGACCTGCAGAGGCCGCTCCATAAACCATGTTGATGGCGGCCTCCTCTGACTCAGCCTGTACGAACTTCCTGCCGACCTTGGGGAAGAACTTCGACGCCTCGTGAAGTATCTCGCTTGCCGGCGTTATTGGGTAACCGAAGAAGCAGTCGCAGCCTGCGTACATTGCCCCGACTATAACTGCGCTGTTTCCTGCAACTAACTGGGCAGGCATTTCTCTGTCTCCTCTGCTTTCTCTTTAGATGGTATGTGAACTTCTATTGCCAGTGGCTCTGGACAAGTGTAGTAGCAATTGCCGCAGCCTATGCAGCCGTCTCCAGAGTACACTGCGTAGTGGTAGCCTCTCTCGTTTAGCTTATCGCTCATCGAAAGGACGTTTGCCGGACAGGCCAGTATACACCTCTCGCATGCTTTGCACTCGATGGTGTTGATCACCGGATAGGGCTTGTCCTTCTGCCTTATGTCCACGCGCTTAATCTTGCCGCTGATGGTTTTCGGCAGCTCATCCACGAACTCAATTATGCGCGGGTACTTGTAAGGGGCAGTGACCTTCTTGACGTGGTCCTGAAGCTCCTTCTTCAGCTCATCAGATGGCTTGTAGTCCTTGGTCAGAACGATCGTTGCCTTGACCACCTGGCCTCTGACTGCATCAGGAACTCCTGTGATTGCACACTCCAGAACTGCTGGATGGGACATCAGGGCGCTCTCCACCTCGAACGGGCCCACTCTGTAGCCAGAGCTCTTGATCATGTCGTCAGTTCTGCCCACGAACCAGAGGAAGCCGTCCTCGTCCATCCAGGCTGTGTCGCCTGTGTGGTAGTACCCGTCGTGCCAGGTGTTCCTCACCTTGTCTGGATCGAGGTGGTAGTCGACGAAGAGGCCTACTGGTTTGTTCTCATTGTCTATCTTGATGACGATCTCGCCTTCTTCTCCCACATCGCAGACCTTGTCGTTCTTGCCGATCAGGAGGACGTCGTAATAAGGCGCTGGCTTGCCCATAGACCCAGGCTTCGGGTCCATCCAGGGATAGTTTGCGATCGTGACCACAGTCTCAGTCTGGCCAAAGCCCTCCATCAGCCTGAGTCCAGTGGTCTCAAGGAACTTGTCGTAGACCGTCGGGTTGAGCGGCTCTCCAGCAGTCACAGCGTAGTTCACTGAGGAGAAGTCGTACTTGGACATGTCCCCCTTTATCATGAACCTGTAGATTGTGGGAGGTGCGCAAAATGTTGTGACCTTGTACTTGGAGAGCATCTCCATCATCCTTCCGGCATCGAACCTGTCGTAGTCGTAGACGAAGACCGCAGACCCGGCGATCCACTGTCCATAGATCTTGCCCCAGGCGCACTTTGCCCAGCCGCTGTCTGCAACTGTGTAGTGCAGTCCGTCGTCGCCGACGTTTTGCCAGTACTTGGCTGTGAGTATGTGGCCAAGAGGATAGAGCTGATCATGATTGACCATCTTGGGATTGCCGGTGGTTCCTGATGTGAAGTAGGCGATCAGGATGTCCTTGTTCGTTGTTGCCAGCTTTCCTGTGGGCCTCTCGAAGTTGGGAGAGCTTTCCTCTAGCTCTTTGTCGAAGTTGACCCAGCCGGGCCTCTGCGCATTTTTGTCGCCCACAAGCATCTTGACCATCGAGTAGCCGCTGAGCTCCTTATGTGCGCCTTCGACCTCGTCTGGGACCCCGTTCTCGCCGATGCAGACGATCATCTCTAGGCTTGCTTTCTTTATGCGGTAGACTATGTCCTTCTTCTTCAGCATGTGCGTTGAAGGAATGGCGATGGCTCCGAGCTTGTGGAGGGCGACCATGCACACCCAGAACTCGTAGCGGCTCTTCAGGGTGAGCATTACGTTGTCGCCCTTGGTTATGCCGTATTTCTTGAAGAGGTTTGCCGCCTTGTCGCTCTGGATCTTCAGCTCCTTGAAGGTGAAGATCTTTTCCTCGTTGTTATCGTTGCACCAGACCAGGGCGATCTTGTCAGGATAGTCTTTTGCGTAAGCGTCAACGATATCGAATGCGAAGTTGAAGTTCTCAGGAATGTTTATCTTGAAGTTCTCTTTGAAATCTTCGTACGATTCGAACTCGACTCTGGGGAGAAATTTGGGTAACAGTGTTGCCATCTAAGATCCCAACCACTACATGACCACGACCAGCATACTGGCGGGCCTATCGTTCATTGCCTCCATGGCGTGCTCATAAGACGAATCGAAGAATATGGAGTCTCCTGCGTTCAGGATTATCTCGTTGTCGTGGATGTACAGCTTGAGGGTGCCCTCCAGGACATAGTGGAACTCCTGGCCGGGGTGGCTGTATGCAGAGGGCTTACCAGAAGGCTTTCCCTCCTTCGGATCGACGGTGACGATAAAAGGCTCCGCCTTCTTGTGGATGAACTTCTCGGCGAGGTTCTGGTATTTGTACTGCTTTCGCCTCTCGATTTCTTTGCCCTCGCCCTTTCTGGTTACGGTGAATATGTTCATCTTGGGCTCTTCGCCTGTTAGTAGCAAACCCATATCTACATCGAACTTGCGAGCTAGGCCAATTAGGACGCTGGCTGGAATGTCTAGCTTCCCGTCCTCATAGCAATTGTACTTCTCAACTGGCACGCTTAGATACTCAGCCATCTCTTCGGCAGAGATCCTCGATAGCTCCCGCAGTTCGCGGAGGCGCGACCCAACTTCTTCTATCTTCTCCGTCATTTCTGTATTCCTCTTGCATTCCAACCTGGGTTTGAGGGCATAGGTTGTATGGGAATGAGACTGCCTTTCACAGCATATTTTAAGCTATCCCTGAGGCATATCTCAGGAACCGACAGAATCTCGCTTTCTATCGAGGTCTGGCCATCAGGCATGCTGGCATGCGCCCAGTTCGGCGTGACATCCCTTCGTGTTCATCGCTCGTCTAGCCTGGCGCCTTCACCGGATCTGGCCAAGCCAGAGAGCACCTTTGCGAGAACCGTTCGAGAATCTCGCCCCTTCAGCCTCTCGTCGATTGCAGGGACCTGGACATCGGTTCTGCCTGGCTAATCAAATGAGAGTATATTTAACATTAATGATGGCAGAGGGGATTCGAAGCGGGCTCGAACTCCTCGAAGGCGCTGTCATCTATGATTTTTTATTATAGAAAATGACGCGCTGGTTTTGGAGAGGGCCTTTTCACAGTCTCCAGCAGCCATTATCTGGCCTTCTGTGAACGCCACCTGTCTCGCCTTTCTGACAACTGACCCTTTTGCGATGATCTCGCCTTCTTTAACACCCCAAAAGTAGGAGGTGCTCTCTGAGATGGTGGCGATGCTCTCCTCCTCTCCCAGGATCGTGAGCAGTGCCAGGGCCATAGCCTCGTCGGACAGGGCAGTAAAGAGCCCTCCCTGCATCCAGCCTGCGCCGTTCATCATATCTTGCCTCAGCTTCATGGAGAGCTCTGCTTTGCCCTCGCCAAAGGAGATTACCTCAATTCCCATCAGCTTGAAAAACGGATTTGCGCCAGATCCCTTCTCTCTTATCTCGTCAAGATATCCCATAGTATCGGGTGGGGTAGCTAACCGCGAAGCTATAAGCATTATGGTTTAAGCTCTGGGTCCAGTGACTACTTGGAGTCATCGCTGTGTCAGATCCAGCATCACCTGATGTCAATTTGCCACAATCATCAGGCTATTTTGCCACTTCCCATGAGCATCGGGCTGCTCATCAGCCCTGGTCCGGAGGCATCCAGGTCCGGAGGCATCAATCCATCAGAGCTGGAATGACGTGGTCGCCGAAATCCCGGATGAATGCCTTCTGGCCTCTGTTTACATTGTGTATGTATACGGCCTTGAAGCCCATTTCAAGGTCGCCTTTCAGAGATCGGGTGTGTTCTTCCAGGTCAGACGATATGCGGACATGGCTGCGAAGGTCATCAGGCCTGACGAACTCTGCTATTGAATCGAGCTGGTCGCACGTTCTGAGGTCTGAGAGGATGTGATTCTCGAAGATGTTCGATCGCCACTGGTCCCAGGCGCCTTTCATGGCCTGGTCATCATCTTTGGCGTAGGAGACCTTTGCCTGAAGGTACATGGGCTTGCCTGCGCCGCCACCTCTGCGAAATGCGTCTACCACCTCCTGCATCTTCTCTCTTGTCCCAGAGACAGTGATCAAGCCATCTGCCCATCCACCCATCCATTCAGCCGTCTTTGGAGTTATGGCTGCGCCAAATATCGGAAGCCGGCAAGATGGAAGGGTATAGATCTTTGCCTCCTCGACCCTGATCAGCCCATTATGGGTCACAGTCTCGCCTGAAAGGAGCCTTCGAATAACATCTGCGCACTCCAGAAGCCTCTGGTCTCTTTCTGTCTTGGTGGGCCACCTGTCGCCGGTTATTCTCTCGTTTATCAGCTCGCCGCTTCCCAAGGCGATCCAGAACCGGTCAGGAAACATCTCGTAGAGCGTTGCCCCAGCCTGAGCAACTATCGCAGGGTGATATCTCTGTCCCGGCGCATTGACTACGCCAAAAGATAGAGTGGTGGCCTGAAGCGCAGCTCCCAGCCATGACCAGGCAAATGCGCTCTCCCCCTGGCGCCGGCTCCAGGGAGAAAAGTGATCTGAGCACATGGCAGCGCCAAAGCCTGCGGCCTCTGCCGCCCTGACGAGATCCAGCAGCTCGCTTGGCCTGAACTGCTCGCCTGACGCATGGTAGCCGATCTTGCGGTTGAAGCCGGTATCCATTTCCTCATGCCAGAGATCTTCTCGCATTGTCCAGGTCATTCATGTATATCTCTGCACCAACTTTATAAGAACATATACTTTATAAAAGCATATTTCGTTATTTCTGCAACTGGATAGGATTACAGCTTGACGAGGTCAAATGCCCACCTGCTGACCCCTGGCGCAACATTTCCACATCTCCTAAAAAACTCAGTATCAAGACCCAGGCTCCTGTAACTCTGGACGAGCCCACCTATCTGCTGGGGCCTTTTAAACGTGTAAAAGTGGATCGTCCCTCCGGCTTTCACCAGAGGGTAGACGACCTCCAGGATCTCGTCCATGCCGTAAGGGGTAGGGACCACAGCCCTGTCGAAGTCGCAGCCAAACATCTTGTCCAGGAAGAGGGCATCGCCATTGATTGTCTCGATCCTATCATCAACGCGGTTGAGCCGTGCGTTTTCAGCAAGCCACCTGCACGCTTCAGCGCTCTTTTCCAGGGCGACTACCCATGCCCCGAAAGCAGCAACAGGCACCGCAAATGGGCCCACACCTGCAAATGGTATCAGCACCAGCTCTCCTGGCCTGGACTTAGAGGCAACTCTGTTATGCTCGTATGCGAGATGGCTGTTGAAGAAGACCTTGCCCAAATTGAGCCTGTAGAAAAAACCGAACTCCACATGAGTGGTGACTGTGTCGGTCCCTGCAAGGATCTCGAAGCTTGCCACCCTGCTCTCGCCTTTGGCTTTGGACGTTTTGTTGAGGACAGTTCTGATATTCCTGTTCCTGGAAAGGATAGCCTCAGCTATCATGCCCTTGAACTCGTTCAGCTCCACAGGGCATGAAATAACGGCGATGTCTCCTACAGTGCTGAAACGATTTGGAACCAGGCTCAGCTTTTCGTCGGGAACGGCGCCCTTCAGGTCATCTCTCAGACTCATTTGCTCTCAGGTCCGCTTGAGTTCATGATTTCTCCAGGAGTTTCAAGGATTGCCAAAAAGAGCATCGCCATGTCAGCAATCTCTTTTTCAGAGGCTATCCTTCTTAGCCCCAGGGATTTAATCTTCTCTTCGGCTGCGGCGCTGCCAAATGCCGCCTGGCAGGCTTTGAGGTGCAGTGTGGCGAAGAACTGCCAGGAATCTGTGCTCCATCTCCAGAAGAAGGACCTTGCGAGGGTCTCAGCTTGAGCATTCCTGGCAAGATCAGAGCTTAGTGATAAAATATTTTGGAGAAGATCGATCGAGGCAGGGCAGTTCGTACAGGTCAGCATTTCTATTTTGCAGGCTGCACGAATCACATCCTCGGTCAAAGTGGGATAGCACCTGCACACCGAAGGCCTTGCATCGTAAATGCTGCGGCCTTTCTTTGAAGAATCGTAAAAAGGGCAGTGCGCATCCTCCATCTTCAGGATCTCCCTTGCTTCCATCATAGCCTGGTCTGGATCTGCGCTCTCCTGGGTGTATCTGACCAGGAAATCGGCTTCGCTCAGGCCGAGGCTGTTAGCCATTCTGCTACAATCATCAGGCCGAAGGGCGATGTGGTTGTTCTCGATGTAGCAGCGGCCGCACCTCTGGCACTCGAAGAGAACAAATCTGGCTGCAGCTCTGAAAAAAGCTTTAGGGGTGCTCCTGATGATTCGCATCTCTTTGAGGCAATCCTGTCTTTGAGCAGAGCACGGAAT
>CAZXDN010000028.1:0-5045 GCA_964639235.1 uncultured Methanotrichaceae archaeon | reverse complement strand
GCAGAGCACGGAATAGCAGAGCCCAGAATTGCAGTGCCTGGAATCATGGTGCCTATGGTTGTATGGTCATATGACACGCCGTCGGCGTCTTCGCCAGGCAGGCCCTGGCCCAGCTTCTCCACCTCGCATATGATGCGCTCTGCTTCGCCTGCGTTCATACGAGATCCCCTGGTTTTGAATCTCCGATTTTCGTATTCAAGTTTGCTAATGCTTTAAATACCCTGCAATCCTCCTTCAGGACAACCTATGGAAGAGAGAAGAAGACATTCAGGTTCAAAGAGAAGAACGCAGATGCAAATGCAGCCGCAGGATAGGACAAGGACATTTGCTCCAGGGGATAACGACATCTTCTGGTGCCAGAGCTGCAACGTTCCTTTGCTCTCAGAGAAGTGCTCTGTTTGCGGCAGCACAGGAAGCCGCATCAGCCTCTCCCCTCCGGCAGATGTCCGGCTCTGCTCTACAAAAGGAAGAGAGCTTCTGAAAGGCCTGTTCGACCAGAGCTTCGGCTGCAGCGAGTTTCTGGACGACAGAGTAATTTTGCTCAATAAGATCGCAGGCATAGACCGGAGAGACCAGGTCTTCGTCGACGGCCGCCACATAGCCACCCTCTGGTTTGACATCATCTCAGGAGAATACAGGCTTGACCTGGAGCTGGCAGGAGCGGTCTTCTTAAGCCCTGTTGCCCAAAAGAACATCGTAGTTTGCGACACGGCTCTCCTTCGAGGGCACATCAAGGGAAAGTGGCTCGCTAAAGACCTGATCGCCAGCCAGTCCAATGAGCTTTCTGAAGGCGATTATGCCATCCTGAAGGTGGGAAAGTTCGTAGGAGTGGGCGTGGCCAGGAAGAGGCAGGACGGCACGCTCTCCATCAGGATAAGAGAGGTGACCCAGGAGGGGCTGAGGCTCAGGGACAGGGCCGCCTCGATCGATGACGTCATCAGGGCAAACGAAGACCACCTCAAGAGGATCGAGAAGGCAGCGATAAAGGAGCTGAACGAGGCCATCTCCAGGACCAGGCTGCCAGTAAACGTCTCATTCAGCGGCGGAAAGGACAGCCTGGCGTCGCTTGGACTCTGCATGAAGGTCAGGCCAAAGGCTGATGTGCTCTTCATCAACACGCAGCTGGAGTTTCCTGAGACCCTGGACTATGTGCAGGAGCTGTGTAAATCCCGAAAGCTTAAGCTGCACGTGATAGGCCACGAAATAACAGGGGATAACAAATGTGATGGCGGCTTTTTCAGCCAGGTTCGCAAGTTTGGCCCTCCTGCAAAGGATTACAGGTGGTGCTGCAAGACCAACAAGCTGGGACCTCTGAACTCGTTCATACAGAGCCATTACCCCAAGGGCTGTGTTACCATAGAGGGAAGGAGGATCTACGAGTCCTTCAGCAGATCGAAAATCGGAGCTGTAGAGAGGAACCCGTATGTGCCAAATCAGACGACTCTGAGCCCCATCAGAAACTGGAAGGCGCTTGAAGTAATGCTCTACATCTACTGGAACCGCATGGTGCCAAACCCGCTCTACGACTGCGATTATGAGAGGATAGGCTGCTGGCTCTGCCCAGCATCGCTGCAGTCGGAGTTCGCCAACCTGAAGGAGCATCACCCTGAGATGTACAACCAGTGGACCACATTTCTCAGAGATTGGGCTGCAGAAAATGGGCTTGACCAGAGGTACGTCGACCTGGGCTTCTGGCGCTGGAAGAGCCACCCGCCAAAGATATTAGAGATTGCCAAAGCTGAAGGAATCAGCCTGAGGATGAAGGATGCAGAAAAGAAGGAGTTCGGGCTGGAGATGGTCAGAGGAAGGTCTCCTTGCGGCGTCAGCTACTCCATAGATGCCAACCTGACTGCTCCCCAGAACCACCCATTCAGCTCTGTTGCAAACGTTCTGAACACAGTAGGGGATGTGAAGTACTCAGAGAGTCTGGGCGCAGCCACTGTTAAGACAAAAGACGGAAAATGCAACGTCTTTGCAAGCGGCCACCTCTTCGTTACTGCGCCTGAAGAGAAAGCGGACCAGATCCTGAAAGATGTGGTCGGAGCCGTTCTGCGCGTTCAGATATGCACCCGCTGCAAGATCTGCGAGAAGAGCTGCACCAAAGGAGCGATCAAGGTAGAAGAGACAATCCAGGTAGACGAGGCCAGGTGCACTCACTGCGGAAAGTGCGCCAGGGGCTGCATCGCCGCAGACCAGGCGGCAAAAGCTTTTCTGGACATGAGAGATACAGAAGAAGCAACAGGTTCTCCGGAAAAGCAAAAGGCCTGAGAGCGGCTTTGGCTTCATTTTTGAAACAAAACAGGCCAAATAAGATTGGCAGAGTAATATCGGCAAAATAAGATGCAATAAGATATGGCCAGGAGCAGTCAGACCCTCCTGCAGATCTGGTGCTCCTATGGCCTATTTGATGCTGCTCATTGTTTGCATTGAGCGCTCATTTTTACGCAGTACGCCGTTTACGCAGTACGCCATCTGGATTATTTGCGTATGCACTTGTGATCACTTGTGATCAATGCGCTCGGATTTAAATCTCTAGCCATACGAGAAAGAGGAGATTCAAGTAGCGCTAATGAGGAAGATGTTTTTTACATATCAATCATCCATTAATTATCGTTTAATGACGAAACTGGGAGGTAATCCCATTGCCATATGAACGCATGACTTACGCCCATCTTGAAATCCAGACAAAATTAATTTAAACTATTGCAAGTTGATGCCTTATCTCGGCTGACTATATCATAGGTTAAGCTCTATAAATCTGGGCGTCTGTTTTGTTATTGAAGTGAAAATAGCAAAGCAAAAGGGCGATATAGGCTCCGCGACTGATCTGTTGGCTGCGTTCACCCTCGATCTGTCTCCAAATCCCCTTTTACTTTAAAATTCGGACAATCGCCCAGAGCGCGCCAGATATGGATTTCCGTCCAGGTGAAAGCACCTCAAGGGATCTGACTTTTTGCCATTATAAGGTATAACGACAATATACTGCTTAAGCCCTCAAGCCGGTATGAATGAGAACTTAAATGCTCTGGCAAGTTCAAGGGAGCATGAGCTACCTTGCGATGGCAGTCGAAGGCAAATCGATATAATGCAAATCGATATAATATAAATCGGTATAATATAAATTAATAAATTGGCTTCAACTATCGTTTTCCATCTCCAGGACCCTTGGGAAGCTGCCGACAAATGTGTACTTGGAGACGTCTAGCCTCATAAGAGCGTGATTGGGTGAGCTGATGAAGTTCCTGAGCTGAGGGTACTTTGCAATGTAGATCTCAGATAAGCGCCCCATATCCTCTTCTTCAACCTCCCTTGCCAGGCCTGTGACAGTCACCGCCATTGCTTCCCTGAAGTCGTGGAGGCTGCCAATCCTGCTGTCCACTAAAAAGGCTGCCTTGGGGTTTCCAGTGAGATTGGAGAACTTGCGAGTAGAGCGAGAGGTGACGAAGATGATGGACTTGAGATCTTTTGTAGCTGCAAAGGCCATCAGGCTGGCGTAGGGCTGGCCATCTCCTTCAGTGGCCAATACTGCTAAGGTCTGGGATCTGAACAGTTCAGAGATTGTGGCCATCAGATCCTGGCCATTATCTGTTACGTCCCAATCGTCCATGAATGGCTCTTATATCTCTTGGAATTTCACCTTTTCGATATTCACCTCACCAATCGCTATTTTGGCAACTATGCAAAGCAGCTGCGGACAAAAGATTAGGCAAAACATCAGGAAAAGGGTGGACAAAAGAGCGTATAGTAAGCGAAATAAATAATAAACTGGCTAATTTAAAAATTGATTGAGCTGCAGATGAGAAATCCTGGCAAGAGAAGGTACTTCGCAAGATACCTGCATCTCGTGCCAATTCTACATCTTGTGCAAATGTTTGTGCCAGCCCACTGCGCTGTGCTTTTGTTGACACATAGGGCACATATGCTTCATTAACAGTATCGCTCCAATGGCCATAGCCAGAAACAACAGCTTTTTAAACATTATTGCCACCTCATCTTATTGCTTTTGGATCACATATCAATTTGAATTTATTTAAGAGTTTTCCTGCCCCACAGCCGACCCCAGAGGTTCAAGAACTGTATTTGGACAGATCGCCAGGACATAATTGCTAAGATACAGATCGTTTTTAGAACGATGGGAAGTCATAAGCATAAGGTTTACGTATGAAATAAGGTTTACGTATGAACCACTGTGAAAGAGAACTGCGAAGTATGGCTCTGAAAGAGGACTACAAAGGATTACTATGGGACCAATCAGCCAGATAGATATAGCTCCCACAATCGCCAGTATGCTGGATATACGCCTGCAAAATGCTGATGGTGTGCCAATAGAGGCGGTTTCAGGCTGGAGCTGCAAGAATTCTATCCTGATAATCGTGGACAGCCTGGGCTATGATCTATATCTGAAGGTGGCCCCGCGCCTCAAGTTCATGCCGGCGCTGGCTGCAAATGGCCACCTCTTCAGGGCGCAGTCGGTCTCAAATCACACATCTCCGGCCATCGCCTCAATACTAAGCGGCCTTCTTCCAGAGCATCACATGATTACCGATACAAAGAGCGCCAAAAGCTCCCCACTTCTCAGCATTCCGGAGATCGCCAGCTCTTCAGGCAAAAGCTCTGCAGTGGTCATGGAGAAAGGCGGAGCCGAGGTCTACGATGGCCTCATCGAGTTCGTTGGAGCAGTTCCGCGCACTTTAAGGCCTTCTGAGTTCGACCAAGAGGTTTGCCGATTATCTGTCGAGGCACTATCTGCAAGGCCCAGGCTGCTTGTTTCCTACTTCATAGGCCTCGATAAAGCCGCACATAACGGCCTATCAAAGGGCGAGTTCTTGGACACAGCTGTAGCTATTGATCGCTGTGTGGGCAAGATCCTCTATTCTGCCCTGCCTGATACGCTTGTTGCGATCGTCGGCGATCATCCTGTTCACGCCGGGCCGTTCAAGAGGACAAAGGGCCCTTACTGTGTGGCTTTAATCCTGGGAAAGCTGGTCTAGCCTCAATTCTCTGAAAGACGGTTAGGACTTACGCACTTGACAGGACCTCATATG
>CAZXDN010000027.1:26400-32587 GCA_964639235.1 uncultured Methanotrichaceae archaeon | reverse complement strand
TGCGCCTGTGGGATCACCGCCATTCTCTCAGGCCCGATGTGCGTCGATGCCAGTTCCTGCAGCGCTAAGATCTTCGAGGGCTCAGGGCTGTATCTTCCTGTGGCTGGCTGGAGCACCACGAATGCGTCTGCGCCCTTTATCATCTCCAGCGCCTGCTCAATTTCAGAACCATCAGTGTCCGAGAGTATCACCATCTTGGCTATGGTCTCTATTCCTCTCTCGGCTGATGTCCTGATGCACCTTGCCTCATTTTCCATCAGCCTTTGACCCAAGCCTTCCGGGCAGGATGCGTGTGAGGGAAGCTTCAGGTCTATTGAGGCAAAGTCGATGTGCTCTGCCAGGCTCAAAAACCTGCTTGCAGAAAATCCGTTTGTCTCCAAAAAGACCCTGAAGCCCGATTCTCTGATGCTGGCGCATAGATCCCTGACGAACTCCGGCTGGCACAGCGGCTCGCCGCCGGTTATGGATGCGCTGTGGACCCCTGGGCGTCTCAGCCTCTGGACCAGGTCCTCGACATCTTTGACCTTGACCGGATTTTCCATCTCCATGAATCGCCCTGAGGCAGGAGCCTCCTCTACCCTGCACCTTGGCCCCAAAACCCTGTAGCCTGGGCTGTCGCAGTACTTGCAAGACAGGTTGCAGCCGCAGGTTCTGATGAAGATCTGCCTTCTGCCGATAAGCGGACCTTCTCCCTGTATGCTGGAGAATATCTCGCCCAGAAATCCCTCTGAGCTTCTTGAGCTATCAGAGATATTTCGTCGGGTCAGCGACTCCAGCCTCCTCAAATCCCCTTCTCCTGTGCTGGCACGACTCGCACCTTCCGCAGTGCTTTTCCCCTTCAAGGTAGCAGGACCATGAGAGCTCTAAAGGCGCGCCTTCCTTTATTCCCATGCGGACGATCTCCGGCTTAAATAAGTTCACCAGGGGCGCCTCGATCTTTGGGGGCAGGCTGTAGGACGCCACTGCCTTGTCCAGAAGGAAGTTGAACCTCTCAACGAACTCAGGACGGTTGTCAGGGTATGACTGTGCCTCTTCTGCGTTGAACCCGACGAAGATCTTCTCTGCTCCCAGGTACTCTGCGTATGCAGCTGCAAGAGAAGTGAACACCAGGTTCCTGCACTGGACCCAGGTTGAAGGCGTATCTGAGGCGTCGAGGTTCACATCAGCGTCCATAGGTATCGATGCGTCTTTGCTCGTCAGGGCAGAGAGGTTCTTGAAGAGTTCTATGTCTGCCGAGACGAGGTCTTTTGCACCGAGGGCTTCCTTTAGCCTTTCTACAACCTCAAGCTCCTTTCTCTCGGCTTTCTGGCCGTAGTTCACGTGGAATAGGTAAATCTCATAGCCCCGGTTCCTGGCAATCGTCGCAGCAATGGTCGAGTCCAGGCCTCCAGAGCAGAGGCACACAGCTTTTTTTACGCCTGCACCGTACCTGCTGGCATCTCCTTTTTCAATCACTTTGTCATCACCCACTTGTTCTTTCCTTCCCAGAGCTTGACTGAGACGAGCCTTGCTGGAAGCTTTTCCAGGTTGGATTTGAGCCTGGAAGAGATGTGCTCTGCGATCTTCTCTGCTGTTGGGTTTGGAAGCACGTCATTCAGGAATCTGTGGTCCAGGTCCTCTAGAGACTGCCTCAAAATCTCTTTTAGGCAAAAAAAGTCCACGACAAAGCCGCTCTTCTCATCAACTGGGCCCTCAATTACGATCTCAACCTTGTAGGTGTGGCCGTGGACCCTTGAGCATTTGCCTTTGTACCCAGGAAGGCTGTGAGCTGCATCGAACTCAGATACGAGGCCGAGCTTCAATCTTCCACCCTTCCCCTTCTCCTGTCGACCTCGTCTAGCTGGTCGAGCATCTTTCTCAAAGCCGTCCTGACTGCATCAGAGAAGTTGACGAACTTCTTGCCATCTCCCACGTGGGAGTTGACGTCGTCTATTATGTGTTGGGGTATCTCGACTGTGACCTTGGGCAGAGGTATTCCTCCAGTATGGCTGGAAGAATACTCCTGCCTTATAAAAGCTTACTGCTCTGCCTCTTCTTCGATCTCTCTTGGCGCGCCTGCAAGTGCCACAAGGGCTTTTGCCTCCATGAAGTGGAGCTTTGAAGGAACTATCATGCAGTGGAGGGGGCCTCCGAAGTCGTAGTCCTTCAGGCGGTCGAGCCTGTCAGCCTTGATCACTGCATCATCAGATCCCGCCCTTGCAATGCCGATTCCTAGCGCCCCTCTCAGAATCTCTCCCCCTGAATTTCTCTCCATCTCCAGCAATAGCTCTGCAGCCTGGTTTACAGTCATGTATCTCTTGTCTTTGTCAACCTGGATGTCCAGGAAGATCAGTGTGTGGAGATTTCTCTTGAGGTTTTCTTTTACCACCAGGTAGGGCGTCTCAGGAACTATCCTCTTTCCCCTGACCTCGTATGGAAATGGTATTGTGGTTGACCTTCCAAACCTGTAGTTCTGCAGTCCAGCAAGGCCTGGGGCCGCAGTCACAATCGATGAGGAGTGTATCACCTCTGTTTTTATCCCCAGATCAAGGGCTCTGAGCCTCAGGTCTAGGTGGGTGGTCGAGGCCAGGGGATCTCCTCCGACTAAAAACGCCAAGTCTTTTTCTCTGGCGTCTTCCATCCAGCTGGGAGATACCTCCACATCCTCCCTTGAGAGCACCTCAACCTTCCTTCCATAAAACTCCTCGAGCTCATGGACACAGACGCCCATCAGGCTTGAGGTGTAGAACTCCGCGTACACCTTGTCTGCACGCTTTACAGCTTCCAGGCCTTTAACTGAGATGTCTCTCTGGTCAAAGAGGCCGAGTCCCACGAAGAACAGCATACCTCGTCCTTGGCTCCAATGCATAAAAATGCGCGTGCTTGGGAGATGATTGATGAAAAGTCCTCGGCAGAAATATATCCTTGGGCATCATTCCAATTACCATGATCGGCAGGGCAACTCAAGTGGTGGACTGCAGAGAGAGCATGGGGCTTGCCAAAGGCGGCGGCCTGGCGCAGAGAGGAACGCTCTCTGAAGCTGCGCAGCCCGATGTTATAGCCATAGCCATGTCTCCTGGAAGAAGGCACATAACCAAGCCCGTGTGCGAGATGACATATGGCCTCAGAAGGGAGGGCATTCAGACGAGCGTTCTCGTGCTCGAAGCGGGTACAGGCGTGCCTGAGAGCTTTCCCCAGTCGTCCAGAGGCTACGGCCCGACTTTCGGCCTCTCTGAAAAGGAGCTGGAGCAGATATCAAGGCACAAGATCGCAGTATTTCACTTGGGCAACGTCAAGTCCCACGTGATATACAAGGCCAAGGAGATTCTGTCACATGTGGACATACCAGCTGTCGTGGTTGCCCAGTGTCCAATGGACTTCGAGGACTTTGCCAAAGAGGGGATCAAGACCAGGCTTGTGATGCCTGTTAAGAAGAACCTCGCAACCAAGGGCACTGTGATAGACATAGTCACTGGCGTCACCAGGGGCGCCACCTGCAGCAGGGCCAAGCTCAACACAGTGGCGAAGGTCCTGAACAGACACCTGGCTGAGATCAAGGCAAAGGAAGCAGAAGGATCGAGATGAAGTTCGCAGTTCTATTGGGCGACGGCATGGCGGACTATCCTCTGGAGTCTCTTGGAGGAAAGACGCCTCTGCAGGCTGCAAAAAAGCCAAACATGGATATGGTGGCGCTGGAAGGCAGAAGCGGCCTTGCTGCGACGGTTCCGGAAGGCAAGCCTCCAGGAAGCGATGTGGCAAACCTCTCGGTCATGGGCTATGATCCCGACAGGTACTACAGCGGGCGCGCTCCCCTTGAGGCTGCGTCTATGGGAGTCTCCCTTGAGGAGGACGACATCGCCTTCAGGTGCAACTTCGTAACTGTAAGCGAAGGCTTGATGGTGGATTACAGCGCAGGCCATATCACCAGTGAGGAAGGCCGAGAGCTTATCGGGGCGCTGAAGTCCTGGGCTCCCAGCTGGAGGATCTATCCTGGAGTGAGCTACAGGAATCTGCTTGTGCTCAAAAGCGGAAAAGATGCTGTGTGCACTCCTCCGCACGACATAATGGACATGCCTATCAAGGCCTACCTTCCCCAGGGCGAGGGCTCAGAAGTTCTCATGGACATAATGGAGGCTGCAAATGCCGTCTTGCAGGACCATCCAGTGAACCAGAGGAGGATCGCAGAGGGCAAGAGGCCAGCAAACATGATCTGGCTCTGGGGACAGGGGCCTGCGCCTTCTATGCCCACCTATCCTGAGAAGTTCGGCAAAAGAGGCGCCATGATCTCTGCAGTCGACCTTCTGAAGGGAATAGGGATCTACTCAGGCCTTGAGGTGATCGATGTTGCCGGCGCAGATGGCACCATAAACACGAACTATCAGGGAAAGGTAGAGGCGGCTCTTGACGCTCTGAAGAGGGTGGACTTCGTATACCTGCACGTTGAGGCTCCTGACGAGGCCGGACACGGTGGCAACCTCGAGGAAAAAATCAGGGCCATAGAGCTCTTTGACGAGAGGGTGGTAGGGCCGATGATTCAGGGCCTGAAGGCTTCAGGCCAGGACTGGAGGGTCTGCGTGCTTCCCGATCACCCAACTCCAATCACGCTCAGGACCCACGTTCGAGATCCAGTGCCCTTTGCCATTATGGGAAGAGGCATAGCTCCTGACGGAGTCAAGGCGTTTGACGAGGTTTTGGCAAAGGATGGCGGATTTGGGCTTGTGGAAGGCTCAAAGCTCATGAACATATTGCTGTCCTGACGAAATTTGTCATGCGAACTCTGCCGAGACTGTCAAATCTCTGTGCCCTAGCAGCGTGCTGGGGCGTCAGCACAGACATAAAATTAAAATGAAGATAATGCCTTAATCGAAAAACCGGATTAGAGCCGAGCATATCTGCCAGGCTCTTCTCTCCTCAGCTTTGGCTACACGCGTGGCGTGACGCATGGATCGGGCCCGATCTTCTGCAATTTACCCCGGGCTCCCCTGCCCGCATCGCCGTTATCTCTTACGGCAACTGACGAGATTACGCTATGGTATATAACCTTTTCGGGATGCATGGAAAATTTGGGCTGTATATTATCATTTTTTGTATATTTAAGCCGGACCTATGCTTCAACTGCGTACATGGCGCCCAGCCTCTGTGCAAACAGCGACGTTGTTTTGCCACCCATCTCATCATACTCTCCAACCCAATTGGCCAAACTCGGCATGCCTGTCTGGATTGTTTCTCTGAATATGGGCAGACCGCGCGGCGCTTTGGGGATAATAGGCGAGATCCACAGACGCGGCGCCCTTAAAGTCAATAGTTGAGAGAAATACCATGTGAATGTACCAGCAAAAAATGATCGATAGAACAGCTTGCCTCTCAGCAAACTCTTTTTAATCATCAGCTCCTGTGGATGCCCGTGAAGCTTGCAGTTCTCTTCTCTGGGGGCAAGGACTCAGTCTTTGCCTGCTATCGCGCGATGGAGACAGATGAGGTAGCCTGCCTGATCTCCCTCATATCCGAGAACGAGGAGAGCTACATGTTCCATACCCCTAACATCAAATGGACCTCAAAGCTGGCTGAGGCTATGGGGCTTCCAATTCTCTCCTGGAAGACCAGAGGCGAGAAAGAGAGCGAGCTGGATGACCTTGAGGATGCAATATCCCTGGCCAGAGATAGGTTTGGAATCGAGGGCGTGGTCACAGGAGCCATAGAGTCCGTGTACCAGGCCACAAGGGTCCAGAAGATCTGCAAGAGCCTGGACCTGTGGTGCTTCAACCCCCTCTGGCAGATAAATCAGCTCGACTACCTCAGGCTTCTCCTGTCAGAGGGATTTGAGGTCATGATCTCTGGAGTCTTCGCCTACCCTTTAGACGAGTCCTGGGTGGGTGCCATGCTCTCTGAGGATCTGATCCAGAAGCTGGAGAGGCTCTCTTCCAGGTACAAGATCAACCCCTCTGGAGAGGGTGGCGAGCTTGAGACCTTTGTGCTGGACTGCCCCATCTTCGGGAAGAGGGTTGTGGTCACTAATTCGTCAAGGTCATACGAGAACTACAGGGGACAGCTGACCATACTGGACATGAGGCTGGAAGACAAGAGGCTCGAAGATATAGAGCTAGCAAGAAGAAGGCCAGAAGATAGGGTCCAGGAAGACCAGGCGCAAATAGGCAAAGTGCAAGCAGACAAGGTGCAAGCAGACAAAGTGCAAGCGGACAAAGTGCAA
>CAZXDN010000027.1:22648-26300 GCA_964639235.1 uncultured Methanotrichaceae archaeon | reverse complement strand
AGACAAAGTGCAAGCGGATAAGGGGCTGAGTGGCAAAAGTTCTGGCGCAGAGAAGATCCTAGTTGTGGATTTGTGCTATAAGAAAAGCTCTCTTTCCAGGTACGAGTTCGTATATCCTGTTGCAGATGCCCTTATGCGCACGGGCTCAAGCCTGGAGGTCGTTCACTGCTCAGATTTATCCCTCTCCCATCTCGACAGGTCTGACAGGATAGTCCTGTGCGGCACAGCCCTCAAGGACAACTCCTACTCAGAAAATTTGGGGCAATTCTCATGGCTTCTGGGCTGCAGAAAGCCCGTTCTTGGAATCTGCGCTGGGATGCAGGTCATAGCTGCGGCTTTCGGCGGAAAGATTGTGCCGCAGCCCGCAATTGGGCTTCTGGAGACTGAGGTCCTGGTAAAGACAGCGCTCCTGGGAGATCCGCGAAGAATTGAATGCTACCAGCTTCACAACTTTGGCACAACTCTGCCTGATGGATTTGACCTGCTCTCTGGGGTGTTAGATTGCATCGACGCCATAAAGCATTCTTCATCTGAGATTTACGGTATCTCCTTTCATCCAGAGGTCAGGAACAGGTGGATACTCGAAAACTTCTCCAGGCTCTAGGCTTTGGGCAGCTCTCGCGTCTCATCCCCTGAACATTCACGTATTTTCCTGAAGTTTGCGTCCTGATTGGAGGATGCCTTCTGGCTGTGATACTGGATTTTTCTCACAGCAGAGCCTGAGAAAAACAGCAACCTCCTGGCTAAAATTAGCTGCTGTTGGTTTGATATCTCTCTGCACTTTTGGCAATAACATTAATATTTCTTGAGGCATGTTCATATATCATGCGTCTGAAGTTTTCGATAATTATATGTGCCTTTTTTGTTTTTACGGGCATCGTATATGGGGCGTCTGTTCAGGTGTCAATAACAGACGGCTGGGATGTAACTGGAACTGGGAGCGGAGTTACGAGCATAGGCCAGAGCCAGTCAGTTCACTGCTCTGGCGGCGATCCGTCAATCACCATGGGGATCACATCTACCTCATCTATTGCCGGATCTGGAAGCGTCACAGACCAGAAGACTGGAAGCCAGAGCGCGACTGTGACCCTTGGCGGCTTCAAGCTCTCAGCAGGCTACAACGGCAAGGTCAACTCCAGCATGTCGCTCACAAGCGGATCTGCGTCCACAACTGCATTCCTCGGAGCCAGCGCCACTGGAATCTCGACTGGTCGTTCTGAGGGCATAGAGGGCTACGATATCTTCGGATCTGCTGATCTGACTACAGAAGGCTATCTCAATGGCAAAGGGGTCTGCACGTCTGCTGCTCAGGGCTCTGCCTTCTACGATGTGTCCAAGGTTGGGACTCCATCTGAGGTCTGGGGCCAGGTCTCAGGAACGAGCAACCTCAGGCTTCAGGGTCTCTCAAGCAGCTCAATGGTGAGCACAGGCGGAGCTGAAAACGGGCTTCATACCGATTCGAGGGTGACAAGGACGATAGGAGGAGGACTGACCAGCACGAGCAACAGCCGGATCACCTCTTACGGATCTGTGATCAACAGCGGAAAAGCAACTGCCACCTCTTCAGGATCGACCATAGGCGGCGCCTGGGATCAGACCTCCAGCAATTCTAAGGTCAAGAACAGCAATGAGAACGTGATCTCATATGCTCAGGGAACTCTCACGGGGTATGCCGAGGTAAACGGCCAGAACGACGCTGCAGATGTCTCTTCTGCAGTAGAGGCTGCCTCTTCCAAGAGCAACTCTTACCTGAGCATATCTGGAGGGCCTTGTGTCTATGCTTCAGCGACTCAGTCGTCGAGCGCAGCCAGGACATATGCCAAGACAGGAACTGTCAATGCCAAGTGGGGTTCGTCATCCAGGACCTCTGACGGCAAGATACTGCTGGTGGAGAAGGGGACGATAAGCGACATCAATTCTCTCGCACAGGTGCAGTCCCGCAATGCATTTTCCACCACATTTGGCAGGATCTTCATGGCCACAGATTACACTATAAGCACTAAGACGTCCACTGGCAGCATTGCCCTGGAGACGTATGCTGAGGCCTCCAAGGACAAGAAGGCCTATGCCAACACCACAATTGGCCACACTGGCTCAGGCGAGGTCTCTTCGAAGGACACTGTAATGACCAACAAGGCGGGGTATACTGGATCTCTCACCACCAAGCCCATCTCGCACTCCTCATCAGTGGATGCAGCAGCCCAGAAAGCTGCCACCAGGAACAAGGTGAACAGGGCCTACGTGGACACCAATCCAAAGGGCGATGTCCTGCTCATACAGCCGTTTGGACTGAGCACTCTATCTGACCCCAACTTCGCCTGGTCAAGGACTGAGGGAAGCTACTCTCAGTCCAGCTGATCCCTTTTTTGGCATCTCTTAACTCTTCTATTTTTTCCTCCTCTGTGAATTAAAATGCACCGGTCACAGGTACGCGGGCAGTGCGGGGGCGTCTGCTGCAGACCAGTTGCAGCATGGGGCCCATGTGGAGTTGTCTTGCCATAGCCTGTAAGTGTTGTAGCTGGAGAGCCTCCTGCTTATGGAGAACTGGCCTGAGTAGTAGTCTGAGGTGGCAGAGCTGTTGGCGAACTTTGAGGAGAAGCTGCCGGTTCCCACGTATCTCACGTCCATGCTGTAGGTCTTGGTGATGTTGGTGCGCCACTCGTCTGGCACCCCCCATTCGTGCTCAGGAAGAACGAACTCCCTGAAGTCTATGTAGTTGGACTGCTTTCTTATGGCCTCTGTCTGGTAGGACTCCCTGATGTACTCACCCTGGCTCGTGTACAGATCTCTCTCCCTGTACTGATCTCCTATGAACCTGACATAGCTCCTGGTAAGCATGGCCCAGGAGGAATAGTATGTATCTGCCTCTCCTACTGCCATATCCAGCCGTTCCAGCTCCAGCTCGCCCTCCTGCGCTCCGGAGTACTGCTTCACCTTGCCGCCTCCTGAGTCCTTCATGGACCTCCACTCGTTGTAGCTGCCATTTCCTTTGACAAAACCGCTCATCTCAAAGTTGAATAGGGTGCTCTCTCTTTCACTGGCCTTCTTTTTCGCTATCTCGTCTGCCTCATCGTCTTGTTCATCGCTTCCAGGCTCTATTGTGGTGTTGACTGGAGGGGTGATGTAGTTGGGAACTCTGTTTATCGTGTCTGGATCCGTATTGTTGGCGCTAGGTGGATTGTAAGATGGAGGAAGGGCGCCTTCTCCAGATGAATCCTCAGATTCTGTCCCGTTTATCGAGATGTCTTCTCCATCTGTGGTGTTCAGGTCTGTGGTGCCGTTGTCCACATCGACCTCTGTATCGTTTATGTCTATGATATCTCCATCGTTCCAATCTCCAATTACAACGCTTCCGTCATCATCGCCGCTTGATGTGTGGCTTCCTTCAGGCGGATTGGTATAGTCGCCTTCAGAGACATCCACAAAGTCTCCGTCAGTGATATCTATGCCGTCTGTTGTATCGACGTTCTCACCTGCGTTCACATCGGTTGCTTCATAGTCTTCCTCTAGAGAATCGTCTGCCTGTAGGGTGGAAACTGCTTCGTCTTGTGGCTCTGTCCCAGAAGCTGAGCTGTTATCTTCGTCTTGGGCATCATCTGAATTATCTTGGGCATCTGTAGAGTTGGCATCGTATGTGTCAGTGTAGTTCTCT
>CAZXDN010000027.1:7993-22548 GCA_964639235.1 uncultured Methanotrichaceae archaeon | reverse complement strand
GTGTAGTTCTCTGTATTAGTGTAGTTATCTCCTGTTGTGGCTGTGTAATTTCCCTCAGATATATCTGTGAAGTTGCCAGAAATCATGACCGAGCTTTCCTGGTCCGTTTTTGCATCAGCGCTTTCGTAATCCTTCGCGTTTATATCATCTGCAGGGAGGTCTTCTGTGAGGTTCTCGCCTGTATTGTCCGGTTGAACATCGGGCGCATCGTTTCCGGAGAGGGCATCTATGTATTCTACAGTGTCTTCTTCTGACAGCTCGATTGCTACCGGGCTTGTGTAGTTTTCTCCTGAGCTGCTATCATTGGCATCAGAAACCTCTGCATTCATGCTCGATGTGGAGTTTGAGGTGGTGTTGTTTGTTCCCCTAGTGCCTGTGAGGTTTCCTCCAATTGTTCCAATTATGACAGTTGTGCCATCTTCAATTCTTGTATAATTCTGTATATCGATTGTGCTATCTGCAGTGTTCAATGAACTGCTCACAGTTGAGACGACGCTGTGACGTTCTATGGTCTGAGAAGTGGTGCAGCCGATGAATGAAATTAATAGTATAATTATTATTGCAAAACGCCCTTTCATATATTCGATTAGTCGTCTATCTTCTATTAAAATTTTATGGCATATTATCCATATCGGCAAGCCCTCTGGCACTGTTTATGTTACAGTATACTTACAGTCTAACTATCGCTGGCATTCAAATCCCTCATGGGACTGCTAATGCTCTTTGAATTAATGCTGTTTGGATTGACGTCAGTCAAATTTTAGCCCCTGCTCGTGTTTCTATTGCTCTTTGGTGGTGAGAGACCTCTCCAGAGGAGATTTTGTCCTGGGGCTGCTTACAATTGCAATTGTAAATTCATTCGGTCCGTAATTCTCAAGACGCGAACATCCTGCAGGTCATCGCGAAAGATCGTCGAATATCCAAACTAATTTCCTGGTGCTGTATGGCCGGTGAAACCTTCTGGATTGTATGGGGTGGTTTGTAGACAACTGATTGCTTTACAGTCCCTGTTTAGCGGTTACGGTCAATTTGTCCGAGCAAATCTTGCCCTTTTTTTTCCCGTACCATTTAATTTAACCCAAAATGGCTCTGTCCATTTCTCCTCCTATCCTATATAAATAAGGCTCAGGTCAGTGTCTCCCAGTACTTAACAAAGTTGATTAAGGCAGATAATTAAATATTTTAAGTATTATTAGTTACTATGGATCTATAACTTCGGAGAACGTCTAGGGTCTTGTAAACCCGGGGAGGGGTTTATCCATGGGAAAAGAGATCGGAATTTTAGCGGTGCTGGTCTGCCTCGCAATCGTGGCGCCGGCTTTAGGTAACGGAGTCGAGGTGTACGGTGGTCCAGATGGGACAATAGCCTCTGGTGGCGGCAAAGCCTCTGGTGGAGAGTTCATCAAGTACACCAACGACGGAGTCAAGGCGACTTTGGCACAGTGGATAACTGCGGATGTGAGTGTAGCTGACGGCAAAGCTGGTGAAGCTTATGCCAAGTTCACTGACAGGGATGGCGGTGCCACTAGGACCGTAACCCTCAATGGAGAGAAATACGCTCTGAACACTGAATATTGCGATGTAGACGTCAACGCAGGCGTCAACAAGGAGTCCAAAAAAGGCGCTGAATCTGCATCTGCACTTGTGAAGACATATGTAGAGGTCGACAACGGCTTCGTAGATCCTGTGAAGAGTCCAGGCTGCACAAAGAATGCCCTTTCTGGCTACTCGCAAATTAAAGGCACAGTCTCAAGCACTGGAACGGGCACAGCTTACGCTACGGCTAGTGGATCGGCAAGCTACTTTACTGACAGGCTCTCCTGCCCCTGCCCAGACAAGAAGGCAGTCTCAGGATGGGTATCTGGCTGCGTAGACCTGGAAGCAATAAATCGCGAGTGCATCTGCGAGGGCGAGGATGGATGTCCATGCTCGACATCAAAGCCTGCAGGCACCAAGTCTGGATCTGCAGAGATCTCAACTGCGTCTTTTGCCAACAACTACAAGAGCAACTCAAACAGCAAGCTCTCTCTTGATCTGAGCGCCAGCAGGACTGCTACGGGCACCAGTTTGATAAACGGATATGCTGACGGAGGCGCTGGATCAGAGGCATGGGACGGCACAACCCCAGAGCCCTGGTATTACTACAACCCCAATGTTCAAACCTACGCTACAGGCGATCTGTCTGGCTCAGCTGCTGCATATACTTCTGGCGACAAGGCTACCTCGAAGAGCTTCGTCAAGTCTGATGCAGTGCACAACACAGACTCCAATATGGACTACAACAAGGCTTCAGATGAGGTCTATGTAGGGACGACTGTCAAGAGGACATCTTCATCCTGCCCAGCAAATTACGCATCAGCATCCTCATACATCGACGACGCGTTCTCTAGTGCAACCTCACAGGAAAACGCCAACAGCAACCAGTACGCCCAAGAGACAATGTATGTTGATAATATGGTCTCAGCAGGACAGCTGCAGAGGATCAACTCCATAAGCAGCGATGCTGACCTGGTTCTTACCGCCACCCGCGACGGGACAGCAAGCAAAGTCACGAACGTCAACATAAAGGACGTGGTCAACAACGTCGGGCCACACAGCCTCACCAACAACGATGGCTCACTCATAATTGAGTGTGCAGGACCACTGAGCGCATCCGCCAGGGATGGAAACAAGTACTCTGCGGTATACGTGCCAACCAAGAGCGTAGCTGACATCATACTCGGCACAGACAATGCAGGCGGATCGCCTGGAATTGCAGTGACGGGCGCAGGAACCAGCCAGAAGGGATGGAACAACCCAACTACAGCCTTCGGGCCGTTCAACTTCGTCACCGACGCTGGAACCTACAGCGGCAGCAACAACATCTGGAAGGCCAAGCTGGATCAGACCATAAAGAACTGAGCTTCTTTAACCTTCCCTTTTTTTTAATCTGCCTCTTCTTAGAAAAGCTAGTTATTTAAGTCTTCAAGCAGCTTGTATCTTCATGGATATGCCGACTCTGGCGCTTCTTGTTCTGCTGGCGTTAGTTTTCATCTCCGGGCTCTACTTCGTCACTGTGTACAACAGGCTCCAGAGCCTGTTGAATGGGGGAGAAGCTGCGCTCTCGCAGATCAGGGTTGCCATGAAGAAGAGGCTGGACATGATCGAGCAGCTGGTGGATTCTGTCAAGAGCTACGCCAGGTTCGAACGAGGAACGCTTGAGAAGATCGCTGCTATGAGAACTGGCGTTGGCAATGCCGGCCCTGAGGAGCTTGCCAGGATCTACGGCGCTAGCTCTGGTCTGGCTGGAGGAGCGCTCGCCGTTGCCGAGAGTTACCCCGCGCTCAAGACCTCTGATGCTGTGACCAGGACCATGGACGCCATAAGGGATGTGGAAGACGAGATCTCCAGGCACAGGTACACCTACAACAACGTTGTTCAGGAGTTCAACACCATGCTAGACACGTTTCCCTCCAGGTTCATCGCCTCTTCTGCACGGATGAGCAAGATGGAGTACCTCAACTTCGAGGAGGACGAGCTCAGGAGGATGGGCTATCTGACTTCTGAGGAGACGCTCGAGCCAAAGAGGCCAGAGGTGAAATGGGATTGAGCGAGAGACAGCTCCTTTTGGCGCTGGTGGCACTGGCATTTCTGATGGGCATCGTAGGGCTAACGCTGACAGGCGGGCCTAGCTACGGTGGCGGAGTCTATGTCGAGAGCTACAGCGCAGATCTATACCTCAACGGCACCCTCTTTGAAAATTTTCGATATCAGGTAAACGAAGCCGGCACATACAGGATGTTCTACAGGAGCTGGAATGCGCCTCTCTCTTTTGATCCTCTGGATAGCCAGTACGTGAAGCCTCTATGGATCTCTTCACCTTCAGGAACTCTTCCCTATGCAGTGGACTTTCAAGGAGACGTCCACGCATTCGAGAACGCTCCTGGCAGGCCTCATGGCAGGACCGATGAGATCGCCTCTCTGGCAGAGAGGAATGAGGCAGGTGTCTACCAGCCCGACTACTTCAAAGAAGGCCTCTACGACGTGGCCTACGCCTTCCAGCTATACCCCCCACTGGAGTGCGACGACTCATACTGCCACCTGAACCTCCAGCTGGCAAAGGAGCACCTGGCTTACAGGAACGTCACTTTGGCCATACACGATCCAAATGGCGATCTCGCCAGGGTATTCTCGCATCCTCCAATGGACTCGATGAGGCAGGGAGACACGCTGGTCCTGACAGGAGAGAGCCCTGAGAACTCGCTTCTGGAGGTGGAGATTCTCCTCAAGCCAGAGGCGTCCAGGCTCATGACGGGGTTCCCAAGCCGCGTAGAGGACGTGGAGGAGAAGACAGTCTCTGCGAATGCCGATTACTATGGCAAGTACAGCCTCTTCTCCTATCTCTCAGAGGCTTTGAGGGCTTTGATGCTGCTCTTTCCAGCGCTGATTGTGCTTTTGTACTACTGGCGCGGATCTGAGAGGGGCTTTGTAGTGCCCAAGTTCCTATCTTACGTTCCTGCCAGGAGGAAGCCCTGGCTGGTGAACCTCGTCTTCAAGGGCGATGCCTACGGCTTCGACAGGGATGGGTTCTATGCCACGTTGCTAGACCTGCACAGGCGCGGCGCTCTGGAGATAGAGTCTGGTGAAGGACTAAAAATCAGGATGCTCAAAGGCCCAGAGGCTGCCGAGGACAGCTATGAGCAAAGAGTCCTCTCATTTATCGAGCGGTACTCCTCTGGCCAAATATTCGATGCCGATGAGTTCGAGGAGAAGGTCAAGTCTCTGCGGTCAGGCAAAGGCTCTTATCAGGAGCTAAGCGAGATCAGACAGAGCATGGATGACCTCATGAGGAGAGCAGATGGGGGCACATCAGAGCAGTTCGTCACCAACGGCCGCCGCGAGGCTGCAAAGCTGGTGCTTTTGTCGTCCCTGCTGTTCGTAGCTGTGCTGGCCCTCTACTTCAGATACTCAAGCATCTATCCGATGCTCTTCACAGGGCTGTTTGCATCAGCGGTGATCCTCGCAGAATCTCTGCCCACGGTTATCGCTCCGTCATCGCTCTTTGGAAGGTGGAGAAAGGACTACTATAAAGAAAAGCTTGAGTGGGATGCTTTCAGGTATCATCTCTCCAACTTCGCGTCTATCCAGAAGTACCAGCCCGAAGACATCTCCATCTGGAAGGAGTGGCTGGTGTATGGAACTGCACTTGGAGTTGGCAGGTCAGTTGCAGAGGCAATGGATAAGCTGAGCATTAGGATCCCTGAGGCGCACGCTGCAGTCTACATGCCAGTCTACTTCGGAAACGTGTACGGCATGACTGCACCTCCAGCTTCTTCTTCTGGCTCTGGGGGATTTGGAGGCGGCGGTGGATTTGGAGGCGGCGGCGGATTTGGGGGCGGAGGAGGAGGTGCTAGGTGACCTCCTCTGCTGTCTCAGCATTTTTCTCGTTCACATTCAGAAATTTCTTAAGAATTTGTCCCCTATAGGGCTTTCTATGCATGCCGGATCTTGGCAAAACGTTATTATCTCTGGGCCCGCATCAGATTTTTCTGAGGTAGATGGATGATAAAGCACATAGTCATGTTCAAGTTCAGGGAATCTGCTCTTGGCGCTGACAAAAAGAGCAATATCCTGAAGCTGAAGTCGGATCTGGAGGCCCTGAAGGGCGTAATTGGCGAGATCAGGTTCTTTGAGGTGGGGGTCGACTTCGGGCACCTGGGCGTCTCATACGATCTCGCCTTGTACTCTGAGTTCGAGAGCAAGGAGGACCTCTACAGTTACCAGAAGCACCCTGAGCACATGAAGGTCGTGAGCTTTGTTAACGAGGCCTGCGAGAGCAGAGTTGTGGTGGACTACGCCCTGCCTTGAGCATTCTATTTGAGGCAGATCACCTTATCTTGCCAATCGAAGCTCTGAGAGTGCCGTCGCCCCTGTCTTTATCAGGACGCAGGTCGTCTTTGAGGCGTTTTTCCCCAGAGGCGTTCTTCTCTTTTGGCGCTCTAAAAGACATCTTCTTCATGGAGTTCTTGAGCTGCACCTCTAAGGCCAGCTTCTTGTTGTACCAGGACTTCGGGAACAAGGGAGATATCTCTATGGCCCTGCTGTAGCACTCCACTGCCTCGTCGTATCTTCCAAGCCTGTAGAGCACATTGCCTTTGGTGTTCCAGGCAAGAGCATTTTGGGAGTTTCGCCCAAGCGCCTCGTTGCTGGCTGCAAGGGCCTCGAAGTGCCTCTGCTGGAGGTAGAGGATATCTGCCCTGGCACCCCAGGCCTCCCAGCTCTCCGGGTCTCTTGACAGCTCCAGGTCCACCATCATCATCGCCCCTTCAAGGCCGTCTTTGGAGAGCAGGTCAAGAGCATCGTTTGTCGTGGGCTGTGAGCTTGGCGAGCCTTCATGTCCCTGGGTTGTGGCATTCTTCCTGAGGCTCTCTATCAGCTGCCTGTTTGCTTCCTGATCCTGGGTGAGAGTTGTCTCCAGGTACTGGGCAATCTTGTCCATGAACTCTTCTGGATCTGCGCTCGACTCTTCCAGACCGCCTATGTACTCTATAAGCGACCTCTCAGCCTGCCTGTGTTCTTTGATCCTGTCCCACTCTTTCATCACCCCTCTTGCTACCTGGGGCAGGCCCTTCAGGTCGTCTCCCTTCACAACATAGTCCATCGCGCCGGACTTCAGGGACTGGACTGCCAGCTTTTCAGATCCGACACCAGTTATTATGATCAGTGGATACCTCATCTCCTCAGGGCGCGTAGCTCCTTCGGTCAGGTCGAGGCCTGTTCCATCTGGAAGGCGGTAGTCTGAGATCACCAGAAACTCCTGGCCCAGGTGGTCTTCTACCCATCTCCTGGCGCTCTTAATTGTGTCTACGTGGTCCACCCTCCAGCCATTCCCTTCTTTGTCCTCGTCAAATATCCATTGAACCAGGAGAGCATGGGCTTCCTCATCCTCTACCAGAAGAATGGGCATCGTCTTCTCTGTAATCTGATGATCCATATTTCTTTGCTCCTTGTGTTTTGCGCCGTCTTTTTTGGAAATTTCTTCTGCAGCCTAAGGAACTCATGTTCTGGCTTGGGAGTGCATAGCTGACCTCGACTTGAGTTTTTCAGATCTGTGCAGCATATTAGCAGGCAGTTTCTCATTCTCTTGTTGCCAATTTCTCTTTGGGCAGGGTGAAACAGACTGTGCAGCCCTCTCCAATTCCAGACTCTATCCATATGCGTCCGCCGTGAACTTCGATTATTCTCCTCACAATGGCGAGCCCCGCGCCAGAGCCCTCGCTCTTGTTGTCCACCTTGTAGAACAGTCCAAAGACCTTCTCGTGCTGGCTCTCATCAATTCCCATGCCGTTATCTTTGACGAAAAATACACCTTCGGGCCTGTAGCCTATCTCGATCTCTGGCAGGGGCTGATCCCCAATGTACTTCACGCTGTTCTCTATCAGGTTGGTCAGGACCTCAACTATCCTCATGCGGTCCACGTTGACCTGGGGCAAGTTCGGCTCTATCCTGACATTGATGCCTCTTGCCTTTGCCTTATCTGAGACCAGGTCTGCAGCTTCACGAGCCATATCTTCAAATGAGACGACGGCTATGGGGCATATCACTCTGCCTATGCGGGAGAGCTGCAGCGTGTCGTCAAGCAGCCTGTCCATTCTCGAGACTGCATCGCTTATCATCTTCAGGTCCACTTCTACGCGCCCTGTGTTTCCCCTGGCCAGATCTGATTTGAGCATGCCCACAAAGCCGTTGACAGTGACCAGCGGGGACCGCAGGTCGTGAGAGACTGTGTAGATAAACCTCTCCATCTCTGTGTTCTTCGACTCCAGCTCTCTTACCAGCCTCTCTCTGGTCTCCTCAGACAGCTTACGGCTGGTGATGTCTCTCATGTTGCTGCAGATCATGAAGCCCTTCTCTGTGGGTATGGCACACAAGGACTCCTCTACAACTGCCTGGGTTCTGTCGGCGCGCTGGATTTTGTGCTCGCCTGTGCTGTTTAGCAGGGGTGATCTTCCTGTCTTGAGAATCTCGGTTGCCTTTTCTTTGATCTTATTTTCTATCCCTGGAAACTTGAGGTCATCCGGGATCAGAACCGACTGGACCTCCCACACAGGCCTGCCTATGGCCTCTGACCGCTTGAGGCCGGTGATCTTCTCAGCGCCAGCATTCCAATCCACGATGTGTCCCGACTCGTCTAAGAGAACAACTGCATCTCTTGTCTGCTCGACTATCGACCTGTACTTGCGCTCGCTCTTCTCCAGCGACTTTGCAGTCCTATTGCGCTCAGTTATGTCCCTTATCGATTCGATTGCGCCCACGTGTTTGCCGTTGTGGTCTATCAGTGGAGAGGCCTTGCACCAGAGATCTGCGCCTGGCCTGCCTGATCTGGGGGGCATGTAGGTCTCTGCGAAGAGGGTGTCTGCCTTCTTCTCGATATGGGAGTAATTCTGTCTTGAGGCAGGCTCAGGCTCATCCAGAAAGTCTATCAGTATCTTCTCCTGTCTTCCACAGAACGCCTCTCCATAGGCGTTGTCGCCTCTTCCCATTACCTCGGATTTGGGCACACCGGTGAGATCCTCTATGGCCTTGTTCCAGGCGATCACCTTTTTGTCCTGGTCTATGACAAATGTGGGGTCTGGGAGAAACTCGATTATCTCCAGCAGCTGCTTATAGGCTGCACGTATCTTGTCCTCTGCGACCTTCCTGTCAGTTATGTCCCTTATGATCCCTACGAGGAATTCGTCTCCTTCTGGGCCGATGTATATCGTCTTCTTGGTGATGATGCTGTGGGTATGGACCTGGGCATCGGTGATCTCCTCTTCATTCACATTCTCCTTTCCAGTACTGAATACCAGGTCGTCCATCTCCCAGAAGACCTCTGCCTGCTCCAGGGGAAACAAGTCGTAATCCGTCTTGCCCAAGACCTCCTCTCGGCTGCGGCCTGCAAGCGAGCACAGGGCGTCGTTTGCAAGCACAATCCTGTGCTGTCTGTCTTTGACGAATATGGGGTCTCCCACAGAGTTAATTATCTTGTCAAGGTAGTCTTTGGACTTCTGGAGAGCCTCCTCAGCTTCCTTGCGCTTTGTGATGTCCTGGATGGTGACGAGCACCTGGCGCTCCCCGCGGACGTTCACGCTTGCAGTTGAGAGGAGGTATGTGATCTCCTGCCTCTTGCCGTCGATTAAAAACGGCCGGCTTGCCTCTACCTGGTTGTGGCTTCGGCCAGTCTCGATCGTGTCTATGACAGTCTTGCGTGTGATGCACTCCTGGCACTCAGGCCCAAATCCGCAGCCTTCAGGCCTGTCCAGAGAGTAGAGACAGCCCAGAGCCTCGCCTCCTCGAAGGCCGATCATATCTCCTACACCTGTGCCTGCGAACTTCTCAGCAAACTTGTTTGCCTTTCTGACGCGGCGTTTGCAGTCCACGAGCATCATGATCACTGGCGCGTTCTCGTATATGGCGCACAGCTCCGACTCGCGCTCCTTTATCTCCTGCTCAGCTCTCTTCAGCTCTGTGATGTCCAGAAGGACTCCGACTATCCCCGCCACTCTGCCACTGTCATCTGTGTAGGTGGCCTTGTTTACCATGAAATCGTGAAGCCTGCCGTCTGCACCGCAGACTGGGGCCTCGTAGGCCTGTGCTCCTGGACTGGAGAACAGGGCTTCGTCCATCTCTTGGTGCCTGTCTGCCACATCCTTTGGGGCCAGATCTCTAACCGACATCCCTAAAATGTCATCTCTTCTCCTGCCCACAAGCTCTTCAAAGGCCTTGTTGCAGCCCAGGTAGCGTCCGTTCAAGCCCTTGTAGAATATGGGCGAGGGGATTGTGTCTGTCAGCCTCTGGATGAAGTTCAGGTTCTCATGTAAGGCGCACTCAGCTCTCTTGAACTCGGTTATGTCTGCTACAACTCCAGTTAAGCCTGCAGGCTTGCCGTTTTTCGATATCAGCCTGCTGGAGCAGTGGACCCACCTCGTCTCTCCGCTCTTGGTCAGGATTCTGATGTCTTTGGAGATGATAGGTTCTCCCAAGAGCGCTTTTCTGAATATATCTATCCTGGCAGACCTCTCGTCGTGCGGCAAGAGCTCCTCAAAGCTCCTGCCCAGAAGCTCGCTTGGGCTGTATCCGGCCATGTGCTCTACTGCTGGGCTGACGTAGGTGATGATTCCTCTCTCATCAGTGGAGTATATGATATCGTTTATGTTCTCCACCAGATCCCTGAACTTCTCTTTGTTGGCGGAAAGCTCCTCTTCATAGCGGTGGCGGGCAGTGACATCGCGCTCTATGGACACCCAGAAGTCTGCTTCGCCTCTATCGCTTAGCAGTGGAAATAGGCTGATCTCCGACCAGTAGGAGGTGCCATCCTTGCGGCAGTTGACCTTCTCAAGCTTTATTGGCTCTCTCTTTGAGACTGCCTCTTCCATTGTAGAGATGTGGGCTGGATCGGTCTTCGGGCCGCTCAAGACCTCTGGGTCTCTGCCCACGAGTTCTTCTTCATCATATCCAGTCATCTCCTCGAATGCCCTATTGACATAGTCTATCTCGAGGCGGTTTCTGCCGGAGGTGCTTGGAGCCACGACCACCACCCCCTCGCTCGCATTGGCCACGACAGACTTGAAGAGGCGCAGCCTCTCCTCAGCTTCCTTTCGCTTCGTCACATCGCTGAGGAGGTTAAGAGTAGCAGGCCTCCCCATCCAGGATATCCTGATAGAGCTTATCTCCACCCACTTGACCTCTCCTTTTTGGCCATTGATCCTGAAGGCGTAGGTCTCAGGAAGCTGCTCTCCCTGGAGCCTCCTGTGGTGGTTCTCGATTACCATCTTTCTGTCGTCTGGATGTATGAGCCCTGCAAACCCCTCTGATTTTATCTCCTCTATTGTTCTGCCGGTGATCTCCAGGAACTTTGGGTTGGCGAACTTGATCGCCTCGTCCTGGGCCACGATTATGGCCTCGTTGGCGTTTTCTATAAGCAGTTTGTGCTTCTCCTCTGAGTTTTGGAGAGCTTCTTTGGCATCTTTGAGCCGGGTTATGTCGTGAATCTGCCATCGCAGTCCTTTGGAGTCTCCGCGAAGATCGTGGGTGGCGTTGGCAGAGATCGTAACTGGAACTGGCCTTCCGGCCTTCGGGATGATCTCGATCTCCCAGCTTGTGATTTTTTCTCCGAGATTCAGGCGCCTTAACATGGACTCGAGCTCAGGCTTGCAGGAGTTATCAAGAAATTCTGCCAGATTGGAGCCTATGGGGCTGGACTGCAGCAGCTCTGTGGAAGCGACATTCGCCTCTGTGATGGTCCCATTGAGGTCAGTTACGAGGTATCCATCAGGCGCAAAGTTGAACAGCTCCAGGTAGCGCTGCCTTTCTGACTCGATGGTCAGGTATGCGGATTGCAGGCTCTCGTCCTGCTGGCAAAGCTCCTCCTGAGCGACGTTTAGCTCTTCTAGCGCAGAAGATAGCTTTTCGAGTGCAACCTCTAAAGATTGACTTGGGTCCAGGCTGCTCTCTCTCAGGTCGCCTATCTTGAGCTGCAGGTCGTTGATCCTGGACTGAAGGTCGCTTGGCTTCATGTCGTCTTGTCCTGTCTGGGTCTGTGAGAACTCTGCCATCGGGCGCTGCGAAATCGATTGTCGTTGGATGGGCGTATAAAAACTTTTATACATATCCCATATTTCCTATTTAAGTCCTGTCAACTCTCGGAGTTTAGAAAAAAAGGAGAGAATGCTGCGAGAAATTGGCCTTCTGGCGTCTAGATCAGATTGACAGCTTTCCAGGTTATGCTGACAACTATATCTAAAAAATTGTTGGGTTGTGCAAAGAATGCCTATCCAATGTCTGGAAGCTCGTCTTTCAGGCCCTTTAAGAAGTGGCCGTATGTGATCCCACCAAGCGAGATCCTTCTTGCCTCCTCCTTAAGACAGTTCAGCTCTCCTGAGGTCTGGTCTCCTCCCCTCTCCGTGATCTCCAGGGCCCTGGAGTAGATCTGCGTCATCTCCCTGGCATATCTCTTCGTTTTGCCTCTGGCGTCGATTGCAATGCCCTCTAATCCCAGGTCGAAGATCCTGGGCATGCAGTCCACCAGGCAGGTCTCTGCCGCGTTTGAGATGTGTGTCCTGGAGTCGTCATCGAGGTAGATGGGAAAGACCCTCTTGAAGTCCTGAAGCCCATAGAACTTCTCTCTTGAGTAGTCCTTGAATGCTGCGCACGGCAGGCGGTCTTCTGTGACTGCCACCTCCTGGTTTCCCTGCACCAGGATCTCGATATCTGGCCTTGGCATGGCGCTTGACCTGGAGATCAGGTCTGCCATCTGATCTGATGAGAGCTCTGGAGAGAGCGTCAGGCAGCTGAAGTCTCTGGCAAGGCTACACACTGCCAGGTGGTTCCAGACGTTTAGTCCTGCGGCTCCGAGCACAGGAATGCCTGGAGCAGACTTTGCGGCCTCTGCAGCTCCTTCTCCCTCCACCATCACTCCATCCAGGATATTCTCCTTCCAGGCCCTTGCCAGCAGTGGCACAGCCGAGGCAAGGTAATCGTTTCTGGTGATCTTCGGCCACTTCCAGGCCAGCTCTCCTCTGAAGATCTCCCTGGACCTTGCCAGGGCGTCGAAGAGCTCCTGATAGTATCCCTTGCTCTTCTTTATCTGGCTGCAGCCCGCGTGGAGCGCGGGCTCGAAGTAGATTTTCTGACAGTTTGCCTCAGCAGCTCCCCTGACCGCCTCGAGGCTGTCTGCGTAGACTGCAATTCTGGGCCTCTTCCTATCTATCTGGCCTGAAGCCCTCGATTTAAGGTTGAGAGCGCTCAGCTTTTGGCTGGCCCTCTTAATCTCTGAGCTATCGGGCACATATGACTTCAGAAGCTTTGCCTCAGCCTCTGCCAGGAGGTCTCTTCTGAGCTGGTTTAGGGCGCTTGCAGGCGCAAACAGCCCTCCAGGATAGTCCATCTCCAGGCCTCTGACTGTGAACTGGGTCCCACCAGTCCTCCTTATCTGCGACTCGATCTGCTCTGGGATTAGAGGCCTGCTCTTTGCATCCTCCATCTCAAACCCTGCTCTGACCAGGACCTCTATCTTTCCTCTGGGGCCAGTAAACCTGCCTGAGATCACGGGCACATGCCCCTCCCAGTAGACCTTAAGATCTATTGGCACGGGCTCCTTCGAGCAGGAGATGATCTTCTCTGCCCTTCTTGCCAGGTCTGAGCTCGAAGTCATCCTCACCTCTGTTCCAGGCCTGACCGCATCAGGGGTTTTCAGCCTCAGGAGCCCTTCCCTGAATATGGGTGGCCTGTGGATGACCATTCCCTGCTCTGTTCCCTGGTAGAGGAAGACAAGGCCGTCTCCTCTTTCGGGCAGAGGTCCTGAGGTCCGGATGGCAGCCTCGCCGCTTCTGGAGTCATACGAGGTCACAGTGCCTATGGAGACTCCGCGCTTGTCTGACATCTCTCTTCCCATGAACCCTTTTGATTCAAGCATGTGGCCGCTTGTGAAATCCCTGTTGAATGCCAGCGCCAGGTCCCTCACATCCCCTTCAGACGGCTTCCAGCTGCCCTCAGAGATGGCATCCAGAGCATTGCGGTAAATGCTGACGACTATGGCCACGTACTCAGCTGACTTCATCCTGCCCTCGATCTTCAGCGACTCCACAGGCGACCTGATTATCCTGTCGAGGTGCTGATATGTGCACAGATCCCTGGTGGAGATCAGGAAGCGCTCCTTTGTCTTTGCTGCTGCCAGGCTGACAGGCCTGCTGTACCCGTCCTTCTCGCCTCTCAAGAGGACATAGGGCTTCCTGCAGGGCTGGGCGCACATTCCCCTGTTTCCGCTTCTGCCTCCGATGACAGATGAGAGGAGGCACTGGCCTGAGTAGCAGTAGCATAGTGCACCGTGGATGAACACCTCCAGGCCAAGGCCTTTGCCTGCAGCTTTTGAGATCTCCTCTATCTCTTTTAGCGAAACCTCCCTTGCAAGCACAGCCCTCTTCATTCCCAGGCCCTTTGCCCATCTAGCCCCCTCTGAGTTGTGGATGGTCATCTGGGTGGATGCATGCAGGCTCAGCCCTGGAACCAGATCTCTTGCCAGAGATGCAACGCCCACGTCCTGCAAAAGAACCGCATCTGCTCCTATCTCGTAGAGCCAGATAAGGTATCTTCCAACATCATCTAGTTCTCTATCCCTGACGAGGGTGTTGACTGTGACGTATACCCTGACGCCCCTGATGTGAGCATAATCCACAGCCCTCTGCAGCTCTTCCTGGTCGAAGTTCGCTGCATACTTCCTGGCGCCAAATCTCTTGCCGCTTAAGTATACTGCATCGGCCCCTGCAGCAATTGCAGCTACAAGCGCATCCCTGGAGCCAGCTGGCGCCAGGAGCTCAGGAAGTCGCATTGGCCTCCGCTCTCCTCTCTACAGCCTTTCGAGAGCCGCTCTTCAATTCAGCAGCCATGCGAATTTTTCTTAAGCCTGTCTTAAACCAAGTCCTCTTCAAGCAAATCTCCAGTCCTCTCTTCAGGTCACTCGTCTGGACCCATATCAACATGGTCTATGTTCAACTCAATGATCTCTATTCAACTCAATGATCTCTATTCAACTTAAT
>CAZXDN010000027.1:0-7893 GCA_964639235.1 uncultured Methanotrichaceae archaeon | reverse complement strand
TCTATGTTCAACTCAATGATCTCTATTCAACTCAATGATCTCTATTCAACTTAATGATCTCTATTCAACTTAATCTATAAGGGCACTGCTGAGCCTCAATTTTTTTGCAGGGCAAAATTTCGCCAATGCTTATAACCTTGCAGGCACAATACTCATATCTAATTTTGAGGCGCTTTGCCTTCCAGCAAGTCTCAAGGGGGCGGATCTTTGGCAGACGAGTCGATAATTGTGAGTCCAGACACCAAGAAGGAGAACAGGGTGCCTCCAGGGCAGCACCTTGTCGATGGTTGGCCGACATTGCAGTATGGCGGCGTTCGCAGATTGGATGCATCTTCCTGGAGCTTCAGGATCTTCGGACTGGTGGATGAGGAGAAGACTCTGAGCTTTGGCGAGTTCATGTCCCTTCCAATGGTCAAGGTATTCTCTGACATCCACTGCGTCACCAGCTGGTCTAAGCTCGACAACCTCTGGGAGGGAGTCTCAACTAAAGCCATTATGGGCCTGGTCAGGGTCTCTCCTGAGGCCAGGTTCGTCGTAGTCCATGCGCCAGGTGGATTTACAACCAACCTCTCGCTGGATGACTTCCTCCAAGACGATGTCATATTTGCCGTTAAGCACGACGGCAAGGTCCTGGACCCCGATCACGGCTATCCTGTGAGGCTGGTTGTGCCCAGGCTCTACTTCTGGAAGAGCGCCAAATGGGCAAACGGCCTGGAGTTCGTGGCCGAGGACCGGCCGGGGTTTTGGGAGTCGCACGGCTACCACAATCATGGCGACCCCTGGACTGAGGAGCGCTATGGCTGAATCTTGACTTAAAAATTTTTTGGAAAATTATTTATTCGATCTGTTACACAAATACCTATGTGAAATTCATGCAATCTCGATCTATTCTGTTTCTGACCCTGGTCTTCATGCTCTCTTCTGGTGCAGAAGGTCTCAGGCTTTTCTCAGGAGATGTTGTGAACATCGACAGTCCAGTGGACGACGACATCTTTGCTGCAGGAAACGTGGTCAACATAAACGCACCTGTGACCTCTGCCACAATTGCTGGAAGCTCTCTGAACGTCAACGCGCCCGTTAATGGGGACCTGTTCGCAGCAGGCGGCCAGGTCCTCCTCAACTCAAACGTCAGCGGCAAGGCGGTTGTGGCAGGCGGCAACGTCAACTTCAGGGGAACTGTTGGCAGGAACGCCCTTGTGACAGGCGGCCAGGTGCGCCTGCTTCCAGGAGCGGTCATCGGCAGGGACGCATTTATTGCAGGAGGCGATGTGTACAACGGCGGAAGGGTGGCCGGAAACCTGACTGTCAGGGCCAACACCTTCCAGAATCCAGGCAGCGCTGGAAATGTGGACTTCAGGAGGGTTGACACCAACAGAACTGAGGAAAGGCAGGCTGCAAGGGGCTTCGACATATTCGGGCTTCTGATCATACTGGGCTACCTGATAGTGGGTCTGGTCCTCCTAAGATACGTGCCTGGCCTCTTCACCGCTGTAGATAGGGAGGTCAGAGACTCTCCAGTGATCAAGGCTGTAGTCGGGTTCATACTGATGATCGCAGCCTTTATCGCCATCACCATAGTGGCCATAACTGTAATCGGGCTTCCAATTGCCATCATATCTCTTCTGGTGCTAATTGTCGCTCTCATGCTCACAGGCACCTTCGTCTCTTTTGGCCTGGGAAGGTGGATTGGCGCCATGCTCAAGCTCAGGTATGGGGACATGGCCCTCTTCGTGATCGGGTTTGTGGTCCTGAACATCCTGTTCATTCTTCCATTTGTGGGATGGGTTGTGGGACTCATATCCATGAGCCTGGGATTTGGGGCGATCCTCTATGCCGCAAGGAGAAATTTGCGCCATCTCGGCGGGAGGCCGACCTGACCTCTTTTTTTCATTTTGGGTTCTGGTACAGCTGCGTGGTCGACGAAGTCCGTCTTGGATTATTGGCATCAATACAATGGTCAAATAGGTGTGGCATAATGTAGCATAAGCTATTTATTCGATGGAATGGTCGGGTCTGTAGGGGACTATGATGAGGAAATTGGCTCTTCTGCTTCTGATATCCATTATTGCATTAATGCCTGGCGCAAGCGCCATTCGCACCTTCTCTGGGGACACTGTATCCATAGATGTGCCCATAGCAGATGACGTCTTTGCCACTGGCGGTGTAGTGAACATCAACGCTCCAGTCAGCAGCGCGGTTGTTGCAGGCGGAACTGTCAACATAAATGCTCCTGTTACTGGGGATCTCTTCGTGGCAGGCGGCCAGGTGCTGGTCAACTCGAACATAGGAGGCAAGGTGGTTGCTTGGGGAGGCACCATCAACCTGATGGGCAACGTCTCTACCAATGTCGTCCTTGCAGGCGGCAACGTGAACGTCCATCCAAAGGCAATCGTCGGCAGAGACGCCATAATCGGTGGAGGAGACGTCAGGAGCGCTGGCAGGATTCACGGCAACCTGACTGTGAGCGCCAACAACTTCTACAACACTGGAACCGCGGGCAGGATCAACTTCCAGCAGATCAGGTCAGAGGGGGAGGCAAGCGGCTGGCCAGACCTCTTCGGTATGCTCATGCTCATAGGCTATCTCGTCCTGGGCATAATCCTGATAAAGTTCTTCCCATCTCTCGTGCGCACGGTCGATGGAGAGATAAGGCGGTCTCCTGCAGTCAAGGCGCTTGCAGGCCTGGCCTCAATTGTAGTGGCTCTCGTTTTGACAGCTCTCATATTTCTGACTGTGGTTGGAATTCCAGTAGCTCTGGTGCTGGCGATGGCTGTCGCAATTTGCCTCATGACCTCAGGCCTCTTCGCATCTTTCAGCCTGGGCAGGGTGGCATTCGACCTCTTGAAGTTCCAGGCAAACGACATCACGACGTTCTGCTCAGGGTTCATAATACTAAATGCCCTCTTCTATCTGCCAATGGCAGGCTGGCTGATAAAGCTGATAGCGATCTCTCTGGGGTTCGGGGCCATCGTCTACCTCGGCCGCGACCGCCTGCGCGGGCCTTCATCGCATATTTGACGCAGCACAGGGGCCATGTGCAGTGCGCTGGCCCCAAACGTTATCTCTTTTGGGCTTGTTTACTAAAAAGGCAGGTGAGGTCTTTGAAGATAATTGTGTTTTACAATGGAGAGTTCGGCCAGAGGCTGGTTGGAAACCTGGTGAACTGCTCTGGCTTTTGCATATCATGCGGCGAGGCCTGCTCCCAGTGCAGGTCAGGGAAGTTCACTTCTGCTGACGACATCGTGGCGCTGTATGAGATGCCAGATCCTGCGACGCTTGGCGATTTCATAGATGACGTCGAGCCTCTCCTCCCGCAGGGACTGCCAGAGGCCGACATTGCCATAGTGGTCAACGTGCACCCGGACATACTCTTTGGCCTCCTGCCAAAGCTCAAAGAGGCTGGGGTTAAGGGAATCATTGGAGGGTCCGAGAGGCCTCAGGAGCTGCCGCTTGGCCAGAGAAAGCAGCTGGAGGAGCTGGCCTCGTCTCTTGGAATGGAGGCTGCGTTTGCCAAGCCGTTTTGTGCACTTCGCCCTGAGGAAGGCAAGCCGGTTATAGCCGAGTTCCTGAACAGGGCTGGAATTGGCGAGCCGCTGATAGACTTTGCAGTCCAGAAGTCGCGCGAGGGAAAGGACTCGATAGTTGCAGCAAACGTGCTCAGGTCAGCTCCCTGCGGCTCCACCTGGTTCGTGGCAAAGAGGATGCTTGGCCTGGAGCCCACCCAGAAAGACCTCAGGGAGAGGATCTCTGAGGCTCACCACTCATATCCCTGCACAGGCAGCATGGAGAGAGACACAGAGCTTGGGGACACCATCCTGCACAAGGGTGGATACATAATACGCGACTGTGTTGAAGACGGCTTGAGGAAGGCGCGCAGGCTCGATTAAGCATGCAATGCTTCAAATCCTTTTAAGGCCAATTGTCTGTCATGTCTCTTGAGTCGAACAGGTCCCTTGTGAGGAGGTTTCTAGAAGAGGTCCCAGGAAAGGGCAACCTGTCTGCGGTAGATGAGCTGGCGTCTCCTGACCTGGTGTTGCACGTCCCGCTTCCAGAAGCAACGCCTGGTGCTGAAGGCATGAAGAGCATAGCCTTCGTCTGCAGGTCGGCCTTTCCTGATTTGAGGCTGACAATAGAGGACATGATAGCTGAAGGCGACGAGGTTGCCTGCAGGTTTACGGCCAAAGGAACTCACACAGGGCCATTCTCAGGGCTGCCGCCCACAGGAAAGGCGGTTTCCATGACTGGAATTGAGATCTTCCGCATCTCAGATGGAAGGATCGCCGAGATCTGGGGCGAGGCAAACCTACTTGGGCTCATGATGCAGCTGGGCCTGGGCCCCAGGCTGTGACCTGGCCTGGTCGACCTGCCACTGGACCTTCTTGATTATCCCTAGGATAGTGTTGACCTCTCTTTCAGTCATCTGTGCCCTGCCGAAGATCCTGCGCAGCATCAGCATTGTGTAACCCGCCTTGTGCTCAGGGTATCTTGCAGCCTTCAGGAGAGCCTCTGCCTTCTCCATTAGGAGCTTCAGGCTCTCGCCGCTTGCCAGGCTGACTTCAGTTCCCTCTTCTCCAATCAGGCTCAGCTCGTACAGGATGACTGTGGCTGCATGTGACAGGTTCATTATGGGGTAGGACTCGTCTGTGGGTATTGACACGAGCATGTCGCAGGCAGCAAGCTCATCGTTTGTGAGCCCGCAGTCCTCTCTTCCCAGAACGAGGGCTACGTTACAGGATTTTCCCTTCAGCTTCTCTGACAGGGCCCTTGGAGTGAAGTAAGGCACCCTGATGTGAAGCCTGAGGTGCCTCTGCTCGTTGGCAGCCCTCTTGCCTGTGGTGCCCACTATCAGGTCAGAGCCCAGGAGCGCCTGGTCAAGAGTCTCGACGGTGTTAGCCCTTTTTAGCAGGTCCCTGGCGTGGGATGCCATGGCCAGGCCGAAGTCCTCGATCCTGCAGGGATTCACCAGAACCAGATCTTCGAAGCCGAAGTTCTTCATGGCTCTGGCCACAGAGCCGATATTGCCATCGTACATGGGCTCGACCAGGACTACTCTCAGCCTCATGCCTGTCTGTGGACTATAAGCATCTGTTGTGGCATCTCTTCGAAACATGCAGCTGTCTCTCACTTGAGACCAGACCTCGGTTTATCGGATATAAAGACTTCTAGATGCCGGACTCATCAGCCTTGAGGTCAACTATCTTTCGTTTATGATATGCGTCTGGCTTCTGTGATATGTGTCTGGCCTTGAAGGCACTGATCATGGTCTGCCTTTCAAGTAGTGGACAAGCGTGTCCTAAATTTCCAGGCGAAGATTTATTAATCTAATGATCAAATGACACTAAACTTTGCGGGGGATAATTGTGGTTTTAAGCGGGCGAACTTATCGCAGATCTGGCGCATTTATGCTCATGGCTTTTCTGCTCTTGGGGCTTGCCCAGGCCAACGTAACTGTTGTGAACAGAGGTGGCGACATCCAGGGCGCCATAGACAGAGCAGATCCTGGGGATATCATTGAGGTTTGGAGCGGGACTTATTACGGCGGCATCCAGGTAGACAAACCCTTGACTATCGTGGGCGCAGATAGTGGCAAAGGCATGCCAGTGATAGATGCCCAGGGCCAGGGAAGTGCCATAACGCTTTCTGCAGACAACATCACTCTGAGGGGGCTCTGTCTGGTTAACTCAGGCGGCAGAGAGGCTGCCGGGATCAACGCAAGATCTAACGGCAACACCATTGCAGATAACGTAGCCAGGGACAACTATGAGATCGGGATTTACCTGATGAGCTCTAGTGGCAATTTGCTGATAAACAATTCCGCTGAAAATAGCATATACGGGATCGCTTTGAACCGTTCAGAGGACAATACACTGAGAAATAATTCTATGACCGGAAACAAGAACAATTTTCTGTTTGGATATGGCCACAACTCCGTAGACCAGAGCAATACCATAGATGGCAAGCCCATATACTTCCTCGTTGGCCAGTCTGACCTGGTCGTAGACTCTACATCGAATGCAGGCGATGTCATTTGCATTAATTGCACCAATATCACTGTAAAAGATCAGATCCTAAGTGATAACTTTGCAGGCATATATCTGGAGAACACCACCCTCTCCAGGATCGAGAACAACTCTCTTGGCAAAAACTCCTTTGGTATCCTGATCATCAACTCCAGCGAGAACACGCTTGCCAGAAATATCATTGCTGAGAACAGCTACGGCGTGTTTCTCAAAGATGGCTGCAGGAGCAACACTCTGGCTTATAACGACATCCGCGACAATGACTACGGAATCTTTCTGAACGTGTATAGCTATGTGAATGATAACCTGATATACGGCAATGACTTTGAGAATAACCGCCATGGCAGTGCCTTTTCCAGGGGTCCTGCCAGGTGGGATAATGGATCTATTGGCAACCACTACAGCGATTATGATCTCTCTGAGGAGGGCTGCGTGGACTCGAACTCAGACGGATTATGCGACGAGCCCTATAAGGTCCCATTTGGCTTTGGCATGGATCGCTATCCTTTAGCTGGAAAGCCATGAGTCCACACTTTTTTTAGCTCTCTTCTTTGATATCCTCTGACTGGGCTTCAAGGTCTAGTCTTAGCTTGTCCGAGATTTTGGCGCCTTCCAGGTCCGCATCTGATAGCGACTCCAGCGTGAACCTGTCATAGGAGATGCCAATGAGGTTGGCGCCGCTGAGGTTCGCACCAGTTAACTCGACCTGATTCAACCTTGCACCGCTTAGGTCTGCGCCGCTCATGTTGGAATCTGTAAGGTAGACGATGTCCAGAAGTGTCTTTTTGAGTGATGCGCCTCTCAGGTTTACTCCTCTCAGGTCTATCTGTCGCAGAGTCACACCATCTAGCCTGGCCCCTTCCATCTTCGCTCCTACAAGCCGGATGTAGTCCATATCTGCATCCAGAAAGTCCGCGTTTGAGAGGTCAGCACGGGTGAAATCAGCATAAGACAGCCTTGCCCTGACCATAATGGCATCCTTCAGGTTGGCTTCCGTTAAATCTGCATATGCTAAGTTGACTGAGTCCATGTGAGCGCCAGTTAAGTTGGACCTCATGAGGTAGGCTCTGGTGAAATCAGCGTCGCTTAAGTCTGCTCTGCTCAGGTTAGAGCTGTAGAGCTCTGCTCTGGATAGCTGGCCTCTGGAAAGATAGGCGTTGCTTAAGTCGGCCCAGCTTATATGCGCTCCTATTAGGTTTGCGTTTAACAGATACATCCCCTTGAGGTTGGCGCCGCTAAGATCGGTTCTAAAGAGCCTTGCTCCTGTTAAGTCTGCATCGGAGAGGTCTGACTCAGAGAGGTCTGCATACGTCAAATCGCAATAAGCCAGTCGAGAGCCTCTGAGATCTGCTCCGGATAACTGCGCCTTTCTCAGGTCCGATCGGCTGAGGTCAGATCCACTGAGGTCTGCCCCATTCAGCACTGCGCCGGATAGGTTTGCCCCGATTACGGTTGCGCCTGAGAGGTTTGCGCCATTTAGCCATGCAGACGCCATGTATGAGTTATTGAGCTTAGCGCTCTCCAGGTTTATGCCCCGCAGATCTGACTGGTTCATGCTCATGCCGCTGAGGTTGAGTCCTGACATGTCAGCTTCGCTCATATCAGTGCGATCAAATATTAGATCTATTAGGCTTTGACCTTGTGCTGAGCAATTGGCAGATAAAAACATCATCGATATCAAGACGGCATGAATTACCAACCTATGTTCCATAGATATCCTCCGCTTAAATATGCGGTCTCCCAGGATTCGCTCCAGCTATGGATTGTAGACAGTTGCTACATATATAAATTTGATGCTTTCTCAGGATAACTTATGATAATTCTTTTATCCTATTGCTCTGGATTTTACGCCCAAATTAATTTTGGACAGAGC
>CAZXDN010000026.1:9814-32599 GCA_964639235.1 uncultured Methanotrichaceae archaeon | reverse complement strand
AGGGACCCAGGCACGCGGAAATATGCGTTCTCAGTCAGCTGAGGCCGTGCCTTCGCGCCCTTCCTCTGTATCTTCAGGCTTCATCTTCCCGGTCTTCGCCCAATAGTCCCTGATGGCTGCGTGCAGGGCATCAGCACCCAGGTTGGAGCAGTGCATCTTCTGAGGCGGAAGGCCTTCAAGCTCTCTTGCCACATCAGTCCTGGTGATCTTCATTGCCTCTTCCAGGGCCATGCCTTTGGCCATCTCTGTGACCATGCTGCTGACGGCAATAGCTGGCCCACAGCCGAATGTCCTGAACCTTATGTCATCTATCCTGCCGTCTTTGACGCTGATGAAGATCTCTGCCACATCGCCGCAGTTCGGGTTGCCGACAGACCCGTAGCCATCCGGGTTCTCGATCGTCCCCACATTCCTGGGATTCATGAAGTGCTCCATGACCATTTTGCTGTAACTTACCTGTGACATCCAGCAATTCTCCTGCATGGTTTGATTCAATCTCTACAAGCTGCTATAGCAGATGTAATTTTGAACTGGTGGCATCCAAGGGGACTAACCGATCAAAGCCCCTTGAGTATGCCATCCTCTAATGTTTATGTTCCTTGCAGGCGTTATCAGAGCTGGCCTTTGTCAGGACCCCGTCTCTCCAGTCTTCTATGGCATCTTTGACCGTTCCTGTAGCCCCGACGAATACCTCCACGCACTGCTCAGCAAAATTCTGGACCGCCTTTGGCCCAAGGCCGCCCACGATCATGACCTGGATGCCCTTATCTTTGAGAGCATCTGTTGGCAGGCCATTGCCGCCCATGTGCTCGCTTACGTTTTGCAGTACCTGGACATCGCCAGCATCAAGGTCCACCAAAGTGAAAGTTTGAGCGCGTCCGAAGTGCTGAGAAACTGCTTCTTCCATGCCACCGTTGCCCATTGTAGGTATACAGACTTTCATATTATAACCCCCGTCCTCTGCTTGCCCCTTGGTTCTTGCCTTGTCCCTGTCCAGCTCCAGTACCACCACGGCCTCTTCTACCATCGCTTCCCCGGCCTTGAGACCCTTGACCCATTTGACCTCGACCCATGCCTGCGTGTGGCTGAGCTGATGGCGAGGTGATCTTCTGTAGCCCACCTTGCTTAAATTGCTCTATAGCCTCTCTGACGCTGCCTCCGAGTTGCTGGTAATCATCAATACCCGCAGCAGAGAGCGTCTGCAGTGCATTTGGTCCGATGCTTCCTGTAATCAAGGCAGTCACGCCCATCCTGGACACAGCCTGAGCGGCCTGGATCCCAACTCCGCCAGATGACCCGGCGCCGGGGTTGGGAACCGATTCGGCAGTCATTTCTTCCATATCAACAACCGCGAAGAAAGGGCAGCGTCCAAACCTGGGATCGAAAGGAGCATCTATTCCAGCTGCCCCTGCAGTAACACATATCCTCATTTGACACCTCTATATCTTTAAAGCAATTAGTCTCATACGATACAATATACTTAAACCTTTCTCATGAATGACTTCACAGTTGCGCTTCCAGGAAACGCCAGATCTCCTTTATGCCATCAGCCACTGGGCCGCCAAGAAGCACCACCGGCTCGAAAAGTAACATGGCCTCGACCACTGTCTGATCAAATGGCAGCTTTCCTCACAGGAGCTGCAGAGGGTGCATCTCGAAGTGTCGATGACTGCCCTCTTGATGCCCATGAACTCCCGTTTCTCCATTATCTCTGGCCTGAGGATGATGTGCAGGTCAGGGGCATCTACGTCACAGTCGGCGATAGCTGCCCGGCCTTTGGCCAGAGCTGCCAGGGACGCTATCACAGAGGTCTTGCCAGTGCCTCCCTTGCCGCTGATAATGGCGATCTGTCTCACTCTGTCAGCTCCTCTATGTCTTTTAGCAGGCTCCTGAGCTTATCTCTCCACTCCGGCATCTCCTCTACGAAGATGGTGCCGTGGGAGTACAGCTGTGCTATCCTCTTGCTCATGGGAATCTCCATCAGCATAAAAACGCCTTTCTTCTCCAGGTGCCTGCAAACTTTTTCGTCGCCTGCTATGCTTTTGTTGACCCGCACGTCCCTTGGGATCTCCATCTTCTCCAGCACTCTTAGCGCTATGTCCAGGTCGTGGATGCCAAAAGGAGTGGGCTCTGTGATCAGGAGACAAAAGTCGCTCCCAGAAACAGCCTCCACCATAGAGCAGGAGGTGCCAGGAGGACAATCGATTACAGTTAGTCCTCTCCGGGCCGTGTCTTTCACTGCCCTGATGAGAGGCGTGGTCCTGGCTTCTCCTGGCCTCAGCTCGCCCCAGACGAGATCCGTCCTGCCAGACCTTGCCCGAAAGATATCGCCAACTTCCCTTTCTCTCTCGAAGACTGCCTTCTCTGGACAGACCATGATGCAGCCGCCGCAGCTGTGGCAGAGCTCAGGAAAGACGAGAACCTGGCTGGGAAGGACTGCCAAGGCATGGTAAGCACAGAAATCCTAGCAGGCCCTGCAATTGGTGTACCTGGCTGCATCTATCTCAGGCACAGGGACACGGCATTTGGCAGCTCCTGTCACCTCTCGGTCAGAAAAAAAAAGAGGTAGGAGTTGGGCTCCTCTACGTCACAGTCCACCAGCTGGACCTCTTCCACAGACGCGGCCAGGCTTGTAGCCACCAGAGTCTTTCCGTTGCCGCCTTTGCCGCTAGCTACAGATATAATCAACTCGATCTCTCCTCATCGGAATTGCACGACAGGCCTGTGCCAGGATTTGCAGCCTGGATGTGCGCGCTTTTATCATCAAAAAGTGCAGCAGTCATTGATCTGACTGCAGCTTTTCAATTCTCGCCCTCACTGACTTCAGCTCATGCTCCAGCCGTCTCGCAGTCTCCTCCAGATAGCCAACCTCTTCTGCAGGGGCTAGCTCCTCTGATGGGGCTGCCATGCTCCGTCTCGCCCTGAAACCCATGCCTCTACATCTCCTGTTCAGTGGCATGCGATCTGGTTCTTTGCTCTCTCCACGGTTCATCCACCACGGTCCAGTACAGTCTCCCCACGGCATATTTCTTCACCTCGTCTCACAGGGCCTGAATTTGACCCGATGAGTAATAGTAGCTTATGTGATAATATACTTAAATGTTTCTGTTGGGGGCATGAACCTCGCAGTCGAATTTGACTGCAATCGCGGATTAGCTTACGATCCCGATAGCGCAGTGCCATTGACCTGTGTTTACGGTCTGCGCCTTGATCTGTTGGGGCATCTCCTATCTTCATTTAAACTGCCTGCTATCGGATTAAGAAATACTTATATATATGGTCCCATAAGCTACTTTTATCGGGCAGAGATATTGCCCATTCTCCGATTTACAGTGAGGATCATATGAGCAGTCCCAATAAAAGCAGCTGCGACGGAAGCTGTAACTCATGTTCCGAGCGCAATTCATGCAAAGACGCCAGAGCCCAGGACGACACATCGATACGGCTGAGCAGGATAAAGCACAAGATTGTGGTGGGAAGCGGCAAAGGCGGCGTTGGCAAGAGCACAGTGACCATCAACCTGGCCACAGCTCTGAAGCGCAGAGGCTATAGCGTTGGCATCATGGACGCAGACATCACAGGCCCCAACATTCCAAAACTCCTTGGAATAGAAGGACACCGCCTCACAGCCAGCTCTGAAGGGATAGAGCCCGCAAATGCTGGAGGAATTAAGGCTGTCTCCATGGCGCTCGTGTTGGAGAGCCAGGATTCGGCAGTGGTCTGGAGGGGACCCATGAAGATGGCAGCCCTAAAGCAGTTCATCTCAGAGGTCAACTGGGGAGACCTGGACTTCCTGCTGGTGGACCTGCCTCCTGGTACGGGCGATGAGCCCATAAGCGTGGTCCAGCTGATCCCGAATTTGGATGGCGCTGTCATAGTCACCACGCCTCAAGAGGTTGCGCTCCTCGATTCCAGGAAGGCTATCAACATGTTCAGGATGATGGATGTGCCAATCTTGGGAGTTGTGGAGAACATGAGCGGCCTGATCTGCCCGCACTGCAAGGAGGTCATAGAGGTCTTCAACAGGGGCGGCGGCGAGCTGGCAGCTAAAGAGATGGGCGTAGATTTCCTCGGAGCGATACCGCTGGACATTGAGATCGGGAGGTTAGGCGACCGGGGCTTGGCCTTCGAAGGCAGGGCAACTGATGCCGGAGAGGCGTTTGAGAAGGTGGTCTCTAGAATCATGCAAAAAGTCCAAAAGCTGGAGGCTGTTCAGGGCTAGAATTCGATCAGATAAAGACTTGCTGTGGTGCTGAAGATGAGGGCATTCTCTGTTAGCAAGCCAGGAGCTAGAAATCAGGAATTGACGAGGGCATTACAGGGCGTTGGGTTCCTCAGAAAGGAAGCTGCGCTTTTGACCTGCCTGTCAAGGGTCAGCAGGGCGTCTTGCAGGGAGATCGAGAGCGCAACAGGTATGAAGACCCCAGATTTTCGCACAGCTCTGAAGAAGCTCGAAGCTGATGGGTTGATAGATGCAACAGTGGTTGAGAGTGACGGGGCCGGGAGGCCATTCAAGCTCTATAGGTTAAACTTGTCCCTTTATGGGATTGCATCGCGCCTGGAAGAGGTGCAGCACCAGGAGATCTCAAGGCTTGGCGAGTCTCTCCGTAGGTTGAAGGAGATCCGCTCCTCTCAGACAGATGCGTTGGAGCAGTAAACTATATAAAATGGAATATTTATGTGGTACGCAGAAGTGCGATAAAAGGAGGAGTTTCAATTAGCACAATAAAACTGTCAATGGCAATCATCGCCTGTGCGCTGATTTGCCTTGTGGGCACGACGATGGCATTTCCAGAATATGACTGGCTCTCCCCAGGAGGAGCAGCTACAGTGCACTACTCGTACTGGGGGCATCCGACTGCCTACTACAATACCTGGTACTACCCGGCTCCAGTCTACCACTATGCCTGGTACACCCCGGTTTACTACAACGACTTCGACCCATGGTGGGCAACTAACGTATACGGCCCTGTCACCACCAGATACTACTGGCACAGCTGGGGCTGGTAATGCATTCTTCTCCCTGACTTATCGCCAGGGAGATTTCTCTTATATGACAGGCCCAGTTGAGATGAAGGCCGATTGAAACTGGGGCCAATCCAAATGAAGCTCTGTTATGCTCCTGAGAAGAGCCCGTCTTAAGGGAACGCTCCAGGATACAGTCTCATGAAACTATCAGAAGCGATATATTTGCAGCATCAACCAGCACTATTTTGCCGATCATCCAGTTGGATTTTTCCCTTTCTGCCAGATCGTCTTGTCAAATCTCTCTCTGAATTCGACTGATATATCTTCTACAATCAGCGCGTTGTCCTCATATGCTCGCTTAAATACTTCCATTCCTCTGGGCGTTTGCAGGTATACTGCACAGGTGCCCCTTCTCGGCCCTGCCCCGATGGATAAATCCGCTTTGGCGGGCACGAACTCCTGGCACTTCTTGCACCAGGGAATTGAATATTTGTGCGCCTCTCCAACTGGTCTTCTAAATGCTGTCCTTCCTTCTCTATCGATGAGCCTGATGTCCCTGCCAATCTCAAATCTCTTGACATCTTCTCTTTTTATTTCGTCGCCCACATAGCTCCAGAATTTCTCCGGGTTGAAGCTCCCAAGGCAAAAGAGGCCGACCTTCAGATAGACCTCCTCAGGTTTGACTGCGTTAGAGCCCAGACCAAGAACGCTCAGCTCGCATGGGGTGGCCACAATTCCAACGTCTTTGTGAGCGTCAACGGCTTTTCTGACCTTTGCTCTGAGGTCTCTGTTGTCTAAAGGAAAATAGATGCTCCCCGCGTAATTTTTAAGTTCACTTGAATCTGTGACGATCACTGGAGACGGATTCCAGCAATCATCTTTTCTGGCAACTACCGCACTCTTAATCAGGCCCGTATCGAGCGCGTAGCCCAGCAGGCATGTGACGACTCCGCCGTCCTGTGCGCTGGAAATCTCCTCAACCGACCTTGCCAGATATAGCGATCCTGTTTCTAATCTGTGACTGCTTGATATTTTGCAGTGCTGTTTGAGCGGTTCATCTTGAGTGCAGCTCATATTCTACCACTTGCTCGCAGTCTATCAAACTCGGTCATCCATGCAGCCAGCCCTATAGGAGGATGGTAGACCAGAGCGGCAATCCAAGCAGAGATGCACTTGCCGAACAGGCGGTTCGGATTGCTGAATGCCGCTCTGGTCTGAGATAGCTGCTAGATTCTCTACACTAATCCTGGGATCCAAGTGGATTGCTCAGCTCTCCTTTGAGCTGATTTACCTCTTCCTCAACCTCCTCAAGCTCGCTCTTCAGCGATTCCTTGTATTCTTCAAGCATCTCCAGTTTCTCCTTCTTGCTCGGAAACTTCCTCTCACCGCATCCACAGCCGCATGCTCCGTGTGCCATGCCCATATGGTGAGCGCCGAAAGTTCTGTTCCTGTGGTGATGTCCCTGGTTTTCTCCATTGCAGCACATGATAATTTGCCTCTTTCTCTTTGCGCAGTTCTCTCAACTGTCAATTTCTATATGCATTCTAATGCAATTTTCGCTATGCAGAGCAGCCCTGCGCAGCCTAGACTCTAAAGAATGCCTTCTCTTTTCAGGCGTCACTGCTTTTCAGGCGTTGCTGAATCGCAGGCTCCAACGTCGTCAAGGCGGGCTCTGCCTCTCCTGGACCGATATAAATGATGGCTAAAGCATAGTCCCACATTCAATTTGTCTAACAGTGCCTCTAATGCGTCCTGCAGTCAGGGCATCTGAAATCGTGAACAGCGCGACCTGCGAATGGAGCTGCCTGACCAAATCCGGCAAGTCTCCTGACGGTCGGCATCCCATGACCAATTCTTCTCTTATGAGATATAGTATTTAATACTTTCTGAAAATGGCCTGGAGCAGCTCAGGCGAGAATAAGGATTTGCCTAAGATTGATCTTTTAAATGCCAATAGAGTATTGAGCAATCGAAGGCTTGCTCTACTATTGAATGTTAGTGCTCAATTGCTCTGTGGTGTCAGCAGATCCCGTCCACCTCTGCACCTGAAATATGATCATTTGGATAGCGAGTATCAGGTGTTGTGCGGTCTGATCGCTGAGGCTCGATCTAGGGAAGCAGTTAAATCCCCATCAGCTGCCGTGATCCCAGGCCCGTCTTTCAGGGCAGTTAGCTTTGGGCTGAGGCGGTCGAGCCTCTCCTTAACCACAGAGAGCTCTCTTTCGAGAAGCTTAACCTCGTCTTCTCTGAAGCGGTCTTGACCTGGGCCCCCGTCTTCTGCCAGAGCAGAGCCGCTCTCCAGATCCCTGACTGCGTAAGTCCCGCCTTCTATCTTTATGCCAGCGCCGTATACAAGGGCTGCTGTGATCTTTCTCCTGGCGCTGACCAGATCATTCCAAAACGCCTTCCTGGAGATTCCCATATAAAAGGCCGCTTCCTCCTGCTCAAGCTCAAGCAGGTCGACCAGCCTCACCGCCTCAAGCTCTTCCAGGGTCAGAGTGACATGTTCAGTCTCTCTTGGGCAACCCCGATCTTTGGGGCAGCTGCCCTCAGGCATAAAGCAGTTAACAGGAGGTATCTCGGATATCCAGCGCTTTCCACGGCGTCTGCCTCTGCAGGGACACATACAGTGATCTCCTATTGCACGTCCTATTTGGTTATTTCTTCGAGCATCTTTAAATTTATCGGGTGGCGTCTGGGATCTGCTGCAATTTCGTATATGTCATAGTCTGACGTATATGTCATAGTCTGATGAGAGCTATAAGGCACCACGCAGTTGGTCCCATATCCATTCTTGAGGTCCTGGTCAGACCAAAGGAGGAGACAGGGCTATGGAACTCTGTGGTCCGCTGATAAATTGCCTTATCTGTACAAGGAGCGACTCAAGCTGCTGCTCGCCGATTTTTTTTGACCTGGTGATATCAGCAATCCGGGTTTCTTCTCCAGGAAGAAGAGCACACAGAAATGCGAACTCCTCTGTCCATATTGGGCTGAGGATATAAATGCCAAACTTTCGGGACTCCACATAGAGGCAGTGCTACCTCAAAGCTTACATAACATCAGGTCGTGGCCACTCTGGAGAAAAATAATGATAACTGTCTACTTTGACGGCCTCTGCTACCCCAAGAACCCATGCGGCGTTGCAGCCTACGGCTACCTGATCCACAGGGATGGGGTGCTGGTGCACAGCGGCTTTGGCAGCGTGGGCGAGGGAAAGGGCATGACCAACAACGTGGCTGAGTACGAGGGCCTGAAGGCTGCAGCTGCCTGGATTCGCGACAGCGAGACCAAAGAGAAGATTGTGGTCAAGGGAGACTCCCAGCTGGTGATAAAGCAGATGTCTGGAAGCTGGAAGGTGAACTCAGAGACCTCCATGAGATACGTTCCTGAGATCAGAGAACTATTCCAGGGAAAAGACGTGACGTTCGTCTGGGTACCAAGAGAGGAGAACGAGGAGGCAGATAAGCTCTCCAGGCTGGGGTACGAGAGCTACTGCAGGTCCAGACAAGCTTCAAAGAAGGGCCAGAGGGTCTCTGGCAGGTGAAGCATCCGAAATATAATTCAGCCTAACTTCTCTCCAGCCTGGCGAACTCTTTTGCCCAGTATGTGATGATCATGTCAGCTCCAGCTCTCTTTATTGATGTGAGCGACTCAAGGAACGCCGCCTTCTCGTCGAGCCAGCCCATCTTTGCTGCAGCTGCGATCATCGAGTACTCACCGCTCACCTGGTATGCAGCAGTTGGCACCCCGAACCTCTCCTTGATCTCTCTTAGCACGTCCAGGTAGGGCAGCGCGGGCTTGACCATGACCATGTCTGCGCCTTCTTCTATATCGAGCTGGACTTCCCAGAGAGCTTCTGCGAAGTTCGCAGGGTTCATCTGGTGGCTCCTCCTGTCACCGAAAGCAGCTCCCGACTCTGCGGCTTCACGAAACGGTCCGTAGAACGTGGACGCGTACTTTGCAGAGTACGAGAGTATCGCAGTGCCGGTATATCCCTCCAGATCAAGAGCAGCCCTTATCGCCTGGACCATGTGGTCCATCATCCCGCTTGGAGCTATGATGTCAGCTCCAGCCTCAGCCTGGCTTATTGCCACCTCGCCGAGAATCGGCAGCGTCTCGTCATTGAGGATCTCCTGGCCCTTGACCAGGCCGCAGTGTCCGTGGCTCGTGTACTCGCACAGGCACAGGTCGGCTATGACCACCAGGTTGGTGGATTCCTTGATCTTTCGAGCTGCCTGCTGTATCACGCCGTTTTGGTCGTATGCTCCAGACCCTATCTCGTCTTTGTGCTCAGGAAGCCCGAAGAGCAGCACTGCGGGAACTCCCAGGTCTTCTAGCTCTCCTGCCTCAGAGACGACGCTCTCGATGCTCTGCCTCTTCTGGCCGGGCATAGAGGCGATCTCTTGAGGCTGCAAAATCCTCTCGTCTACGAATATGGGCTGTATCATGTCTTTCAAAGACAGCCTTGTCTCGGCCACCAGATCGCGTATGCCATCGGCCCTTAACCTTCTCATCCTCTTCAACTAAAGTCCCTCCTCAAGCCTGAAAAGATCCGATATCGATTTGAGAAGGGCGGTGTCCCCCTTCTCTGCAGCGCCTTTGAGCACTTTTGTGGGCTGTGAGAGGAGCTTGTTTACAATCGACCTGCTCATGTCGACCAGCACCTGCTCCTCTATTGGCCCCAGAGTGTGGTAGGCAGAGAGCTTGTTCATGGCCTTCTTGCACTCGTGGTCCTTTATTATCTCAGCCTGAGAGTAGAGCGCAGCCAGGAGTTCTTCTGCCTGCTTTCTCTTGTACTTGGCCTTGAGGAGATCGAACTCCTCGCTTATTATCGCCTCTACCTTGTCCATCTCAGCCATCCTCTGGAGCATGTTCTCGCTGCTGATCCTCCTCAGGCTGTCGATGTTGTGAAGCTCAACGCCTTCTATCTCTTCTGCTGCCTCGTCCACGTCCCTGGGGTTTGCTATGTCGATTATGAGGAGCTTTTTGTCTCTGGCCGTCATTGCCTCCTCGATGTCTTGTTTGAGCAGGATGTAGTGCGGGGCCGAAGTTGCGCTTATGACCACGTCCGCCTGCTTTATCTGCTCTCTCATCTGGTCGTAGGGGATGGCTGTTCCGCCCAGGCACTCTGCCAGGGACTGGGCAGTGGCAAATGTCCTGTTTGTGACGTAAAGGTTCGAGATCTCCCTGGCCTTCAGAGCCTTGGATATGAGCTCGCCTGTCTCTCCTGCGCCAATGACCAGCACTGATCTGTCTTTTAAGTCTCCGAGAATCGATTCAGCTAAATCCACTGCAGCAGACCCAACTGAGACGGACCTCTCGTTGATACTGGTCTCCCTTCTGACCCTTTTGCCCACCTGGATTGCCTTTTTAAATGCAGTCTCAAGCATCCAGCCTGTAGTCCCGGCCTTTGAAGCTATCAAGATCAGATCCTTCATCTGTCCCAGGATCTGGTCTTCTCCTATGACCATCGATTCCAGGCCTGATGCGAGCCTCAGGAGGTGCATCAGGGACTCGTCGTGGTTGTGAAAATCGATTATCCTGGAAGAGACCCTGGCCTTCTTTGCCAGGTCGAAGAGCACCTTCTCGCCCCTGGTTGACACGACGTAGATCTCGACCCTGTTGCAGGTCTTGAGAACAGCGCACTCTTCTACCAGGTCGTTGGAGCAGACCCAGTGCAGCAGCGTCTCCACATCCCCGTGCCAGGCGTGCTCTATCTCGTCTATCGAGGCCTTGCGGTGGGTGACCAGCATCGAGGCTATCTCGCTCATCTGGACTGGAGGTGTTCGCGGGCTCTCATATAGGCTTTATCATAAGATTCTTTTAGGAGGTTCCAGACCTCCTCATCTGAGATCACAGACCAGAGAATCCTTGACCTGTCTTCCTGGATTGGGATCTCGATCTTGACCTCTTCGCGAAGCTCTCTCAAAAGCCTCGCCATCTCTGAGCAGTCCCCTGGCAGAAGCTCTTCGAGCCTCAGCCTCATGTGCTTGGAGAGAGCGGGGCTCGATCCCTGTGTAGAGATGGCTATGGTCACAGGGTCGCGGTCTATTATCGAGGGCACCACCACATCGCCTATGCCGTCGACCCTGTTCACAAGGACTCCCATCTGCTTTGCCTTCTCCTCTATTGCCCTGTTGAGCCTAGGATCGCTGGTGGCTGGAATGGCTATGAATGCGCCTTTGAGGTGCGCCTCATACTGGCCTATGCCTTCTGCTTCGATGCTCTCCGAGAGATCTGACCAGACAAGTTCTATGGCGCCGGATCTTCCGAGGCTCAACAGCCCTTCAGAGAAATCCTTGCTGACAACTCTGACTTTTGAGTGGGAAGAAAAGAGACTGGCCTTTCTCTCTGCAACTTTTCCGCCTCCAAATATGGCGACAGTTCTTGATTCCAGGTCCAGAAACAGTGGTAGAAGCTTCTTTGCCATGATCTCTGTCCAATCCTATTCGGCGTTTGCAGGGTCATATCCTGGCGCTGGTCTTCTTGTACTCCTTCTCGCTAAAAAGGATCTTCGGCTCCGGCAGTCCAGCCTCAGAGGATATTCTCAGGGCTATCTTCACGCAGTCGTCTCTGTCCCTTGAGTGGACCATTGCATAGAGGTTGTATGGCCATTTTTGGCAAGACCTTCTCTCATAGCAGTGAGTCACCTCATCAAAGGAGGCGACCGCTTTTCCTGCACGATCGATGTCCTCAGGTGAGATGTTCCAGACGATCATGGCGTTGGCAACTATTCCAAGGGCCCTGTGGCCGATTGCAGCTGCGAACCTCCTGATGACGCCCTCGTCTATCATCGATCTCATCCTGGAGATGACCTCTTCTTCAGTCATCCCAAGCTTCTCTCCCAGGGCCAGGTAGGGCCTCTCTTCGATCTCTATCCCGTCTTGGGCGCTCTTCAGCAGTTCAAAATCCAAATCGTCCAATTTCACCATGCTCCTGGGTCCTTGAAGGGATATCTGTCAGTGCTCTGCGAGGAGATTACCTTAGGAGTATTTCCTGGGTTGGCCTCTGATTGGATATCTGACCAGTAGTTCCCTCCCAGTGCCGGGCCCGCATCCCAGCGGTTTTTGCCGTTATCTATGGCGTTTTGGTAGACGTTGTTGAGGAATATGTTGTGATAGATGTAGTTCTCCTGGCAGTCGACCAGGTTTACCCCTGCCAGGGCATTTCCTGCGAACACGTTGTCTGTGATGTTGCACCTGGAAGAAGTGCTCATCCTCAGGCCGTAGCGCTCGTTTAGGCTCAGGTTGTTCTCGTAGATCCTGACCATCTTGGACGACTGGACGAAGACTCCCTGGCCGTTCTTTATGGCACAGTTGTTCGAGATGTCTGCATCTGTCAGCTGCTCTAAAGAGATGCCGTCCCTGTCATTTGAAGTGGCATTGTTGCCGGCTACTGAGCAGCTGTTGGAGCCTGAGAGGGTTATGCCTCTGGAGTTGTTGGCTGCCTGGTTGTTTTCTACTGAGAACTTATGAGAGTTGCTGAGGAGAATTCCTGTCTCCCTGTTCAGGCTTGAGTTGCAGTATGCGACAGAGCCCAGCTTGGAGTTGGTAATCGAGATGCCGTCTGTGTTGTTCCATGAAGAGAGGTTGATCAGGGCAGTAGCCAGCGAGTCTGAGATCTTGAATCCTGGGCCTGTGCAGTTATCTGCCATGTTTCCCTTAAACAGGTCCTCTTCTGAGCCGTACGCTGAAAACCCGGTTCCACAGTTCCTGGCGCTGTTCTTCTCTATCAGGCAGCCTCTGCTCTTAAGCAGAGTGAAGCCTTCCTCATCTCCTTCCATAGTGCAGTTTACTATGCTGCAGTTCTCTGATGCAACAAGGAGCATTCCTGGGCTGCTGTTGGCTATGACCTTGTTGGAGACTGTGATGTTCTGGCAGCCTATGAGGCCCACAAAGCCGCAGTCCAGGTGGTCCAGGGCCATCTCGCTCTTGCCTACAACATAGCAGATCGGCTTTCCATCTATGGTGTTGGTGCTGTCTATGTCCTGGGAGTAGGCCTCTACCAGGTCAGTCTCCTCTGAGGTGCCGCCTGCATCCACTTTGAGGTTGTATGCATTTGCATCAATTGTGTTATTCCTGAGAGTGTTCGAGCCAGGCCCTCTCAGGTGTATTCCATAGCTGTTCTCCGAGATGTTGTTCTGGGAGATCACATTGCCAGGCGATGCAGTGACCACCAGCCCGTCTGCGCTTTTGGCAAGAACGTTCTTCTGGATCCTGTTCTGGCCTGCGCTTTCCAGGTATAGAGCTGACCTCTCGCTTCTGGTACAGTTGTTCTCTTCAATCAGGTTTCCGGCAGACCTGGCGAGCCTCATCCCCATCTTGCACATGGTCAAGATATTCTTCTCCACAGAGTTTCCGTCTGATTCTGTCAGGTCTATTCCGCTGATGCTTGAGTTGACGATGTTCTTGGTCAGGTTATTTCCATCGGACTGGAGAAGGGCGACTGCAAACCTGCTGGATCTGAACTCGTTCTCACCAACTGAGTTCTGGCCAGACCCCAGTATTGCCACTCCTCCTGCGCCGTAGAATGCACAGCCTGTGACTGCGTTTGATGACGAGTTGGCGATATTTACCCCCACATCTCCGTAAAACGCGCTTCTAAGCACTCTTGAGTTCGAGGAATGAGCGAGCTCTATTCCCGTGCTGGACCTGGCCAGGCAGCCTTCGACAGTGTTATTCGTGCCTCCTACTCTGGCTCCCATCTGGCCGTCCTGGAAGGTGCATCCGTATATCCGGCAGCCTGAAGACGCGATCAGTATCCCTGGCTCTGATGCGCATCCCTGTATCGAGATATTGGAGATGGCGCATCCATCAGCTTTTGTCCTGAATGCGCTCTTGCCCTTGCCATCCACCTTCGCCAGTCCGGACCCCTCTATTGTGAGCCTTTTGTCGAGGTCAGCTGTGCCGGAATAGGTGCCGGGCTTGACCAGGATTGTGTCTCCGCTATTTGCAGCAGAGATCGCGCCGCTTATGGTCTTCGAGTCCCCGGATCCCCCCTGGTCCACCACCAGGGTCCTTCCGTCGGCTAGAGCAGTCGTCAACAGGAGCATTATGGCCAGATGGAGATAGTTCATCTTCTCTTCCCCAGAGGGCTTATTCTATCTGCAACATATTATTTGTGGCGGTGTTCTCCACATATGAGCCTCTCAGGTTATTTTCGTCTCGTCAGGCGCAAAAGGTGGTGTTAGCTCATTATAAATGGTTCAAACTCAGAAAAGAGGAGGAAATAGTTGGGGCTTACTCGAACTCCCCGCCCATTCCTCCGGGCATCCCGCCCATGCCACCAGGCATGCCGCCCGCTCCGCCTGACTTGGAGGCTATGACGTCGTCTATGCGAATGATCATCACTGCAGCTTCAGCAGCTGAGTTGATGGCCTGGGTCTTGACCCTAAGTGGTTCAACCACTCCCAAGGAGAACATGTCGACAGGTTTGCCTGTGTCCATATCCAGGCCTGCGGACTTCACTCCCTCCTCGTGCTTTGAGCGCAGAGCCACAAGGGTGTCGATCTGGTCGAGGCCAGCGTTTTCTGCCAGGGTCTTGGGGATGATCTCCATCGAGTCTGCAAAGGCTTCTACTGCCAGCTGTTCGCGGCCTCCGACTGTGGATGCATAAGCCCGAAGCCTTAAGGCCAGCTCTACTTCAGGGGCGCCTCCTCCAGCAACCAGCATCTTGTCCTCTAAAGCCACGCCCACGACCCTGAGGGCGTCTTCCATTGCGCGGTCCAGCTCGTCTACAACGTGCTCAGTGCCGCCGCGAAGTATGATGGATACTGACTTTGGATTCTCGCACTGCTCCACAAAGGTCATCTTGTCATCGCTGACCTTTCTCTCTTCTACCAGGCCGGCTTTCCCCAAGTCCTCTGAGGTGAGCTCGTGGATACTGGTGATGACTCTTCCACCAGTAGCCCTTGCAAGCTTCTCCATGTCGCCCTTCTTGACGCGGCGTATGGCGTATATCCCGGCCTTGGCAAGGAAGTGCTGCGCCAGGTCATCTATTCCCTTCTGTACGAAGAGAACATTGGCGCCTGTTGATACTATCTTGTCGACCATGGCTTTGAGCATCGTCTCTTCCTGGTCGAGGAAGGCCTGGAGCTGGTCTGGAGATCTGATCTGGATCTTGGCCTCGACTTCTGTCTTCTCTATCTCTATTGCTGCGTCCAGGAGGGCAATTCTCGCACCCACAACCTTCTTTGGCATGTTGGGGTGGAGCCTCTCCTTGTCTATGACCACTCCGCCTATCAGCTGGGTGTCGGTGATGCTGCCGCCTACCTTCTTCTCCACAGTGATGTTGTCTATGTCAACTGTGTTATCCTTATCTGCTACTGATTTTACAGCTTGGACTGCGATTTCTGCCAGCTCGTCTCTGGCTGACTGAGAGCCTTTGCCGGTCATGGCGGTGATGGCGATCTTCTTCAAAAGGGCCTCATCCTTGGTGGTGACCTTCGTGGCTATGGCCCTGAGGATCTCCAAGGACTTGTCTGCAGCCAACCTGTAGCCTGCAGCTATGACAGTTGGATGAATCTCCTGGTCCAGGAGCTCCTCAGCCTGCTTTAGAAGCTCTCCTGCGATGACCACTGCAGTTGTGGTGCCGTCGCCCACCTCCTGGTCCTGGGTCTTGGCGATCTCCACCATCATCTTGGCCGCAGGATGCTCTATGTCCATCTCCTTGAGGATTGTGACTCCGTCGTTGGTGATCACAACATCTCCAACTGGGTCTACCATCATCTTGTCCATGCCCTTGGGCCCAAGTGTGGTCCTCACGGATCCAGCAACTGCCTTTGCAGCCATGATGTTTGACCTCTGAGCCTCTTTTCCAGCAGTCCTCTGGCTGCCTTCCCTTAGTATGAATATGGGCGTTCCGCTGAATTGTCCAGACATTAACTACCTCAATAAATGATGCTGTTATAACATTTAATCATTTTTTGCATTTATCTGTTGTTTGAACTTCTATATGAATACATGTCTCTAACATGACCCAATCTGGTCAAGTCCCTGAACGCTCTATTCAAGGTGGCCGAAGGCTCAGGAGCCATGTGAATGGAAAAATATTGACATTTTGGGACCCTGTGGGGGCCAGCTAGGCGTGATCGGGATCAGAGACAGAATAGATAACATTTAATAGTTTCATCAGAAAGATACAAATAACCCTTATTTGATTAAGTTGTCCTATCATTCTTGGGATGGATCTTGATGGTCGAGCCTTATCGCATTCTGATTGTAGAAGACGATCCTGCGCACGCTGAGCTGATACGCAGAGGGTTCAAGAGGCACGACGAGTTCTTCCTCGACTTCGCGGCAACAGGCGAGGAGGGGCTCGATATGATAGAGAACGGATCTTATGACCTGATCTCGATAGACCTGGTCCTTCCTGGAATCGGCGGCTTGGACGTCCTGGTCAGAGTGCGCAAGTTCGACCAGGACATACCGGTTGTGATGGTCTCAGGCCACGGCACAACTGAGATGGCTGTGGTGGCCTTCGAGAACAGGGCGACCAAGTACGTTGTAAAGAGCATAGAGTCCTTCAAGAGCCTGCCCTATATTTTCGAGAACCTGATCCAGGAGGCCAGGTTCAAGGCAAACGAGCGGGCCATGATGGCGCAGATCGAGCGCTCAGAGAGGATTCACAGGAACATAGTCGAGAACGCCCTGGCAGGGATCTACATCCTCCAGGACGGCGCCTTCAAGCTGGTCAACCCGAAGCTGGGCGAGATCTTCGGCTGCCCCCACGAGACACTGGTCGGAGTGCCCTTCTGGAAGCTGATCCAGCCTGATGACCTGGTCTGCGTGAACAAGATAGAGCGCGACTCAGGGCCAGGAAGCTCAGCGCCTGCGTACGAGTCCAAGATCTGCAGGAGAGACGGCCAGACTAGATGGGTCGAGTTCAGGACAGTGCCAATAGAGTACGAGGGGAAGAGGGCTGTTCTTGGAAACATCATAGACATAACTGCGAGAAAAGAGCAGGAGCTGGAGCTTCAGAAGGCAAACCGCAAGCTCCTTGCTGTCAACAGCATAATGGCCCGGTCTTCGAGCCCCGCTGACCTGGATGAGGCATTGAGCAAGGCGTTGGACGATGTCATGGCCGGGCTTGGCGGGTCTGAGGTCGGCGGAATATTCCTCATGGATGGCGGAAAGCTGGTCTTAAGGGCGCTGTCAGGGTCTGTGGAGGAGCTGGTCTACTTCATAGAGGGCGTCTCTCAAGAAGAGCTAACTGCAGAGCCGAAGGTACATGAGACCAAGGGCGAGACGGGCAAGTTCTGGGCATCGACTCCCATATCCTGCGACGGCACAAAGCGCGGGACGCTCATAGTGGGGTCCAGGCCTGGAGGCTTTTCAGACCAGTTCTCTACATCCTTCCTTGAGGAGCTGGCCTCCCACATAGGCCGACTAATCGAGAGCTGTACCCACAGGAGGACAGCTCCGTCTATTGCCGCGGATGTTTGAGCGTCCAAAGTTCCTTCAAGGCTAACTCAGCTTCCTCCAGATGTGGTTGAACCTCTGGAGCGCTGTTATGTGGCTGGAGAGCATGGTTACGGCCACGATCCATCCAAGTATTGTCAGGCCCGCGATCTCCTGGGGGTAGACGGCATTGGCAACCGTTGCAAAAAAGAAAGCTGTGAGCCTGTCTGCTCTTCCCATCATTCCCCCGTAATACCTTCCAAGCTGCAATGCCTGGGCCTCTGTGCCTATGTAGCTCGTGAGCATCACGCCTATTGCCGCCAGCAGTCCTATCATCCAGGGGACATAGTCCGCAGCTATGATTCCCACGAGGATGAACATGTCTGCGTACCTGTCTATCACGTGGTCGAGGAAGTCGCCTCTGGGCTCTGCAGTCCCAGTCCTCCTGGCGAGAGCCCCGTCTGCCAGGTCGAAGCCCGCGTTCAAAAGCACCATGAGCGCAGCTGCGTAGAGCAGTGAGGTATCTGATCTGGAGATGTAGTAGAAGCCGCAGGATGCTGCAGCAAAGGCGAGTGAGAGCGCTGAGAGCTGATTTGGCGTGGCTCCGGATCTCTCAGCCAGGGCAGCCAGCGGCTCTGAGACGAACCTGGCTGAGCCTCTCAGGTCGTCAAGGGTCAAAATTCAATCTCCTCAATCCAGTTCATTCCCCTTGGAGGAAGGTCGACCTCTCTTTTTATTACCTTTGCGACCAGGTCTGCGACCTCTTCTGGCGATTTATCTGTCGTATCTATCTCCGAGACCCTGCTGCAGCTCTCCACGGCTTCGATCAGTACCAGGTCCAGGCACTCTGCCTCAAGGTTCTCCCTGACCTTTTCGGCAGAGTAGCCCCTGGCCTCAAGTCTCTTCCTGAGCTCTTCAGGGTGAAGTCGCAGGACTACTGCCTCGTCTGCGAGGAGATGAGAGAAGTGGCCCTCGAGTATGGATACCTCGTCTGTGTCCATCTCAGAGAGCTTCTCCTCCAGCGCCGTCATGTCTGCATCGAGGCAGCCCCTCTTTGGGTCCAATCCAAGGTTCAAGCCGCCTTTAACAAGCGCGTTGATGTCCACAACCCTGTATGGCAGGAGTTTGGCCACAGTGGTCTTGCCTGTGCCTGGGGTTCCGGTCAGAGCTGTCCGCATATCTCCAGGTAGGCCTCCAGGAACCGGTCGTTCTCTTCTGGCGTTCCTACTGTGACCCTGATGTGGTGGTCTCCAGCACCTCTGAACGATTTGCAGTCCCTGATGATGATTCCCCTCTGGAGCATCTCTTCTGCCACTCTTCCTGAGGGTTCGCGTGTATCTATGTAGAGGAAGTTGCCCTCAGATGGGTGCGAGTTTACCATTTTTTGGAGCCTGTCTCTCTCTGACCTGATCTTGGACACAGATGAGAGCATATGGTCTATGTCGCTCAAAGCTGCAACTCCTGCGACGACTGAGGCGTTTGTCACTCCGAAGAACGGTGGCGTGGCACGGCGATACTGGTCGGCTATCCATTCTGGAGCAATAGCATATCCGAGCCTCATGCCTGCCAGGCCGAAGGCCTTGGACATTGTTCTGCCCACCACCAGGTTCTCGTGCTCTCTCACCAGGCCCGCCATGCTCCTCTCAGCAAAGTCGATGTAGGCCTCGTCCAGGAATACTATCCCCTCAGTGCTCCCGGCAATCTGCCTTATGTCCTCCTCTGGGGTGGTGTTTCCCGTGGGGTTGTTGGGTGAGCAGATGAAGGCCATTTTTGTACCTCTGGGAACTTCTTGGCCCAACTCGAAGTTTTTTCCCCGATGTGCGAAGATGGGCACAGCTGCGCTCAGGTGAGTTAAGATCTCGTAGTAGCTGAATGTGGGAGTGGGTATCCAGGTCCTGTCTCCAGGGTTTAGGAAGATCCTGGTGAGAGTGTCCATGACCCCGTCCATTCCAGAGCCTATGATTATGTTCTCAGCAGGAAAACCGGTGTACCTGGAGAGTGCCTCTACGAACTCCTCTGGCTCCGGATACCTCTCAGGAGATACTGTCCTTAAAGCCTCGGCCACAAGTGGGCTTGGGCCGTAGGGATTCTCGTTGGAACCGAGCTTGACTATCTTCTCAGGGAGGACTCCGTACTTCCTTGAGATCTCAGTGTAGCCCTTGCCTGCCACATAGGGCTTGAGCTGGCCAAGGCACGGCCTCAGGTTCCTATACCAGGTCTCCAATCACCTTCACCACCTGGTCTATCTGGTCTTTCGTCACCACCAGAGGCGGGACCATCCTTATCACGCGGTCGCTGGTGTTGTTGAGGAGAGCTCCTCTCTCTTTGGCGTCCCTGACCAGCTTGGCACAGTCAGCATCAAGCTCAAGCCCGACCATGAGCCCGAGGCCGCGGACCTCCTTTGGTCCGAGCTTCCCAAGCTCTGACCTGATGTGGGCTCCAAGCTCCTCAGACCTCTCAACAAGGTTCTCCGATTTTATGGCCTCAATCGTGGCCAGAGCGGCAGCGCTCACCAGGGCCCCGCCTCCGAAGGTCGAGGCATGGTCTCCTCTCTTGAAGCTGTCAGCTACAGACTCGCCTGCAAGCATGCAGCCCATTGGCAAGCCTCCTGCTATCGCCTTGGCAAGAGTCATCACATCTGGCATAACGCCTGAATGCTCTTTTCCAAACCACTTTCCAGTGCGGCCAAAGCCAGTCTGGACCTCGTCTAGTACCAGCAGAGTTCCTGAGTCGTTGCAGATCTGGCGTGCAGCGCGCAGATAGTCTCTGTCGGGGACGTAGACTCCTGCTTCTCCCTGCACTGGCTCGAGGATCACAGCCCCAATATCCTTGGTCACTGCGGACTTCAGGGCCTCGATGTCGTTATAGGGCACGAACCTGGCCTCGTTCAGGGGCCTGAAAGGCTCGCGGTATATCGATTTGTACGTGGCGCCCAGCGCCCCCAGGGTCCTTCCGTGGAAGCACCTCTCAGCAGCGACTATGCCGGACCTGCCTGTCGCCCTCCTGGCAAGCTTGAGAGCTGCCTCGACTGACTCTGCGCCTGAGTTGCAGAAGAATGCCCTCTTCATTCCTGTGAGGTTTTTCAGCTCTTCAGCCAGAAGCACCTGGTTTTCTGTGTAGTAGATGTTGGAGGTGTGGATCAAAACCTCTGACTGCCTCTTTATGGCTTCTACTACTTTTGGATGGCAGTGGCCCACATTGTTCACTGCAATTCCTGCGACGAAGTCCAGGTACTCTTTGCCAGAGTCGTCCCAGACCCTGGCACCAGAGCCGCGCACCAGGACCAGGTCCTGCCTGGCGTAGGTCTGGATTATGGACTGGGCCTCCCTCTTCTTCAGCTCTTCAGAGTTCATATCTTTCGGGTTTTTGGTATTTTTATCTTCAGTCATGACGATCACAGTACGCTTTTAGCAAAGCGCAGGCTTGATTGAATCTGGCGGTTGACGTCTCTATCTGTAACTTCCATGTGGCCTGGGTACATCACATCGACATCAAGCCGGGTCAGCCTCTCAATGGACTTGATCAGCTCCTCTGTGTCTCCTCCGTAGAGGTCTGTCCTTCCAATATTTCCATCTGGAAAGACTGTGTCTCCTGAGAAGAGGACCTTCGCGTTCTTCTCGTAGAGGCAGATGCTTCCAGGCGAGTGCCCCGGCGTCTCCAGGACCTCAAGCTTCCACTCTCCAGTATCAATTATCTTTCCATCGGCCAAGCCCTCGTCCGGGGTGCATTCTGGAGCGAGCTTTCCGAACATGTATGCCAGGGTCGCCAGGTCGTCTCCCAGCGCCCCCACCTCTTTGGCATTGATCATGAGCTTGGCACCTGTGGCCTCGTGGAGCGCTGGAGCTGCGCCTGTATGATCGTGGTGGCAGTGCGTCAGGACTATGGTCTGGATCTTTTTGGGGTCTATGTGCCTCTTTATGTTCTTCAAAGTCAGATCTGGGTTCATTCCCACGTCCACCAGCAGTGGCCTCTCGTCCATTACCAGGTACACGTTGCTGTCGTATGCGGCACCGCTAACCTTATGCACCTCTACCATTCAACCACCTTCAGAAGAGTGTGGCTCTCACTGTATATTAGTTGGTACTATGACCCTGATGGAAGAGGCAGATAGGGGGCGCGTGCCCGATGAGGTCGAGATAGTTGCTGAACGCGAGGGGCTGGAGCCTTCAAAGCTATCCAGGCTCATAGCTCTGGGAAGAGTGGTGATTCCGAAAAGCCTTCGCCGCTCAATAGAGCCAATGGGCGTGGGCTGTCTGATGCACACCAAGGTGAACGTGAACCTGGGCACATCTCAGTCCTTGGACAGCCCGGACGCAGAGATCGAGAAGGCCCTGGCTGCTGTAGAGGCAGGCGCAGACACGGTGATGGATCTCTCCACTGGTGGCGACATCCGCCTGATGAGGCGAAAGGTCCTGAAGGAGGTTGGAGTGCCTGTAGGCACAGTTCCAATATACCAGGCAGCAGTCAAGAAGGATCTATCTAGCCAGGGGCTTTTCAATGCCCTGGAGGAGCAGGCAAAAGACGGGGTCGACTTTGTAACTGTGCATGTGGGCGTGAACAAGGCCTCGCTTGAGCGTCTGAAGAATGACCCGCGCGTCATGGGCATAGTTAGCCGCGGCGGGTCTCTCACAATGAAGTACATCACAGAGACTGGGAAAGAAAATCCTTACTATGAGGAGTTCGACTACCTCCTTGAGATTGCAAGAGAGCACGAGCTGACTTTGAGCCTTGGCGACGGCCTCAGGCCAGGGTGCATAGAGGACGCAAGCGACCGGGCAAAGTACATGGAGTTCATAATGCTTGGCGAGCTTGTGGCCAGGTGCAGGAAAGCAGGGGTCCAGTCGATGGTCGAGGGCCCAGGCCACGTGCCAGCTGACGAGATCGAGACCAGCGTCAAGGCCATGAAGCTTCTAACTGAAGACGCGCCTCTCTACCTGCTGGGGCCGCTGGTCACCGACATAGCTCCCGGATACGACCACATCACTGCAGCCATAGGAGGCACCATCGCGGGAATGGCGGGTGCAGACTTCCTCTGCGCCACGACTCCAAGCGAGCACCTGGACCTGCCTACCAAAGAAGACATAGTGGAGGGCACCTTCGTCACCAGGATCGCGGCTCACGCAGCAGACCTCACCAAGCCAGGGATAAAGTCCCAGGCAAGGAAGTGGGACCTGGACATGGCAAGGGCCAGAGCCGCCCTGGACTGGGACGGCCAGTTCTCTGCAGCCATGAATCCTTTCAGGGCGAGACAGATAAGGCACAGGCGCGGGGTTGATACCGACACCTGCACAATGTGCAGCGAGCTTTGTGCCATCAGGCTGTCTAAAGAGGCATTGGAGAAGAGCGCCAAAGATGACGCCAGCCGGATCTCATAGATCTGAAAGTGGGATCTCATAGATCTGAAAGTCATGGAGCGTCC
>CAZXDN010000026.1:0-9714 GCA_964639235.1 uncultured Methanotrichaceae archaeon | reverse complement strand
GGATCTCATAGATCTGAAAGTGGGATCTCATAGATCTGAAAGTCATGGAGCGTCCCGCCTGTGGGGTCAGGGAAATATGTGCGGCGCCTGGTCCCAATCAAGTATAACGAATTGGAGATATAGCAGCAAGAATCCAGGCCTCTCGCACTTGACATTTTTGCATAGTTATTTTTGCAATCTAAACACCAGATCAACATGCTCGGACTACGGAGTTTGCAGTCAAAGAGTTCAGGTTTACAGTCTGAGCAGCTCAGGCGGATTGCTTTGGGCTCTCCTTGAGAAAGCAGCCGCAGGTCTCCTCCTTGGCGAGGGCACAGTTGCAGGGCTCTGTGTGTATGTTGACAGAGGTTCCTGGATAGCACTGCTTTATGGAGCAGGTGATCATGTCAGCTATCCTGTGCGATTCGTCTATGGACATGGTGGGCTCGACTCTCATGTGGAACTCGACGAACCTGCTCTCACCCGACTTTCTAGTGCGCAGCCTGTGGATTCCTCTAACTGTCGGCGCAAACGCCGCTATGTGCTTTCTGATGCATGCCTCCTCCTCAGGCGGAAGCCTTGCGTCGATCAGGTCGCGTGCAGATTCTAGAGTGAGCTTGCATGCGGTCTTGGTTATAATCAGTGCTACCAGAATTGCCACAGCTGGATCGACCCATCTCAGGTCAATTCCAGGCGCAAGAATGCTTCCTAGCCAGATGGTGCCAATGCCCATCGTCACTAAGGCTGAGGTATATGCTCCAGAGCGCATCTGATGCAGGTTCGCCTGAGGAGCATATCCATGACCGCAAAGGTCCAAAGCATATGACTTTTCGCCTGAATTGAAGAACTTCTGGGATAGCAGAGTGCTTGCCAGTGAGGCGAAGAGCATCGCCGCCAGGCCAATTCCTGCTCCGCTCAAGGGCTCCGGGTTCTGGAGCCTCTCCCATGCATGAAAGATTATCCAGCCTGAAGCCAAAAATATCATCAGAGCCTCGGCTGCGCATGAGAGGTTCTCGACTTTTCCGTGACCGAAGGGATGATCGCCGTCAGCTGGCTTTCTTGAAGTTCTGACTGCAAACGACGTGACCAGAGGGGCGAAGAGGTCCACGCAGGAGTGGATCGACTCTGATATGATCGATACAGACCCTGTGAATGCGCCTGCTGCCAGCTTCAGTGCCACCAGCGCTGCGCTAAAAATATCTGAGGTCAGGGCTGCAGACGGCTTCTCATTTTGGTCCGGGCCTGCACTGCCGTTTTGCACCTGATGTCATTCGATCTGCTGCGGTTTATCTCTTTCGCAAGCCGCCCTGTTCTTCCCCAAATCCAGCTCTTCTGCGCCTCTCTTGATCTCCTTCTTTAAGGCTCGCTTATTTTTTTGCAGGCTTATAAGCGCCTCTTCTGGAGAAATGCGCACAGAGCGGCTAGTGCCAGGAGTGCGCAGGCCGACTCGAATCCAGGCTGCTGTGCAGTTGCGTTCACCTGGCTCTTCAGGTCTGACGCGACCTTCTGCTTCAGGCCTTCTGATGCGTTGTCTATCTCGCTGTTGATCTTCTGGACAGCTCTTTGCTTTATCTCCTTCTTGGTGGCGTTGACGTCGTCTCTCATCTTCTCACTGGAGTAGTTGCCTTCAAGGATGCTCTTCACTGCTCTTTGCTCAATTCCAGTTCCAGTTATGTTCGCCTTCTCCACTACCTGGCTCTTGAGGGAGTCGGATGCGTCCTCCAGGGGGTTTGAGGCTGAGGCCAGGTTCAGGAGAGCTGCCATGATGACCAATGGTGCTATGATCTTGAAGTTCACAAGAAGTCACCTTCGATCTGATGCGATATCTGGGATATACAGCTTGAGGTGCATATCTGTGCCGGTGCGCAGTTGATCTACGCAATCCAGGCGGTCTTCTGATGCTTGATTATCCAGCGATCGTCCTCTTTTGAGAGCAGGACGTAGTATCCAGCTCCTGAGGCCCAATGCATCTGGTTTCCCACATAGGCGAGCGCCTGGGTGGCGTTCTGGTTAAATCCTATGCCAGACAGTGTCATGACGCCCTGAGAGTCTGGGTAGATCCTGTAGAACAGGCCCCAGCCACTGTAGTTGCCGAAGATCTCCATCACCTGGTCTTTGCTCAGCAAGACGTAATTTGTGTAGCCCAGGTCGAACTTCTCTTCGAGCTTGTGCGGCTCTGTGTTCTTTGCCAGGAAGTCATCAAACGTTTCCTCATCAAGACCTGAGAGGTTGTTTGAGATCTGCTGTATCTCTTCAGAAGAGATATTCGACCCGTTTATGAATGCGCATGTCTCGTCCAGGATGGCTATCATGCTGACTGTCCCCCCTATGTACATCGACTTTACGATGCTGGAGTAGACTGCGTACTCTTCTGCATCTGCAGCGTTGCCTGGCGAAGCCTCAAGTTTTGCGGGTCCAATTCCTACAGCGCTGCAGCTCTGGAGAAGTGCCATGACTGCGATCAGATAGAAGATCAGGTGCAGCATCGGTGAGGAGCGCTTTGAGATATCAATTCCTCCATTAAAAAATTGAAGGGCCCTGTCTGATGGGCAGATCAAGTCCAGCAGGATATGTCTATTCTCATGCCATAGGGCCTGTAAATTATGGCTGCGGGCCATGAGAATGGCGAGACGTCCTTTGATCCCAGGATTACGTATGCCTTCTCGCCTGGTCCTATCTCGACCTTGGATGCGGGGTCATACTGGCCTGCAGCTGCCATGAAATCCAGGGCGTACTCCCATCCGAACTGATCTTCCAGCGCAAAGTCAGACTTGTTCAGCTCGACTGCATCAGTCCCGTTGTTGCTCGCCTCTACAGCCGCCCTCCATCCTGTGCTGTAGCCTGATTCGTCCAGCTTCAGGAACCTGATGGTCAGGTTATCGCTGCTGGCAACTGGGGTCGTGACCCAATCTATGTAGAACGGCTCTCCGCCTGGAGGCGTGATGGCTATCTTCTCGACATCAGAGCCAGAAGGAAGCTGGAACACGTAGAGGATGCGCTGTCCCAGGTTTGCGGGAAGCCCCACTTCCTTCCAGGAGAGATCTCCCCTGTAGTAGTTGTTGTCGAAGTCCACTAGGAAGACCTCAACTGGCAGCTTCATATCTGTCATTGCCATGTCCGCCATTACCAGCTTCTGGCCTGCGTCCTGGGCAATAGTCTCTGTGCTGCCGAAGACTGTGGCATTGCCGTGCTCGTTTCCTCCTGAGATGGGGAACTTCCTTGTCTGGAATGCTGCAGCATCGGTCATGGCCTTTGCCTCTGAGGCCTCTATCAGGGACTGGTTCTCCTGCTCAGATAAGTTCTCTTGTACTGGTAGGTTTTCATACTGGGGCGCACTCTCCAGCTGAGACGCATTTTCTAGCCGGGACATATTTTCTGAGGGCATCAGGATCTCAGCTGCATCGTACGCCTCTTCTGGAATGACTATCTCTACTGGTTGGTTGTAATCGCTGTAGAGAATGGTGGCGTTGGCCTTTGCGGCTATCTTGTAGGTGGACTCATTCTCATCGATTCCCAGGACATCAGGCGTCATTGTGAAGTTCATCTCAAGATAGCTCTTCTTGAGGACGTGCCCCTCCTTGGTTATCCAGTTGGTCCAGACAGCTGTGCTGTTCTTGTACAGGTTGGTCAGGTTGACTGGCAACAGCGGCGTCAGCGACCCCAACGGCTGGGAGACTATGGCAGCATAGGCGCTCATATTTGGAGTGACCCTGATCTGGTAGCAGTCCTGGCCATCGAGTACCTCAGACCCGACCAGCTCTATCCTGGACTGGTTGAGGAGGTCAAGCTGCTGGTTTATCGTCTTTTGGCTGTGCCAGAGAGCCTCTGGAGAGCCGAAGGTCATCTTGGTCCAGTTGCCATTGAACCTGATGTACGCGGTGTCGTTTTCTATGTAGATCTCAGTCTCCTCAGGCTCTGACTTGTTGGATCCGTACTCCATCGTGGTCAGTGTGGCCTCCCTCATCTTCCTGGATGTGTAGTTGGCCTCTCCCTCTGTGAAAGAGTTCACCTGAATGTTCTCTGTGTAGTTGGCCCCTTGTGTGATATTGCCTATCTGAAGCTCCTCTTTGAGGTCAGTTGTGAACCTGTATGTGTTCTGGCTCTCTGAGGAGTCTATCATTATCGCCTTTAGTTCCTGATCGGAGATCTGGTTGTCGCAGACTCCAGGCTGGGCGAATATTGCGAGAATTGCAAGCGATATAAGTAACTGCGCTCTCAATATAATCCCTCTAATAGACAAGTCCTCTTATAACTGGATATAGTTTTTGGCGATGAATTTTCCTGCTAGATCTGACTGTATGGTAGTCAGGTGATGTGGCAATTGGGCCAAGTGGAGATTGGAACTATACGCCAGGACTGCAGAACAGGGATCTGCTATCAGAGGATCTTACATGAATGTCGATGCTTTATGCCACTGCAATTGCAGTTCGCTGCGATCCAGGGCGCTCGAGTGCATGGCGGATGAATGCCCTGCATATCATTGTCCGCCAGCAGACGACCCTGGAGGCAGGGCGCGATTTGGGGCGCTCTGGCTTATGGCGGGGTTTGTGAGGCTTACCATCTCCTGGCTTATCATGTATTTCAGGACGAGGAAGGTCGTGATGTTTATCCCAAGGCCTATCAAGCCATAGAACTGAACATCGAAGAAGTTGAAGACCTGGACGAAGAATATGTAGATCAGGTTGGCGGTCTTGAAGTGGTTGAAGGCAAGAAGCCTGCTCTTTCGTATTCTGAATATTCCTGCAACAGAGAACGATCCTGCAAGTGCCGTGAACCCCATCTGCGCCCAATCGACTATGGAAAGCTTTGGAAGCTCCAGGTTCATCACTGTGGCCAAGACGACCAGCCCCAGGAATATCAGTCCCAGCGAGTAGAGTATTTTACGTGCAACGGAGATTTTAGATGTGAATGCCCTGTAGATTCCTAGAATGGCAAACCCTGCTGCAACCCAGATCAGGGCGTTGGAGATTCCAACTGTGAGCTGCGTGGCCTCCAGAAGCGATATCACAGACTGGAGGAGGAAGTATATCACAATCGATTTGGTAAACCAGCTCTTCTTAATCGCCCTCTGATAAAGGCTCTGGAGACGGGCCTTGGCCTTGGAGTACATTCCGGGAGCTGGTGTGGGAGATGCCTCTATCTTCTGGAGCGACTCCTTGATCGACATGGCCACCGGGTCTGAGGAGTCGCTCTCGTCCAGGAGGCTTAAAGCCGTCTGCTTCTCCTGGGGGTCCAGGCGGTCGAGAACTGCCTCCTTTGATATCTCCAGGACGTTTGCCAGCCTCTCTTCTCTTGAGAGTATCCTTCTGGCATCGATCTCTCTTGCCAGGAGGTATAGAAGCACGAATGTGATGTATATGAGGCCAACTGTAGGCTGGAAGAAGTAGTTGTTGTCGCTCGTTATGAACTTTCCCAGCTCATCTATGAAGGCTCCAAAGCCAAACCCTCCAAGGACAGCTGCCACGTCTCTGGACCATTTATCCAGGAACGACAGAAGAATCACCATTGCCAGGAGCATGAACATTCCGCCCACAAGCACGTGGGCTATGTGCAGCCCTCCTCCGCTGACCTGTGGGTAGCCCAGGCTGCTCAGGAAGAACCTGATTGTGAGAATTGAGGCCACCGCAGTGACCAAAAATACCTCAAGCAGATTGCCTGCGTAGACGTTCTTGACTAGCCTTCCTTCAAGCGCTCCTGGTGCCATGTTTCCAGTGACCTCTTTTACCATTGCCTATTTATAATTTTGCAGGCAGCGTCAGTGGCCTTGGCAGATCAGCGTTCTTACGGCCTTTTGTCATCTCGTCAGGTCGTAGCTGAGCGTCGGCTTCTTCACTCTGTCTCGTCTTCCAGGTATCTTCTCTCCTTCTCCCTGATCTCATCGAGCCCCACGAGGCTGTTGAACTCGTCAAAGCTCATCATATCCCCCTCAAGGCCTGCGGTGCTTCCTGTTCTCTGAAGCTCGTTGAAGAAGTCTCTGACTGCCCTGGCTATGACGTATGTGCATGACGTGGGGTAAGCTACGACTGAATAGCCCATCTCCTGAAGCTCTCTTGCTGATAGGAGAGGCGTTCTTCCTCCGGGAATCATGTTTGCCATGAGCGGACCTTCAATCTCTTCTGCGATTCTCTTCATCTGCTCTGGCGACTCAGGAGCCTCGACGAAGATCATGTCAGCTCCGGCTTTCCTGTAGAGCTTTCCACGGGCTATCGCCTCATCTATGCCTTTAACAGATAGGGCATCAGTCCTGGCGGTGATCACGAAGTCGGGGTCCGATCTGGCGTCAAGAGCAGCTTTTAGCTTTGCTCTCATCTCCTGCGAAGGAACAACTTGCTTTCCGGACATGTGGCCGCAGCGCTTGGGCTGTTCCTGGTCTTCCAGGATCATCCCTGCAGCTCCGGCGCTCTCGAACGTCTCAACTGTCCTGATGACGTTTGCTATTCCGCCATAGCCCGTGTCTCCATCTGCCAGGACTGGAATTTTTAAGGCTCTGGAGATGCGAGAGACGCAATCTGCCATCTCTGTCATTGTTAAAAGAGAGACATCTGGCTTTCCGAGCATTGAGGCAGTGTTTGCATAGCCGCCCACAGCTATCGCCTGAAACCCAGCCTGCTCAGCGATCTTCGCGCTCAATGCGTCATGGGCCACAGGCATCATGAGTATCTCCTCATCGAGGATGCAGCCCTTGAGCTTGGAGGTCTTTGTGATCTCTATCACCCACGCGAAGTTCTCTTCAGGAGGTCTTATGTCTTCTGGCTTTATGGCAGAAGGCGGTCCTGGGCAGTGACATCTGGGCGTTTATTTGACTCCAGAGGCGAGGAAGATGCTGATGCTCGCCTGATCCCCGCTGCAGCCAGACCTGGCAGAGCAGTTCTCTCCAACGCAGAGGACTCTGACATCTTTTAGCCCTGCTGCTGCGAGCCACTCGCTTATGTCCTCTCTATCAAACCCCATCCATACGTCGTGATGCTCCTCTTTGAGAAACTCGAATGAGTGCTTGTCGAGGTCGGTGATGACCAGCTTGCCTCCCGGCCTGAGGATTCTTGCCATCTCCTTTATGGCCTGGAAAGGAGATTCGACGTGGTGCAGGTACATGTTGGCAAAGGCGTAGTCTGCTGATGAGTCCTGTATGGGAAGACGGTCAAGCTTCGCCAGCCTGTAATCTATATCCTCTCTTTTAAGCTTGCGCCTCATCTCCTCAAGCATCGCTTCAGATCTGTCTACTGCAATTACATTTAAGCCCCTTTTTATCAGGCCTTCAGAGATGAATCCGGTTCCAGCTCCGATGTCTGCTGCAATCTTTCCGGGTTGGAGATCTGCCTCAAAGTACGCCCTCTTTCTCACAGCATCAGAAAAGAAGCTGCTCCTCATCCTGTCCCAGTCAGGTGCGACCCGGTCAAAATACTCAGTGCTCATATGTTCTGCCCAAGAGCTCATGTGCTGCAGGATGTGTCGGATATGTTTCTCTCGATTACTTCTCGGCCAGGAGCCACCTCTGAGAATATCTGTGCCTGGAAGTGGTAGATCTCGGCATCCTCGTCGAGCCAGGCATCTGATGGGAGCCCGGCTTTCACGCTCACCTGGCCCAGGAACTCCAATGGATCGAAATTCCACTCTGTGGCCACCTGCGGCAGGAGGAGCCCTGAGAAGATTCCCTTCCTGATTATCAGCCCGTCGCAGCCTATCTTCACAGCCTCAGGAAGCTGCTTTTTTGGGATGTCGTAGGGCTCAGGCTTGGTGAGGATGGTGACCTCTATCTCTATCCTGGAGAGCTCGTTTGGCCTGACTGGAGGAAACCTGGGGTCGTTTGCGCCTGCGTTTATGGCAGAGTCAACTATGGCCTTTCCCAGGGGCATGACGGGCTCAGGGTAGCCTATGCAGCCTCGAAGCTCTCCTTCCTCGTGCAGCGTCACGAAGACGCCTCTCTTCTCGTTGAAGATCTCAGGCAGACCTGAAGCCGTTATCCGGGCCCTCTTGGAGAGGTAGTTTGTCAGAGAATCTCTGGCCAGCCTCACTGCAGCTTTTCCTTCTTCTTGTGTCAGCATGATATTTAATGGCCCTGGAAGATATTAAAATATTGTGTGCTATTCTCCTATTTAAGGCAGGAGTGGTCGATTCCTGACCGGTCCTGCAATCTTATGTTGAGCTGTCCCTCGGTTTGATGGTACCTGCGGGAGGATCATCGATTGCAGATTAATCCTCTTGCATAAACTCCAAATATGTCGATAGCACATCTGCAAATGGCCGTAATTAAGGACATAAATCATCGTGGTGTGAGATATGAATGTGAAGATCCCTATATTTGCAGCCCTGGCTATCTTCTGCGCTGCAGCTGCAGGATTTGCCCTCGTGTCAAACGGGGTTGAGTCTGGCGCCGACAGCTCGGTTATATCTCTTCCTGAACCTCGAACTGATGGTAACACATCGGTTGAACAGGCGCTTGAGGAGAGGAGGTCGATACGCAACCTCTCAAGCGACGCCATTACTGTTGAAGAAGTCTCTCAGCTTCTGTGGGCAGCTCAGGGAGTAACTGATGATAAAGGCCACAGGACAGCTCCGTCTGCTATGGCGTCGTATCCCCTGGAGGTTTATCTCCTGGCAGGAAACGTCACAGGGCTTCCAGCTGGAGTTTACCACTACTCGCCTCAGGGCCATAACCTCTCTGTCATCTCCCAGGGCGATGTGATCGGCGAGCTTTTCAGCTCTTCAGGAAGGGAAGATTGGAGAGCAAAGGCGCCTGCAGTCTTCGTAATTGCTGGTGTCTTCGAGCGCACGAGCAGGATGCCTGGGCAGGATCTGAGCCCCTTCGTCTATGTTGAGGCAGGAGCTGCAGCTGAGAATCTGCTCTTAGAGGTGGTGTCTCTTGGACTTGGGTCGACCTACACTGCGGGGTTTGATGAGAACAAGACAAAAGAGATGCTCGGGCTCTCAGGAGGCGAGGAGCCCATAGGGGTCTTGCCTGTGGGGAAGAAGGCCTGATACTCGGCCTCTCTCCCCATCTGCTTTTTTTTCTAATTCCTGAAGCCGCAATCTACATCCTGGGCTTTCTCATCTCCAGTTCAGGCGGTTCCAGTGCTCGTACTCGTGCTCCCAGTCTGCTCCGTGCATCTTCACCAGGCGCATGAAGTACTCTCTAGTCTCCTCTAGCATCTCTCTTTGCTCAATATAGTCCCTCTTGGTCCTGATGTCTTCTGCCAGGGCCTTTCCAAGCTCGAATGCCTTCTTCTCGGCCTCCTCCATAGCCTGAGGGCCTTGAGCCACTGCTGCTCCTGCGCTTCCTGTGACGAATGAGCCGAAGTTGAGGAGTATTGCGCTTAAATACTCAGTCACTGTGCTGTCCTGGCCTATGCCTCCGGATGTGGCAACAGAGCAGCTGTACTTGCCTGTGAGAAGCTGGCAGTGTATGGCGTCTGACATTCTGTCTATGAGGGTCTTCATCTGGGCTGTCACCGACCTGAGGTAGTTGGGCGATCCCCATACAATGCCGTCTGCAGCCAGTATCTTGTTGTACACTTCCTCAAAGTCGTCCTCCTTCACGCATTTTCCAGTCTTGTAGCAGACCTGGCACGCGTTGCAGTATTTTATGTCAAGTTTGCAGACGTCCACCAGCTCTACCTCAGCGCCCGCAGATTTGGCGCCCTCAAGAACGGAATCGACTAACCTCAGAGTCTGGCTTTTGGAGCCCCTTGGACTGGCATTTAAGCCGAGTATCTTCATGTTAGAACATCTCCTCTGGCA
>CAZXDN010000025.1:27470-32600 GCA_964639235.1 uncultured Methanotrichaceae archaeon | reverse complement strand
GCAGCCTTAAATACGGTTGCTTAACTACCTGTCTACTATCAGGGGTGCACTCCAAAATGCAACTTTCCTACTTTAAATGCAGAAGCGAGATTAGGTGCTAAGCTGGTTGCTTTAAGATCACACAAGGGTTGCTTCAAGGCCACGCTTAATGCATCAAATATAAAAAATCAGTAAAACGAATGATACAAAAATAGAAAATATCTCGTCTTTAACTAACTTTGTTTTTAAAAGTGTCTTGCCAGCAATTATCCGCGCAAAATATGGAGCGCGAGGACAGCTTATGCAGGCTTCACGCTGCTGCGCTCAAATATCCCTTGGATCTGTTATGCTGCCGGTAATTGCGCTTGCTCCTGCCGTGGCTGGCGAGGAGAGATAGACGAAGGCCTTGGGGCTGCCCTGGCGGCCAACGAAGTTCCTGTTCGATGTGGAGAGACACACCTCTCCAGGCCCAAGCAGGCCGAATGAGCCGCCCATGCACGGTCCGCAGCAGGCCGACTCGAATATGGCTCCTGCCTCCATGAACTTCTCAATTAAACCAGCATGAAGCGCCTTCATGTACTCTATTCTGCTGGCTGGCACCACAATCATCCTCACTCCTTTTGCCAGAGGTTCTCCCTTCATTGCCTCGCAGGCGAGCTTGAGGTCCTCGAATCTGCCGTTGGTGCATGAGCCGAGGAAGACCTGATCTATCTTTGTACCGGCGACGTCACCCACTGGCTTGACGTTGTCAACGTTGTGTGGGCATGCCACCTGGGGCTCGAGGTCGCTCACGTCCCAGAATTTCTTGGCCACATCTGCATCCTCATCGCCCCTGATCATTCCCCTGGTTATCGAAGACTTGTCCTCAACTCTCTCCCTGAGGTATTTTTCAGTGGTATTGTCAGCCTCGACAATTCCGGCCTTTGCGCCCATCTCTATTGCCATGTTGGACATGGTCATCCTCTCAGGAACGCCCATCCTTGAGACTGAGTCTCCTCTGAACTCGCAGGCGAGGTAGTTCGCGCCGTCAGCTCCGATGTCGCCTATGATCCTCAGGATGACGTCTTTGGAGGTGACGTTTCTGGGCAGGATGCCACTTATGAAGAGCTGGAGCGTCTTTGGAACCATGAACCAGAGCTTGCCTGTGGCGAAGACTGAGGACATGTCTGTAGAGCCGATGCCTGTGGCAAAAGCGCCCAAGGCGCCGTAGGTGCAGGTGTGCGAGTCAGTTCCAACGACGATCGATCCAGGAAGCGCATGGCCTTTCTCTGGCATCACCTGGTGGCATACTCCGCAGAAGACGTCGTAGTTGAGTATTCCCTGCTCCTGTGCAAACTTTCTGAGCATTATGTGGTTTTCTGCTGCCTTCAGGCTGTCAGCAGGAACCTGGTGATCGAAGAGCATCACCACTTTTGAGGGGTCCCAGACCTTGGCATCCCTGCCAGCGATCTCGTAAAATCCCTTCACAGCCAGCGGGCCGGTTATGTCGTGGATCATCGCGCAATCGATATCTGCCATGACGAAGTCTCCTGCGCGCGCCTCCTTTCCAGCGGCCCTGGAAAACATCTTCTCGGAGAGGGTTTGGCCAGTCATGCTGGTGGCCATCTCATCCATGATAAATAAATCTTCACCTCCGGTTTGGCCTCAAAGGATTTAAATAACGCCATCCCCAACTCCGATGAGCACAAGATTACATTATAGGCGCAAATTGGAGGTCAGGACATTGAAAGTCAAGATACTGCTCGATGAAGAGGAGATTCCCAGAAGATGGTACAACGTTGCAGCAGATATGCCAACTCCACTGGACCCGCCACTGAATCCAGGGACCTTAAAGCCGCTTACGCCTCAGGATGCAGAGGTGATATTCCCAAAGGAGCTCATCAGGCAGGAGATGAGCACTGAGAGGTGGATAGATATCCCGGAGGAGGTTCGCGATATCTACAGGCTCTGGAGGCCCACTCCCCTTTACAGGGCTGCCAGCCTTGAGAAGGCCTTGGGGACTCCAGCCAGGATATACTACAAGTACGAGGGCGTCTCCCCGGCAGGCAGCCACAAGCCAAACACCGCTGTGCCCCAGGCCTATTACAACATGAAGGAGGGCATAGAGAGGCTTGCAACCGAGACCGGCGCTGGGCAATGGGGCTCTGCCCTCTCTCTTGCTACCTGCCTCTTCAACATGAAGTGCACAGTATACATGGTTCGGTCGAGCTTTGACTCCAAGCCCTACAGAAAGAGCATGATGCGCGTCTGGGGAGCCGAGTGCATTCCAAGCCCATCTGATCGGACCAACTCTGGAAGGAAGGTGCTCTCAGAGATGCCAGACACCCCAGGAAGCCTTGGGATTGCCATATCAGAGGCTGTGGAAGATGCAGCGACCCACGACGATACAAACTACGCATTGGGATCTGTGCTGAACCACGTGCTGCTCCACCAGTCTGTTGAAGGCCTGGAGCTTAAAGAGCAGTTCAAACAGGTAGACGAATATCCTGATGTCATGTTCGGATGCTGCGGAGGCGGAAGCAACTTCCCAGGCATGGTCTTCCCGTTCATTCCAGATAAGCTCAAGGACAAGAAGGACTTGAGAATGGTCGCCTGCGAGCCCACAGCCTGCCCGACCCTGACCAAGGGGCTCTACGCATACGACTTCGGCGACACAGCAGGCCTTGCCCCAGTGATCAAGATGTTCACCCTTGGCCACAACTTCATCCCTCCAGGCATACACGCTGGAGGGCTGCGGTATCACGGGGATGCTCCGCTCCTCTGCAATTTGGTCCATGATGGCATAATCGAGGCCACCGCCTGCCACCAGACAGAGGCCTTCAAGGCTGCAACGATATTTGCCAGGAGCGAGGGCATAATTCCTGCGCCAGAGTCCTCGCACGCCATAAAGCCCGCGATCGACGAGGCATTGAGGTGCAGACAGACTGGAGAGGCAAAGACCATATTCATCTCTTTAAGCGGCCACGGCTTCTTCGATCTGGCATCTTACGACCTCTTCAACGACGGCAAGCTGGTAGATTACGAGTATCCAGAGGACCTGGTAAAGCAATCGCTTTCAGAGCTTCCGAGGTGCTGAAGGTCAGGATGTTTGATACCAAGAAGATAGGGTTCCTGATCAACCCAATTGCAGGAATGGGCGGGTCCGTCGGCCTCAAGGGCACAGACGGCCTCGCCCATGAGGCTGCACTTAAAGGGGCTAAACCCCTTGCCGGAGAAAGGGCAAGAGCCTGTCTCAGGTCCATCGCCTCCTCTGCGCCTGATATCTTATTCTTAACTGCAGCCGGCAGAATGGGCGAAGAGGCTCTTTTAGAATCCTGCCAGGACTGCGAAGTCGTATACCGCACGCCCCAGGAGTCCAGTGCGGATGATACCAGGGAAGCGTGCGCAAAGTTTGCGGGCCTTGGCGCAGACCTGATCTTATTTTGTGGAGGCGACGGCACAGCAAGAGACGTGGCAGCTTCATCTGGAGACGTTCCCATCCTGGGGATTCCCTCCGGAGTAAAAATGCACTCAGGGGTCTTTGCCATAAGTCCAGAAGCCGCAGCTGAGCTTGCTCTTGGCTTCGTCCACGGCGAGCTTAAAGTCAGGGAGACAGAGGTCGTGGACGTCGATGAAGACCTCTATCGAGCAGGCGAGCTCCAGACCAGGCTCTATTCCGTTGCCAAGACGCCCTACAAGCCTGCCCTGGTCCAGGAACGAAAGAGAATTTACGCATCAAGAGACGAAGAGGAGTTCAAAGACCAGATTGCCCTCTTTGCAAGCGAGTTCATGAGGGACGGCTCAGCGTACATAGTGGGCGCTGGCACCACCACCGCCAGAATTGCAGAGCACCTGGGGCTGGAGAAGACTCTGCTTGGCGTAGATGTGATCCAAAATGGCAAGATCCTGATGAAAGACGCATCAGAGAAGGATCTACTCGACCTCGCCAGCCATACGGATAAGGTCAAGATAATTCTAAGCCCCATTGGGGCTCAGGGCTTCATCCTGGGCCGTGGCAACCAGCAGATCTCGGCAGAGGTGCTTCGCAAAGTCGGCATCCAGAACCTGATAGCTGTGGCCACTCCGCACAAGCTCGAAGAGATACCATACCTTCTGGCATACACAGGCGATGAAGAGCTTGACAGGATGCTATCTGGAAAGATGAGAGTGGTGACTGGGTACAGGATGGCCCAGCTCAAGGAGCTTAAAGCTGCTTCAATGATCGATGACCAATTTTAGGCATGCATCAGCATCTTAATGAAAGATCAACCGAATGCTTGCCAATCTCCAAAGCAAGCCTGAAGTGTCCCCGCCGGAGGCAGGGTCAGGGGGCCGTCCGGCCCTGAGGACACTCGGTTGTTAGTGTTAACCCAGAAGTTCTTGGAGCTGATAAGTTTGAGCAGATAAAATCCAGAATACAGCAGCTAGAACGAGCGGTTAATCAAACTAGAAACAGGTATGATAGGCACAACCCAATGTAGTCAGGGGCAGGCCTTCCTCAGGCACGAGGCGTATTCTTTTGTCAGTGCCAGCCCAGAGGAAGGCCGATTAGACCAGGCAAGCTCACAATTAATTATCAGGCTGTAGTTGAGTCAATCAGCTAATTGTAGACAGGCAGCACAGCTACAATCTCATACATTACGCGCCGCAGCATCGGCCTTGAGAGGCACTTCGATGTTGGTGATGGCCCGAAAAAAGATAGAGCAAGCCATCTTTCAGGTTTAACAATTAATGATAATGTCCGAAACGCTATTATATCTCTTTGATTTTCTTCTCAGTTACAACAAACCGCTGACCCTGTGACGTTACAACGGATCGCTAACCCTACAATCGCAGAAGTGCAAAAGAAGACTGCCCCAGAGCCAACCGTGAGGTAGCCTGTGGATTATGTCCCAGGTATTCTCCAAGCTCTCTGGAAAGACGAGGCGAAGCTGCAACAGATGGAGACATAGCAGATGGAGCTGCAACCCAAACACCGCGACCAGGTCCCTGCTCTGGATCGCAAAGCCGATTCAGGCGACAAGCCCAATCCAGGCGGGAGAGCGAAAATCGAGGGATCTTCAAGAGAAGGCACAGTAAGAAAAGAGGCTTTGAGAGATAAAGCGGTGAGAGAAGAAGCTTTGAGAGATAAAGCGGTGAGAGAAGAAGCTTTGAGCGGCGAGACCATGAGAG
>CAZXDN010000025.1:8700-27370 GCA_964639235.1 uncultured Methanotrichaceae archaeon | reverse complement strand
GCTTTGAGAGATAAAGCGGTGAGAGAAGAAGCTTTGAGCGGCGAGACCATGAGAGAAGAGTCTGGAAGCAAGGACCGATACGTAATCCTGGTGCTGGTTCTCGCAGGCGTCCTGATGACCATATTGGACGGATCTGCTGTGTCCATCGCCCTTCCAACAATTACCGCCTACTTCCATGTGAGCCTTGGAGAGTCTCAGTGGATAATGACCTCGTATCTTCTGACTCTGACCAGCCTTCTCATGGTCTTCGGCAAGGTCGCAGAGCGCACCGGCAGGGCAAGGATGTTCTTCTTTGGGATCGTCTTCTTCACCTTAAGCTCTCTTGCCTGCGGCCTTGCAAACAGCCTTGGGATGCTCATACTCTTCAGGGTGACCCAGTCAGCTGGAGCGGCGATGATGTTCTCCATTGGAGCGGCACTGGTCTTCCAGGCGTTTCCCAGGGGCGAGCAGGGCAGGGCTATGGGCTATGTGGGCTCAACTGTAGCCATTGGCAGCATCATCGGTCCGACTCTCGGAGGATTGGTCACTGATAACCTGGGCTGGAACTACATCTTTCTGATAAACGTGCCAATAGGCATAGCCCAGCTCCTCCTCTCACTCAGGTACCTGAGGATAGAGGAGTCCAGGTCCAGAAGCCTGAGGCTGGATTGGTCGGGGACTATAGCTCTCATGGCCTTCCTGGTCTCTCTGATGGCTTTTCTTGGGGAGCTGTCCTCCAGCTTCAGCCTCAGGCCGTCTGCTCTGGCTCTCGGCCTGATTGCCGCAGGCTCGCTATCTGTGTTCCTGATAAACGAGTCCAGGCAAAAGGAGCCACTTCTGGACATGTCTATCTTCAAATACAGGGGATTCGTGCTGGCGGTATCCAGCCTGATGGTCTACTATGTGTCCAACCTGATGATCTCTGTCCTGGGCCCGTTCTACTTCGAGGGCGCCGGAGGCTATGCCGCCTCTCAGGTGGGATTGATCTTCCTCATAGTTCCAGCCATAATGGTCGTCGGATCGCCGGCATCAGGCTGGATCTACGATCGCTATCAATGCAGGTACATCGCTGCAGCCGGGCTGTCTGTCATGGCTGCATCCATGATACTGATGGGATACATGGCAGCCAGGGAAGGAGCAGACCCACGGCTCTTGCTGCTGACTTTCGTCCCAATGGGAGTTGGAAGCGCTCTCTTCCAGGGCCCGAACAACACAGAGATCATGAGGGCTCTTCCCAGGTCCAAGGTGAACATCGCATCGAGCTTCACCTCCACCATAAGAAACCTTGGGATGACTCTGGGGGTATCGCTGTCTGGAGTGATAGTCTCTGTCCAGCTGGGCCATGCGGGGTTCTACGGCACCATAACCGAGGCCAGTCCAGGTCTCGTCTCATCGTCCACAAGCAACGGGATGATCCTGGCAGGGATGATCTGCGTTTTGGGCGCGCTGGCCTCAGCCCTCAAGGCCAGAGAAGGAGATGCTGATGTCTGTTAGTCTGGCTTGTGCCTTTCAGCATAGATGAACATTCTGAAATGCATTGCCTTCAAGGTCTCACTGGAAACGCAGCCGTCAAACGCTCCGGAATCTCTGCTCAAAATTTAACGCGATAGACAGAACTGGACCTGTCCAGGGCGCATTCCAGAGAAGCTTAGCTAAAAAAATGCTTCAGACAACCTTTTCTAGTTCGCCGACAAACTAAAGGATGAAATGTATGGCGAGATAGTTCTCATAGGCAGGTCCAATGTGGGCAAGTCCACCCTCTTTCGCCTTCTCACAGGCAAGAAGGTGAGAGTAGGCAAGAGGCCCGGCGTCACCCAGTATCCAGCCAAGGTCAGGGTGGGAGATGTGGTCTACGTGGACATGCCGGGCTACGGCTTCATGAAATACCAGTCCAGGGCGGACCAGGAGAAGACCAAGGACCTGATAGTGAGGTACTTCGAGGAGCATTCAGGCGACATTCTGCTCGCCGTCCAGGTGATAGATGCTGCCTCCTTCCTGGACATTGCAGACCGCTGGGAGGAGCGCGGCGAAGTGCCAATAGAGATGGAGCTCTGGGAGTTCTTAAACGACCTTGGCCTGGACACAGTCCTTGCAGCCAACAAGATGGACAGGATCGCAGACACACAGGAGGCTCTGGACCTGATAGTGGAGCGCCTGGGGATGCTTCCTCCCTGGAGGCAGTGGTCGGATAAGGTGGCACCTATAAGCGCCAAGAAGGAAAAGATCGAGCCCCTGAGAGCAATAATCAGGGACAGGCTCTCCAATCCAAGGGAAAAAGTATCTGGCCAATAATTGACTCAATCAGAGCTGGCTTTTCTGATCCCCTCAGCCTCGAACCTCTTCTCCACAGCCTCTCTGATGTCGCAGCCAACTCCATAAGCGATATCTCTTCCAGGCACGTTTATGAAGAGCTTGAGCTTCTGGGAAGAGTCTTCAGGATCATCAAGCAGGACGGCTATCTCTCCGTTCTTCAAGACCATTGGGTGGTTCTCAGCCTCTTCCTCTATGATCCTCCTGGCGTGATCTATGTCAGAGGCGTGGTCTATCTTGAAGTTGATAGTCCAGTAGACCTCTGGCTCCCTTATCGACCAGTTGATTATGGGCTCGGTGCTCAGCAGGCTGTTTGGGACTATGATCCTCTTGTTGTCCCAGGTGCGGATGATCACGTGCCTCAATGTCAGGTCCTCGATCCTCCCGTAGTCGCCTTTGAAGTCTATGTAGTCCCCTACCCTGAAAGGCTGGAATATGGCCAGCGATATCCCTGAGGCTATGTTCGCCAGAGGGTCCTTGGCTGCAAGGCCAATGGCCAGTCCTGCAATTCCCGCTCCTGCGAGGACTGCTGTGGCCAGCTGGTGGAGCTGGGGCACCTGCATGACTATGGAAAAAGCTCCTAAGATGTAGATCGATGCAGTGACCAGCCTTCGTATCAGCACGTTCAAGGTCCTGTCAGCTGCATCGTCGACTCTTCCAGTTCCTGACTCGACCCTGTCCATGAACCTGGGCAGCTGCCTCATGAGGATGTTGTCAGCTACTTTGGCAGCCGCGTAGGTGATCAGGATTGTCAGCACCAGAGCCGAGATGCTGACGAAGGTGGATGCTGGATTTAAGCCGCCTGCCGCCCCGAATACTGCGCCGAGCGATGTGGCGTTGATCTGTCTGGAAAGGTTGTCCACCAGATCGACAAATTCGTTAGGGATAGACATCTAAGCCCTTCTCCATGCCAGCAGATCTTCCATCTGTCGAGAAATTGCGAGTTGGGTAATTATAGTTTATCCAGGTGCTGATGTTTGTGCATCGCTGCAGTACAGCTTTAAACAGGCAGTTTGCCAAGCCCGGCCTTGAGGAGACGGGCGCATGACTCTCCTAACAGGCGATCGAACGCCTCTGGAAATAACAAGGGTTAATTACCTTGATGCAGAACCAGTGACGGCTTTGTGAGGTGGGATGCTGGGTCCAGAGATTGCAGTAATTGCGGCGTTGCTCTCCATATCTGCATGCCTCTGTGCAGCCGATGCCGATGGCAACTTTGCAGATGTGCGCTTTGACTCCATCAGCGGAGGTGCTGGTGCTAAAGTGTCTTCAGGCGATCTGCTCCTGGATATCGAGAGAAATATAGATGTGAACTGCGATGGAGTGACCATCTCAGGCGATCTGGATGTAAGAGACATCAACCACTCCATAATCAAGACGATTCGAATAGTCAACTCAACGATAGAGGGAAAGGTCTCGTTTACTGGCTGCGATCTCGATGAGGTGGTCGACTTCAGCAACACCACCTTTTTGAGCGACTCAAACTTCGATGACGCCTCTTTCTTCGACAAGGCGATCTTCAGAGGAGCCAGGTTTCACGGGAATGCCAGCTTCTGTCAGACCACATTTGAGGGCGATGGAATCTTCAAAGACGCTCAGTTTTCGAACTATGCCAACTTCAGCTATTCGAGGTTCGAGAGGTACGCCAGCTTCATCAATGCCAAGTTCCTGGAAGAGGCGGACCTGACCCTTGCCCGGTTCAACACCCAGTGCACAGACTTCATGGACGTCGAGTTCTACAAGGACGCCTACTTCAACGTGGCCAGGTTCGACGGATATGCAGACTTCAGCAGGGCGAGGTTCGATGGCCTTGCCAACTTCTATACCTGTCAGTTCTGGGACAGCCTTGTGCTGGAAAACGCGGTGGTTAAGGGCGACTTGAGGTTCACCAGGTCCCACTTCTTCAAGGAGTCCTGGTTTGACGGCTCTGACTTCCTAGGCCAAGCAATCTTCGAGAACGTCAGATTCGACGGCCCTGCGTACTTAAACGATACAAAGATCGAGGGCCAGGCCAGCTTCTCCAGCGCCCAGTTTGGAGCGCCAATAGATTTCTCTGGAACCCGTTTTGGAGGAGACCTGATCCTGGAAGGCGCTCAGATCAGCGCTCTCAACATGGCAAGAGCAGCTTTTCGAGAGACGTCTGAGATTTACCTTAAAGGAGCATACATAAGCCAGATGCCCATCCGCTGGAGCGAGATCCAGGACCGCATCCACTACGACCCATCGGCATACCTGTCTTTGATCAAGAACTACAAGGACCTGGGGCAGACAGACGATGCCAACAACTGCTATTACCAGTACAGGCTCATGAGCCAGAACCAGAAAAGCCTGAGCTGGCCTAAGTTCGTTGATGCAGTTGCCTGCGTCTCCTGCGGATATGGAGTCAGGCCCCACAGGGCGCTCCTCCTGGGGATCGGATTGATCTTTGTCTTTGCGCTGATCTTCTGGCTTGGAGCTGGATTGGAAGAGCTAAGCGGCCTAAAGGGAGTTAGATCCCTGGAAGTTGCTTTCTATTTCAGCGTTCTGGCGTTTACAGCTAATGCAAAAGGACTCAGGTGGGTCGGGCCTTACAGATATCTTGGAATGCTGGAGGGAATAATCGGATGGCTCCTCATGGCGCTCTTCCTTGTGACCCTGGGAAGAATCATGATCGGATAGCTCTGCCCATTATTGCTCAAAGCCTGTAATCGCAATTGCTCAAAGCCTGTAATCGCCCTTTGAGGACAGAGGCTTGGGAAATCTCAGATAAAATAGCTGGCAAAAATCAAATAAAACAGCTGGCAAAAGAGGAAGGCCTCAGGAGAACATCCTCATGGCCTCTTCGGCCACCTTCTCCTCGTCTCCGAGCACCTTCTTGACTGCCTTCTCGAAGTCCTCTTTTGTGACCTTGGTAGAGCCATCTCTTATGGCGTTCATGCCAGCTTCCACGACCACGGCTTTGAGGTCAGCGCCGCTTGCGCCTTCTGTCTCCTTGGCCAGCTCCATGATGTCTATTCCCTCCATCTTCATGTGCTTGGCGTGGATTGAGAGGATCTTGTACCTGCCCTCGATGCTCGGCATCGGTATCTCGATTATCCTGTCGAACCTGCCTGGGCGGAGCAGCGCAGGATCGAGGATGTCGATCCTGTTTGTGGCAGCTATGATCTTGATGTCGCCTCTCGTCCTGAACCCGTCCATCTCAGCCAGGAGCTGCATCATGGTCCTGTTGACCTCAGCGCTTCCAGTGGTCCCGTCGTGGGTCCTGATGCTGCCAACTGCGTCGATCTCGTCTATGAATATAATTGAGGGCGCTTTCTCTCTGGCCATCTGGAATATGTCTCTTACAAGCTGGGCTCCCTCGCCTATGAACTTGTGAACGAGCTCTGACCCTGACATGTGTATGAAAGTGGCCATTGACTCGTGGGCGACGGCCTTGGCCAGCAGGGTCTTTCCAGTTCCAGGCAGTCCGTAGAGGAGAACACCCCTTGGCGGCTCTATCCCTATCTCGCTGAAGAGCTCAGGCTGGGTGAGCGGAAGCTCAACAGTCTCCCGTATCTCCTGTATCTGGGACTCCAGGCCTCCAACCATGTCGTAGGAGACGTCAGGCGCCTCGATCAGCTCCATCGTCTTGGCTCTGACGTCCACAGACCTGTCGAGTATTCTCACAATGGTGAGAGAGTTGTTTATGGCCACGCGGGCGTTGGGCTCGAGCTTTGACATGAGCTCAGGAGGAGCCGTTGTTATGAACTCCTGGTTGTTCCCATGCTGCCTGAGGAGGACGTACTCATCGCCCACCTCCATGACAGTGGCCAGGAAGAGGGGCATTCTCCTGAGAATTGAGTTCTCGTTTTTCAGACGGTCAATCTCGCGTACATACTTCTTGTTTGAAATCAATGACTCGAATAGCTTAGCTCTTGCCTCTTCACGCTCTACTTTTATCGTCTCAAGCTCTTCGGCAAGAGTCTTATTCTCAATTTCGAGAGCAGAGATCCTCTTTAAGAACGACTCTTGGATAGTGCCCTGTTCTGACACAGTCGTTGATTCACTCATGACATTTGGCAAATCGCTTCACGCATATAAATGCATGCCTAACTGTGCCCCAGCTTTTGGATCGTGAAGTCAGCGCCATATCATTTCTCTATGACAATTGTGATGATGTCCTCGTCACAGAGCACATGATCCAGGCCCGCTCGTTGGCCCGCGTGCTTTGCAGAGGCTCCCCAGATCGACGCGTATCTGAACCTCCTTCTGAAATCTTTGTGGATCTTCTCGCAAAGATCTCCAACAGTGGACCCTGATGGCAAGATCATGGGCTCGTTCATGTCAGGCTGGCTCCCCTGAGGCTTGTTATAGATCCTGATGAGGTCAAGGCTGTCAAATATTTTATCTTTAAGAGAATCTACGCCAGTTCCGTCCAGCGCGGATATTGGGATTGCGCCTCTTGGCAACTCCTCTGCCAGCTCGGCCTTGTTCATGACTGCTATTGCCTTGAGGTATTTTCTCTCTTCTAGCGCATCTGCGAGCCTTTTTTCAGTCAGCTTCTCCCTAATTATGACATCTGCGCTGTGGATCTTGTGCTTCTTAAGTACGGCCTCGATCGTGGAGCTGTCCAGCCCTGGGTCTGTGGTCGTGCTGATGTTGATCCCCCCTTTGGCTGTGATCCTCATCACGACGTCTGGAGGGCGCTGATTGAGCCTTATGCCACTGTCCTGAAGGATCCTGATGTACTCAGAAGGGTCGGGCCTCGAAGGGTCGATGACGAATATTGCCAGGTCCGAAGACCAGATTATCGGCAGAGCTTCTCTTCCAAAGGCGATGTCTGGGATGTCTATGATCTGAACCTTGGCGCCTTTGTGCGATAAAATTCCCGGCGTCGTGGAGAGGGGGTCGTCGCTGGGTTTGGCTCCTGTGAGCCGGTTGAGGAGTGTGGAGCGCCCTGAGCCCATCGGGCCTATGAGGACAGCAGTTGCGTCTCCAGATTTTCGCACTCCAAGAGACTTCTTCGCCTTCTTGGCCTGCTTCTCCTTGTCCTCTTTAAGCTTAGCGATTTTAGACTTCAACCTGCCAATGTGGTGCTCAGTCGACTTGTTCTTCTGGGTGTTGAGGATCTCCTCCTCAAGCCTCCTGATCTCCTCCTCGATCGTCATGCTACACCTCCGCCGGGGTATGTCCTTTCAATATAAATAATCACACACAAATGCAAAACAGCATCTATATATAGACAATCTAATGACTGGCATGCGATCGAGATTCGCATCGAAGGGATAGGTTGAACGCATTAGTTCTGGTAATAATTGCGCTGTGCTCATTTGCGCTTGCTTATAGGTATTATGGGCTGTACATAGCAAACAAGGTCCTGGAGCTGAACTCCAGCAGGGTCACGCCTGCTGTCGCCCTTGACGACGGCCACGACTACCACAAGACAAACAGGTACGTCCTCTTTGGCCACCACTTTGCAGCAATTGCAGCTGCTGGCCCCCTCATAGGCCCGGTGCTCGCAGCACAGTTCGGATACCTTCCAGGAGCCCTCTGGATCGTAATTGGGGCGGTAGTTGCAGGCGCGGTCCACGACATGGTGATCCTCTTCGCCTCTGTGAGGCACCAGGGAAAGAGCATCTCCCTCATCGCAGAGGCTGAGATAGGAAAGAGGGCTGGCACCATAGCGTCCTTTGCAGTCCTGTTCATACTCATACTGACATTGGCCGGGCTTTCGATCGCTGTGGTTAACGCCATGTTCCAGAGCCCCTGGAGCGCTTTTACTGTATTTTGCACAATTCCCATTGCGCTTCTGATGGGGCTTTACATGTACGTATTTCGGCCTGGAGACCTGCGTGGCGGAAGCGCCATCGGGGTTACGCTCTTGGCCCTTGCAATCCTGGCAGGGCCGCATGTGGTCTCTAACCCAGGCCTATCATCTCTATTCACCCTCTCCAAGGGCCAGATATCAGTCTTCATTCCGGCTTACGGGTTCATAGCCTCTGTGCTTCCAGTCTGGCTCCTCCTCTGTCCCAGGGATTACCTTTCCACATACCTCAAGATTGGGACGATCGCAGTGCTGGCTCTGGGAATCGCCCTCGTTCACCCTGAGATGAGCATGCCCGCAGTCACGGGCTACGTGAATGGCGGAGGGCCCATAGTTCCTGGCTCCGCAGTTCCATTCCTCTTCATCACAATCGCCTGCGGAGCGCTCTCAGGGTTTCACGCAATCATAGGCACAGGCACCACTCCCAAGATGCTTGCGGACGAGAGGGACGTCCTTTTCATAGGCTATGGAGCAATGCTCGTGGAGGGCTTCGTGGCTGTGATGGCGCTAATTGCAGCGTGCGTTTTGCTGCCAGCAGATTACTTCGCCATAAACACATCTCCACAGGTTTTTGGGACTTTAGGCATGGCGCCAGTGCACCTGGCTGACCTATCCAGCTCTGTGGGCGAAGCCCTCCAGGGAAGGCCTGGAGGGGCTGTATCCCTGGCTGTGGGAATGGCCTATATCTTCTCATCTCTTCCATTCATGGGCACACTCACGGCCTACTGGTACCATTTCGCCATAATGTTCGAGGCTGTGTTCATACTCACAGCAGTTGACACCGGAACCAGGGCTGGAAGGTACCTCCTCCAGGAGATGCTGGGCAAGTTTTCCCCCAAGTTCTCAGAGAAGAGGTGGATGCCTGGAATCGTGCTGACGAGCCTGGTCTTCACATCTGCCTGGGGCTACCTCGTGTACACCGGGGACATAACCACCATCTGGCCGCTCTTCGGGATGAGCAACCAGCTCCTGGCCACATGCGCCCTGATAGTTGGTACGACCATGATCATCCATATGGGCAAGGCCAGGTACGCCTGGATCACAGCTGTGCCAGGTCTGCTGATGGTGCCAATTACCATGAGCGCTGGATACCTGAACATCACCACAAACTACCTGCCAAAGGGGCTGTATCTCCTGGCGGTTCTATCAGCAGTGCTGATGGTCTTGATGGCTGTGGTGTTCTTAGAGGCGTTCAGGAAGTGGTACCAGCTCCTGCACTCAGGCATCGAGAAGCATGACGGCAGCTTCAAGAAGGCTCCTGTTCACGCTGCAAAGTAGCGGCATGGACTTGGCAAAATTTTTCAAGCACATTCAATCAAGCAATCTTTCAGGGCAAAAAACGCAAGATATTTGTCCTGTCAGCTCAAATCTACATCAGGGGCATTGAATTGATAACCGTTCAGAAGTTTTCAGTACGGCCGTTTGAAGTCGTCGAGAGAAAGGGCCTGGGGCATCCGGATACGCTTGCAGACGGCATATCTGAGTCGATATCCCGAAGACTCTCCAGGCTTTACCTCGACGAGTTCGGAGAGATAATGCACCACAACGTGGACAAGGTGCTGATAGTCGCAGGCAAGAGCAGCCCTAAGTTCGGAGGAGGTTTTGTCCTGACGCCGCCAGCTGTAGTCGTCGGAGGCAGGGCGACAGTGACCAGCAGCCGAAATCTCAGCGAGGCGATTGAGGACTCTACATCCAGGTTCCTGAGGAGCACCATAGAGGACATGGAGGGATTCACAATCGAGCCTCGCGTGGGCGAGGGCGCGCCAGAGCTTCAAAGCCTGATCGGAAAAGGAGCAAACGATACCTCTATAGGCGTCGGCTTTGCGCCCCTGGACTCAGTCGAGAAGCTGGTGCTGGAGATCGAGCCGCGGGTCAGGTCAGTTAAGGGCGTTGGAAAAGATACCAAGATCATGGCTGTGCGCATGGGCAGTGAGCTTAAGCTGGTAATTGCAGCGGCAATGGTCTCGAAGCACATCTCCTCAATGGAAGACTATCTTGAGGCCAAGGCAAAGGTCAGGGATGAGGTAATGAGGCTTAAGGGCCTTGAAGAGTTCCCAGGCACCGAAGTATCAGTAAACGCCGCAGACTCAGGCGACAACATCTTCCTGACGGTGACTGGCACCTCGATTGAGATGGGAGACGACGGCGCCACAGGCCGCGGAAACCGCGGAAGCGGCCTCATCACTCCCATGAGGCCCATGACCATGGAGGCGATAGCTGGAAAAAACCCGGTAAGCCATGTGGGAAAGATCTACAACGTCCTTGCCTCCAGGATAGCAAGCGAGATTTCAGAACTCGACGGAGTAAAGGAGGCCTACGTGACCCTGGTCTCCAAGATCGGATCTCCAATAGACGAGCCTCTGCTCAAAGGCGTGGAGATTGCAGGAGACCTGGCGCTGGACTCAGCCCTGAATTCAAAGGTGTACTCGATAATCGATTACTGGCTGGGCGAGGCAGATGCCCTGGTAGAAGAGTTCGTGGAAGGGAAGATCGCAGTCTACTGATCAACCCTTCTGTGCCTCTTTCTTTGCCATCTCCAGCCTCTGCTTGGCTGTGTAGCCTGTGGCCTTCTCAAGGAAGTTCCTGAACCTCTTGTTGGTATCCAGGATCTCCTGGTCTGACGGGCCAGCAGCGGCCTCGGTCACTACGCTCAGCTTCTTTCCCTCGATCCAGACTGCTATGCCCTTTAGCGCACCGTAGCTGAGAGTGAGCCGCCCGTCCTCAAAGGCGATCTCTGTGGGAAACTCTTCCTCCAGGGCGACTTTAATCCTCTCAATATCGGGCTTGAAGCCTCTTTTCAATGTGTACTCCATGACCGAGCCAGGGCGCTTTTCGAGTATAGATCTTTCGAGCGGATGTTCTTTTATCTAATTTCATTCTTCAATTCATATTTATCTGTAGATTGAGGCAAATAACTATTAACGTAAGCAGAGATATCACTCAGGATAATAGCGAAAAGACAAAGGCTAAACACGACCTGGTAAGATGACAGGTTCCTGGAAAAGATCGTGGAGCTTATTGAGGGCAAGTAACCCGATGTTGAGGTCATGTATCAAGAAGGTGAATATAATTGAATGATAAAAAAGGCAGACATAATAGTTTAATATTGTTCGTAATTATCGGTGCCTTTATGATCTTCTCAGGATGCATCAATATGCCTGATGGATCTATAAGCCCTCAATCAGCGCCCAAAGCCAACATATCATCATCCAATTATTCACCTAACACATCATCACTAAGGATGAGCAATACGGCAATATCAGCAACCAAAGAAAACAAAATCGCTTTAGGGCCTTATGTAGTCAGGTTCACATTAGATGACTTTGACTCATATGATATACAAAAATCAGGCCCAATTAACTTGACACAATCCGGGAATGAGGGACCATCCTTCCAGCTTTATCAACTAAATATATCAAATAATCAGAGTTTTAGCATAATAGTTATTAATATACAAAGGTATCTTCCGGATATGAACCGGAAGACTAGTATTGTTGAGAAGAATATAAAATATATCCTATCTGATGCGGGATACGAAGATATAACAGTCAGCAGACGTTTGTTTGGATCCCGCTCTGGCGCCCTCGGTGTGGGAAGATCAGATAAATATGAAACAATTTTCGCAGGCATCTATTGGAACAGCGACCACAGCTGTGTTACCATCATTGGAAACCTTCCAGAACCAGCTATGAACACATTCTTTGAGTCTATCAAAATAGATGAATATTTATCAAGAGGTTTGGCGCAGGATCAAAAGCGTGAAGTTAAAGACGTGCATGGAGCGCAAGCAAACCTCTTAACGCATCCAGGCCTCGGAATAAGCGTTGAAAATTGAACGGTAAGCCAATGCCCTGGGATGAAATCACCCCAAAGGCAAAAGCTCGGTTTATTCTTTGCCAATTTCAAATCTTAGCGTAAGCCGCCGCGTCTCCCAGCTCTTCCTGTATTCTCAGGAGCTGGTTGTACTTGGCAGTCCTCTCAGACCTTGCAGGGGCACCGGTCTTGAGAAGCTCGCATCCCAGGGCAACAGAGACGTCAGCCAGAGCCGAGTCCTCGGTCTCAGCGGACCTGTGGCTGGCCATGACCTTCATGCCGTTTCTGAAAGACATCCTTGCGGCGTCGAAGGCCTCTGAGACGGAGCCGATCTGGTTGAGCTTGAGGAGAAGCGCGTTTGTGGAGCACATCTCTATTCCCTTGGCCAGGCGCTTGACGTTTGTCACGTACAGGTCGTCGCCTACGATTATGGTCTTGGGAAGCCTGGCTGTCAGCTTTGCGAAGTCTCCGAAGGCGTCTTCCTCGAATGGGTCCTCCAGTGAGATTATGGGGTAGGTTGCCACCAGGTCTGCGTAGTAGTCTATCATCTCGTCAGGTGAGAGGCGATTGCCATCGATCGAGTATCCGCCGTCCAGGTAGAAGCTTGAGGCTGCAGCATCCAGGCCGATCTTGATCTCCTCTCCATAGCCAGAGACGTCCAGAGCGCTCATTATGGCATCGAGCGCATCTCTTGTCATGGTCAGAGGCGGAGCATAGCCTCCCTCGTATCCGACGTTCGTGGCTCCGACGCCGTACCTGCCCTTGAGGATCTTGCCCAGAGCGTGATAGGTCTCGACGGCCATGCGCAGGCCCTCGCTGAAGCTCTCTGCGCCTGTGGGCAGTATCATGAACTCCTGTATGGACAGGTTGTTTCCTGCGTGCTGTCCGCCGTTAAGGACGTTGAACGAGGGCACAGGAAGCCTGGTGGTGTTTATCCCGCCGAGGTACTTGAATAGAGGCAGGCCCATAGACATGGCTGCGGCCTTTGCGGCGCCCAGCGAGACTCCGAGAATGGCGTTGGCTCCAAGGGTAGCCTTGTTTGGAGTGCCGTCCAGCTCTATCATTACGTTGTCTATCTCCCTCTGGGCGGTCGCATCCATGCCTATGATCTCAGGCGCGATTACCTCGTTGACGTTCTTCACTGCCTTGAGAACTCCCTTGCCGCCATACCTGTCCCCGCCATCACGCAGCTCAAGCGCTTCGTGAACGCCTGTGGATGCGCCGCTTGGCACAGCTGCTCTCCCGAAGCCGCAGCAGGTCCAGACATCGACCTCTACAGTCGGGTTTCCGCGCGAGTCAAGGATCTCCCTTGCGTAAATCTTCTCAATCTCGGATGACATGTGCTATCACGTCCTGGTACTTTCATTGAGTGTTTATTTAACTGTGGCGAGGGTGTTCTCACCTTTTATGAACTCGAAGAGCCTCTATCAACACAATTTTCGTTTCCCAAAGAGATATTCTGTCAACTTTCAGAGGTGATTTTCAGATAAGAAGAGCTCTAAAAATCATAAACGATTTCTCATGAACTATTTTCTTTTTTTAGTCTGATTTGATCTACTAATTTCAGTTTATCTAACTCAAAAATCCCGAATATTTCAGAAGAACCTTTAAAACGTTCCGAAAGGCTTTAATTCCCCATGACTATGGCTTGCGCATGGACTTGCCAGCAGTGGAGATAGGAATATCGACATCGGCTTATGAAAATTTCCCTCTGGATGCAGCTCTTGAACGCATATCTCATCTGTCCAACAGGGCCGAGGTGCTCAGCGAAGCCAGGCACAGCCTGCTCAACCCCAAGAACGTCAGAGCAATGAAATCTTTCGGGCTGAACTACACAGTCCACGGGCCTTTCATGGACATCAACGTGGCCAGCGTCCACGCATCTCTGCGGTACGCCTGCATGAAGATCCACCGCAGGACGATCCGGGCAAGCGCAGCAGCCGGCGCCAGGATCTACGTCGTCCACCCAGGCCAGGTCCCCTGGACCTACTGCCATGACCATGCGCTGCGCTCTCTTGCCAGATCAATTGGCGAGCTCAGGCTCCTCCAGGAGGAGTACGGGATACAGATCGCCATTGAGAACATGCCCAAAAGCGACTGGCTCTTGTATCCCAGGCCAGGCATAGACCTAATGGGACTTCCCACGGTCCTGGACGTTGGCCACGCCCACACATGCGGCTCTTTAGATGAGTTCCTCATGAGGCCAGACGTTGTCCATGTCCACCTTCACGACAACTCAGGAGCCAAGGACGAGCACCTGCCCCTGGGACAGGGAAGGGTCGATTTCGCGCGGGTCATGCGCGTGATCCGGGCGAGGTCTTTGAGCGCTGTGCTGGAGCTCAAATCCGAAGAAGCAGTCCTCCAGAGCATGAATGCACTTAGAGCCGCGGGATTTTGATCCAGCTCCTACGAAGCCTTTATAGGTCCACAAAAGCATGCTCGAAAGATGATAGAGCTGCTCTTCTGGATAGTCCTCATAAGCGCCTTTACGCTCATGGGGTCCTGGTACGTTCGAAGGTACCAGCGCTCAGACGCCCTTATAGGCCTGTATGTGGCATTCGGCATCTTCGCTAACATCGCTGCCACAAAGACAGTATCCTTCGACCTGGGCGTTGCAGAGTTCTATGCGCCCGCAGTCGTCCTCATCTTCTCAGTCACCTTTCTCCTCACAGACATAGTCAACGAGAGGTTCGGGCTGGCAGAGACCCGGAGGATGATCTTCATTGCTCTCGCATCCCAGATCGCAGTATCGTTCTTCACGTGGCTCGTCCTCAGCTTACCCTCTGCGCCATTCTACTCAGGCCAGGCGGCTCTTGAAACTGTCCTGGGCCAGGTTCCAAGGATTGTCTTCGCCTCCTGGATCGCATTTCTGGCAAGCGAGAATCTGGATGCCTATCTCTTCTCCTGGTTCAAAGCAAAGACAAAGGGCCATCACCTATGGGCAAGAAACGCTTTGAGCTCAGTTCCAGCAATGGCCCTTGACTCTGCCATCTTCGTCAGCCTGGCGTTCTACGGCGTGATGCCGGTCATGCCCCTGATAGTTGGTCAGATTGTGATAAAGTGGATTGTAGCTATAATCGACATACCGTTCATGTATGTTAACAGATGGATCATGTACAGAAAAGAATCAAATAAAATAGGTTTTTGAGCCAGGAGCTTGCTGGGTCCGGATATCTAGCCCAGCATATCCTCTATTCTGGTGAGCGCCTCTTTTAGCCTGTCCTGGGATGCAGCATAAGAGAGCCTGACGTAGTCTGCTCCGCCCGGACCGAAGGCCGACCCAGGTGTGGCTGCAATCAGGGCATCTTTAAGCAATCGCTCTGTGAACCTGTCTCCTCCACCGCACGCCGAGACGTTGGGGAAGACGTAGAAGGCGCCTCCTGGCATGGCGCACTCGAATCCAAGCTCTGTCAGTCCTTTTACGAGCAGGTCTCTCCTGACCTTGAACTCAGCAACCATGGCTGTGACTGCATCCTGCGGGCCCTGGAGAGCCTCAACTCCTGCCCGCTGGACGAATGTGGTGGCATGGGAGACTGAGTGCGAGAGGAGCCTGCTTGCCCAGCGCATTATGTCCTTTGGGCCTGTCATGTAGCCCAGGCGCCAGCCCGTCATGGCATAGCACTTGGAAAACCCGTTGATCGTGACTGTCCTCTCCTCCATTCCTGGAAGAGACCCAATGCTCACATGCTCGTGATCGTAAACAATCTTCTCGTAGATCTCGTCTGAGATGACGTACAGGTCGTTATCCACTGCCAGGTCCCTGATCTCTTCTAGGACCTTCCTATCAAAAACAGCTCCCGTTGGATTGGATGGTGAGTTGACCAGTATGAGCTTGGTCTTCTTGGTTATGTATTCAGAAGGGCTCACTGGTAAAAAATGGTCGTCTACATCAGCCCAGACGGTCTTGCCTCCTGCAAACGCTATGCAGGGCTCGTAGCTCACCCAGGAAGGCCCCAGGAGGAGACACTCATCTCCCTCATCCATCATCGCCTGGATGGCTGCAAAGACCGCCATCTTTGCCCCCGGGGTGACTATGACGTCGTCGGCAAGCGTGCTCAGGCCGTTTTCTGTGCGAAGCTTATCTGCAAGGGCCTTCTTAAGCTCTGGTATTCCATTGGTCGGTGCGTAATGGGTATCACCCATATTGATCGATCTGCAGGCGGCATCGCATATATTTGCGGGAGTGTTGAAGTCTGGCTCTCCTACTCCCAGGTCTATTACGTCAAGGCCTGAAGCATTTAGCCTCTTGGCCTCTGCAGAGATCTTCATAGTGGTTGATTCGTGGATAGAAGCCATCCTGGCCGATACCATGATCAATCGCCCTCCAGCCTCATGAGGAGCTTAACTGCAGCTTCAACTGCGCGCTTGGCATAATCTACGCGGCGGTGTGCGTCTGGCCTGGACATCCGCGGCCCAGTTATGCCCAGTGCAACAGGCTTGTCGAACTCCAGGGCAAGGTCCATGATCTTCCTGGCAGCATGTTGCGCCACAACCTCGTCGTGAGCCGTCTCGCCCTGGATGACGCAGCCAATGGTCACCACGGCATCGATGTCCTCGCGACGCAGCAGCTTTCTCACAGCCAGAGGCATGTCGAAGACCCCAGGAACATGTATGACGGAAGGCACCTCTGCCCCAAGGAACTCTGCATGCTCTCTGCCCAGCAGCTCCATCTGATATGTGATATCTCTATTGAATTCGGAGACCACGAAACCAAGTCTTGGCATAGATTCAACACCTATCGAAGAGAGTAGCATTCCTGCTTCCTCCCTTTGGCTATAAACCCGTCGATTCATCCAGATCAAAATGCATTTATCCTCGCCTGCGGTCAGGAAACCCCATGAGTGTTATATATATCAATGGAAAATTCGTCCCTGAGGAGGAGGCATCTGTTTCTGTCTTTGATCATGGCTTCCTCTATGGCGACGGTGCCTTTGAGGGAATCAGAGCTTATAATGGAAGGATCTTCAGGCTGGAGGACCACGTCAAGCGCCTCTACGACTCCGCGAAGGCCATAATGCTTTGCATACCGATCTCACAGGAGGAGATGGCCCAGGCCATAATCGATACTGTCAGAAAGAACGGGATGAAAGACGGCTACATCAGGCCTATTGTCACCAGAGGAGTCGGAGATCTGGGACTAGATCCCCTGAAGTGCAGCATTCCGACCATCATCATAATCACCAAAGAGTGGGGCGCGATGTACGGCAACCTCTACGAGGTCGGGCTCACAGCCATCACAGTCACAGTCAGGAGAAACTCGCCTGATTCGCTTCCTCCAAACACCAAGTCCCTGAACTATCTGAACAACATCATGGCCAAGATAGAGGCCAACGTCAAAGGCGGCAACGAGGCCATCATCCTCGACTCTACAGGCAGGGTCTCCGAGGGTTCAGGAGACAACATCTTTGTGGTCAAGGATGGCAAGATCCTGACTCCCTCCACAATCAACAACCTGAAGGGCATAACCAGAGATGCAGTCATGCAGCTGGCCAGGGAGAAGGGCTATTCGATGGAGGAGCGCGACCTGGGGCTCTTTGACCTGTACACTGCAGACGAGGTATTCGTCACTGGGACTGCAGCTGAGGTGGCGCCAGTCACTACAGTCGATGGAAGGTCTGTAGGCACCGGAAAGCCGGGACCAATCACCCTCGACCTGATTGGTGCATTCAGAGTTCTGACCCAGACCTCTGGGACTCCAATTTAGGTCGATCGAACATCAGGAGTCCAGGTCAGTCTGAGATCGCCTTGACCTGGACCTTTCTTTGCCTTGGGCCATCCAGCTCCAGGAATAAGACCCTCTGCCAGGTGCCCAGGGCCAGCCTTCCGTTTTCAACAGGTATTGCAGCAGAGTTTCCCAGGAGCATGGCCTGGATGTGGGCGTGGGCGTTTCCATCACCTCTGTCGTGGACGTAGCCTGCGCCTTCTGGAACTATAGATGAGGCTGCCTTTAGAATGTCCTGAAGCAGGCCAGGTTCCGCCTCGTTCACTGAGATGGCAGTGGTGGTGTGCATTGTGAAGACATGGCATATTCCGCTGTCTATCCCGCTCTCTCTCAAGGCAGATTCGACGTTGGACGTGATGTCGATTATCTCTCTTCTCTTGTGGGTCTCGATCTCGATCAGATATATCACCATAACCACTGTGATATGCTTGGATTTAAGGAGATCGAGGCCCAGAGATCAGAAAGCGCTAAAAGAGCAAGTTTTCGATGTGAATCGAGGGGAGGATCCGGGTTTTATTCGTCTTGAGGGGATGGATGACTTCAAAAAGTCATAAGAATAACCCCGGATCCATAATCTACCTTATCCTCTATCATATATAAATTTTACTCTATATGTCAGTAACGATTTTCTTCTTAAGTTGATGGGCTTCCAGATTCGCATTTATGGATGCAATAAAATTTATTCATATTAAGTTATATATTGTATCTCCTAGCGTTAATTGTCGTTCTTTCTTTTGATAAGCGGCGCTCGTTTTTAGATATTTATCTTAAGGTTAAGATGTTCAGATCTGAAGCATGTGTGCTCCCCCAAGATGCATATATTCAAGTGAGTATAATCCAGATCTTATGTGCAAAAACATAAAAAACAAATTTCTTGAGATCGGCATCCTGGGCCTTTATGCTCGACCATAAGCTCCTCAACTATTGGATCAGGCTGGCCTGGCTGCGACTTCTGGATAATGCGTTATAATGAAGATCGGCACGAGAATTGCTGAGTAATGGCGTGAGAACTGCTGACTATTGGCGTGAGAACTGCTGACTATTGGCGTGAGAACTGCTGACTA
>CAZXDN010000025.1:4277-8600 GCA_964639235.1 uncultured Methanotrichaceae archaeon | reverse complement strand
ACTGCTGACTATTGGCGTGAGAACTGCTGACTATTGGCGTGAGAACTGCTGACTATTGGCGTGAGAACTGCTGACTACTGGCATGATAAACGTTTTTCTGTGAGGCTGATCTTTGCTATCTGGTTGTTGTTGGCCCACTTGCATTAAGGCGCTTGTTATGGGTCCGCTTGTCATCAGATCGTTTTTTGAGGTCACCTGCTGTTAGGTCGTTTTTTTGAGGTCGTTTGCTATTAGTCCTTTTATGAGGTCGCCCGTTATTGGATCTCTTGCTGTAGGTCCATTTAGCCTTTCCATACATTGGATGGCCAGGTCCTAACAGGCCCCATATTCCTGAAAAAGTTTTTAAGTGATATCTCCAATTATACATTAGGGTGTTTTTATGGCAGAGAACGTTCTAACCCCAGATGTATGCATGTTCAACGATGCTAACTGCGAGACTTTGAACATTCAGATAAGTTTGCCAGGTGCGAACAAGGAAGACATAGAATTCAGCTTCATCGAGGATGGCTTCTTCGTGATAGCCAGGACTGATAATGGCACATACAAGGGCTCGTTTGCCCTGCCTGGACCTGTGCAGACCGATAAGGCGATAGCTGAGTACTGGAACGGGATGCTTACAGTAAACGTGCCATACAGGATGAAAAGCGAAGCCATAATAAAAATAAAAATCGACTAGGCAAGATCCTATACGTTCTTTCCATTTTTTGCTCCCGGATCTGGCTTGATTGCTCATATCCTAGATCTGGCTTGATTGCTCATATCCTAGATCTGGCTTGATTGCTCATATCCTAGATCTAGCTTGATGGTCCATATTCTAGATCTAGCTTGATGGTTCATATTCTAGATCTAGCTTGATGGCTCATTCTTCGCCTCTTAATCGCCTCTTTCCATTGTCTGTATGCCTGAAATAAGGTGTCGTGGGCAATTATCTCATGAACGCTTCATCCCTGATATTGGGGCTGGCCCAGGTGTATGTGTCCATCTCTTTGCTAATTGTCCTGTCGCGCAGCGATTGGCACCTGCCCGCAATGCCGGTCTCAATCATAAGCTTTATGACCTAATTGACGCTATCGATCATGCTGTATACCTGCAGATGCAGTCTCTACAAGCGGTAATGGTCAGCGTATACCTTTTTTTGGCGATCTATTTGCACCAAACTTGTCATAATTATTTCTTTTTTCACCAAAAATATCTCATTCCGCACTATTATTCATTTATATTATTAGGGTAACAAATAAATATTTAGAATTCCAAAGGACAGATAACCCAGGAGGGAATATCAATGCAAGAAGTGATGAGGCATTCAAGTGAAGCTTTGATAAAGATCAAAGATGTATCAGCGAACCCAGCTCCCCTTGGCTTGCTGGGCTTTGGCATGACCACAGTTCTCCTCAACATCCACAACGCTGGCTACTATGAGCTCAACACGATGATCCTGGCTATGGGCATATTCTACGGCGGCATAGCCCAGATCATAGCAGGCATTATGGAGTGGAAGAAGAACAACACCTTCGGGACCACGGCATTCACCTCTTATGGTCTCTTCTGGCTCACCCTGGTAGGACTCATCTTCCTGCCGAAGCTGGGGCTAGGCACTGCAACTTCTGAGCCGGCGATGGTTGCTTACTTTGCCATGTGGGGCCTGTTCACATTCGTCATGTTCCTAGGCACCCTTAAGGTAAACAGGGCTTTGCAGTTCGTCTTCCTCTCTCTCGCTGTGCTCTTCTTCCTGCTGGCAGCAAGGGATTTCACGGGCAGCGCTTCGATAGGCCAGATCGCTGGATACGAGGGCATCATCTGCGGGTTCTCTGCAATATACACAGGGCTTGCCCAGGTCTTAAACGAGCTATACGGCAAGGTCGTAGCTCCTCTTGGGCCCGTAAAGTAACTCCGGGATGCTTGCAAGGCCGCTTCTTTCCAGCGGCCTGGTGCATATTTTCTTTGTTTGCGCTCTATCTTTTATCCGCTGCTTTTGGATATCCTCTATCTGAACGCTACCATTGTTATATATCCGATAAACGTTATACTAGATCCTGGATTGCCACGAACTTTGCTGCAGTTGGAGCCTTTCATGTCAAATAATGACTTTAAACCGGGCGAATCAGAATCAAAAATGGTTAAAGAGCCTCAGAACAGGCTGTCTGCTGAAAAGAGCCCATACCTTCTTCAGCACTCCAGGAATCCTGTGGACTGGCGCCCCTGGTCAGAGGAGGCTTTCCAGGAGGCAAAGCGCCAGGACAAGCCGGTCTTCATCTCAATTGGCTACTCCACATGCCACTGGTGCCACGTCATGGCCCACGAGTCTTTCGAGGACGCTGAGGTGGCGCGCCTCATAAACGATGCCTTCGTGCCTGTGAAGGTTGACAGGGAAGAGCGCCCTGACGTCGACCGCATCTACATGGAGGCCTGCCAGAGGATGACTGGACGTGGCGGCTGGCCTCTCACCATAGTGGCAGCTCCAGACAAGAGGCCGTTTTTCGCTGCCACCTACATCCCAAAGGAGGGCAGGTTTGGGGCCCTGGGGCTAAAAGAGCTGATACCCAAGATCCAGGATATGTGGATGAACCACAGGGACGAGGTGCTCAAATCCTCAGACAGGATCGTCTCAGCTCTTGAGCAGGCCTCTCCCAGGGCATCAGAGAAAAGCCTGGGAAGGCAGTCTCTGGATAGGGCCTATCAGGAGCTTTCTCTCTTGTTCGACCCCATAAACGGCGGGTTTGGCACAGCCCCTAAGTTTCCCACGCCCCACAACCTCATGTTCCTCCTGCGATACTGGAAGCGCACAGGGCATCAGGATGCCCTTGACATGGTCGAGGCAACGCTCCAGTCGATGCGAATGGGAGGCATTTACGATCACTTGGGGTTCGGGTTTCACAGGTACTCGACGGATGCAGGCTGGTCTGTGCCCCACTTCGAGAAGATGCTCTACGACCAAGCGCTTCTGACTTTAGCATATCTCGAGGCTTACCAGGCCACTGGAAAGAAAGAGTACGCTGACACAGCCAGTGAGATTCTGTCTTACGTCATGAGGGACATGACCTCGCCTGAAGGAGGATTTTATTCTGCAGAAGACGCTGACAGCGAGGGGGTCGAGGGCAGGTTCTACCTCTGGACAGCAGAGGAGCTTAAGAACGTCCTGGATCAGGGCGAGCTGGACCTCGCATTCAAGGCCTTCGACATAGAGCCGGAAGGAAACTTCCACGAAGGTCGAGCCAGAGGCGAGAACATCCTCAGGATGAGGTCGTCCCTGGAGGATCTCTCTTCTGTGCTCAAGATCCCTGAGCAGGATCTGAAGAGGAAGCTGGATGGAGTTCGGGAGAAGCTGTTCTGGCACAGGGAGAAGCGGGTCCATCCAGGAAAAGACGACAAGATCCTGGCCGATTGGAACGGGCTCATGATAGCAGCCTTTGCGAGAGCAGCCCAGGTTCTGGGCCGTGAGGATTACACCTGCATAGCAAGATCTTCAGCCGACTTCATCTTGTCCAGGCTCAGGTCCGACGACGGTCGACTGCTTCACATGTACAGGCAGGGCCCTGCAGCACAGCCAAGCGTAGACGACTATGCGTTTATGATCTGGGGGCTCCTGGAGCTGTACGAGGCGACCTTCGAGGTCGATCGCTTGAGATCCGCCATCAGCCTTGAGAAGGAGATGAGGGATCACTTCTGGGATTCTGAGGCTGGAGGCCTATACTTCACACCTGATTTCGGCGAGAAGCTGATCCTTCGCCAGAAGGAGATCTACGACGGAGCAGTCCCATCTGGAAACTCAGTTGGAATGCTTGTCCTCCTGATGCTCTCTCGCCTGACTGGAGACCCCAAGCACGAGGTCAGGGCTGATGCCATAGGAAAGGCATTCTCAAGCACAGTCGAGAATCGCCCAAGCGCCTACTCAATGCTCCTCAATGCAGTTGACTTCTCTATTGGGCCGACCAGAGAGGTGGCCATAGCTGGGGATCCGGCTGAAAAAGATACAATTGAGATGATCGGTGCGCTGAGGTCGAAGTTTCTTCCGAACAAGGTGGTCTTGCTCATACCTCCTGGCCATGAATCCGAGGTGGCAGGCGTTTCAGGCTTTGTCTCAGGGATGAAGAGCAAAAGTGGCGCCGTCACTGCCTATGTCTGCTCAGGAGGAGCCTGCGAGCTTCCAACTTCAGATATCGAGAAGATGATCGAGATGCTGGAAACAGACAAAAGAGAATAAGAATGGGCCTTAAGTATTTAGCATAAGGTTACTGAGTTAGGGATGGATGGGCAATGGTGCAGTTGTTCAGGGAGCTGCTTGAGCAGATAACTGGCCCCGGCATCTGATTTCGCGCTGAAACG
>CAZXDN010000025.1:0-4177 GCA_964639235.1 uncultured Methanotrichaceae archaeon | reverse complement strand
TCCTCTTTTATCCGTCAAGCGTCGATTTTACTTGGGCAAACTTTCTGTGCGCAAGCCCTCATCCAATGCCGCGTACCAACCAGTCTCGCACAGCGCCCGGAATATATCTGCAGTGCACATCGAGCCATCTCCACACCGGGACGGCGTGCGTCGAAATGAGCTTAGATTTATGGCCTTCGAACGATACAGATAAATACCCCTTATTGGTTATAGGTCTTCGAGGAGATCCAAATTTCTGAGAATGAAACGGCCACGGACACTGACAAGCACCGTAGCATGAGCAGGTACCGTAAGGTCTCGAAATATCTCGAATCTGACTGGCTTTTCCACATTGGACAGTGTGGTTGCGTTCTATGGATCTGCAGATCGTCTATTTTCTCAGTCGCTGGTCCAGCGGTGATGATCTAAATGAACAAAGGCAAGAAAGAACACGTTCCTAAAAAAGACATAATGTACACCCTCAAAGAGGATAACTCCCAATATATTATAAATGAGAGCTACTTCTACAAGACTGAGCCTTACTACACCATAGTCAAGAACGAGCACGAAGGCATAAGGACCGTTCCCAGCAGCTCTGATGTGCTGGATGCGTACATCGTTCCCATATGCCTGGAGAAGGCAAAGCTTGCCGGAATACCTGTCTGCGAGTGGGTGATATCTTACCAGTACGTCTCGCTTCCAGCTGTGATCTACGGCCTGAACTACTTCTCCACGCCTTCAGATCACTTTGTGGCAAGAGACTTCGCAGAGGCAAACGAGGTTGTCAAGCACGTGACCAATCACGGGAAGTATCCTTTCTGCTATCAGAAGATAGACGAGTCCTCTTCAGTTGTGACCTGCGTCTCCATCTTCGGAAAGACGATCAACTGCTGCGAGGGCGTTTCGTCTATGGCTGATAAGGTGTACGATGCGTTCAGGATGCCTCTGGTGGAGCTGGTCCTCGTGAAGAACTCTGAGGGTTACCATTTGTCATCTTTAGCGCCTGTGAAATATTCGAAGCTAACCAAGGAAGAGACCGAGATGTTGCAGAACCTTCTGGATACGAGGGTGAACCGCAGTGAGTAAATTAGGCATCTTTGTGAACAGACAGACGTTGAGCAGCTCTGAGCAGCTGGTGGCCATTATAAAGTGCAGGGACGTGGCAGAGAGCATGGGCCATACTGTGGAGTTCATATTTCCAGTGGACATAAAGAAGATACCGAAACTCGATGCGCTCTTCATCAGGGCGAACACAGATCCCATGAATGCGACCTACGTGGCCTCCAAGATCGCCAGCCTCTACGGTGTGCCGGTGATAGATGATCCGCACTCCATACAGGTATGCGCTGACAAGATCAACATGTATATGCACCTCATGAAGAGGGGCGTCTCCATGCCCAAGACCAGGTTCATCTCCAAGAAGGACGTCACCTCAGAATATGCCAAGGCCCTCTTCGATGAGCTGGGGTCTCCTGTGGTGCTCAAGGAGCCGTCGACCTCGTTTTCAGCAAGAGTAGAGAAGGCGTCGACTGAGTCTGAGTTCCTGAAGATCGCCAAGAGGTTCCTCAAGCTCTCTGACTGGATAGTGGTACAGGAGTACATCGAGTCCAGGTATGACTGGAGGGTGGGGGTAATTGGTGGAGAGCTGCTCTACGTATGCAGGTACATAATACCCTCCGAGACCTTCAAGATCCAGGCATCTGTCAACGGACACATAGTCTACTGCGACGTGGAGAGCGTCCCAGTCCAGGAGGTGCCTCCAAAAGTGATAGAGCTTGGGATCGAGGCTGCAAAAGCAATAGGCAAGGGCCTCTACGGAGTGGACATAAAGGAGAACAACGGCAACCTTTACGTCATAGAGGTCAACGATAACCCATCTCTGGAGGGCGGAGAGGACATCAACTACCCAGACATGTTCAGGCGCATAGTCTCCTACCTGACCACTGGCGATGCCAACGCCTGCTCTGAGGATGCTGCAAGTCAGGTCTATGGCCCTTATGGATTTGAGGGCGAGTACGGCCTGGGGGCAAACCCAACTCTTGCAGCTGATGATGCAGGCACGCTGGTTGAGAACGAGGTTTACTCCTACAAGATAGACTTCGAGAAATAATCTTTTTTTTTATCTAAATTCAAATATCTAGATTCAAATACAGGTGATTTCATGGATTCACATCACTGCGACGCCCTCAGCCGTATCTGCGGAAGCTGCAGCCTGGGCGGAGGGTGCTGCTATGAGGCCAGGCCTCCACTTACAGACGAGAGGATAGAGATCCTCGTCAAGAACGGGGTAGGCCCGGAGATGATCGAGTTCGCAGGCTACAAGAGGCTCAAGCTTAAGGACGATGGATTTTGCGTGCTCTTCAAAGACGGCCACTGCTCTGTACACTCCATCAAGCCTGAGACCTGCGTTGCTGGGCCATTCACATTCGACGTCAAGGGCTCAATACTTGAGATTTATCTGAAGCAAGAGAAGATCTGCCCTATGGTTGGATACCTCAAGTCCAACCGCGACCTCTACGACAGCCTCTTCGACCTATCTGTGTCGAACATAATCAATTTAGTTGAAAATATTCCCAGGTCAGAGATAGAAGAGATAGTGAAGATCGAGGAGCCTGATACAGACCTGGTGGCGGAGATCAGGCTTAAAAAGGGATTGGCGTGACTCCTGTGACCGGCACAATCGCAGGCGGCTTGAAGATTGGAACTGAGCACGAGTACTCAATAAACGATGCCAGCTTCAATCCCCTTCCTGTCTCAGACAAGATCATAGAGAAGATCAGCGGCAGGATCACAGATGAGGTGCCCTTTGGGGGCATACTGGTCTCAAAAGAGCTTCAAAAGCACGCAATAGAGCTGATACCCTCGAAGCCCTCCGGCTTGAAGGAACTTGAGGAGAACCTCTATTCCGGGCTGAAGAGCCTTTACTCGGCCCTAAATGGCGAATACAGGTTCCTGGGCTTGGGAATGCACCCGCTCCTCACATTGGAACAGACGACTTACTGGGACCATGACGAGCAAGAGTACTACCACGCCTACGATAGGCTCTTCAACATAAGGCAGCACGGCTGGCTCAACATCCAGGCGCTCCAGATCAACATCCCTTATGCAGATGAGCGCAGCCTGGTGCGAAACTACAACAACCTGCGTGCCCTCATGCCCTACCTCGTAGCTGTGACTGCATCGTCTCCCTTCGTAGAGGGAAAGGCCACATCCTGCATGGACAACAGGCTCATGTACTACAGGGTGAACCAGAAGGAGATCCCTCTCATCTGCAACGATGTGCTTCCTGAGAAGATCTCATCTTCCAGAGACTACGTCGAGATCAACCGCTGCATCTACAGGGACCTGAAGCGCTGTGATGCAGACATACTCTGCCGCGAGTGGGTCAACTCCAGGGGAGTGATCGTCAGGTTTACCAGGCGCTGCCTTGAGATCAAGGCCCTGGACGAGCAGGAGTGCCTGCGCTCAGACATGGCTGTGGCAGCGTTTGTTCTCTCCCTCCTGAGGAGCGACCTGTGGCTTGAGGATGACGAGGTTGTCTTAAGAGAGATGATGGAGACAGCGATCAAGTCAGGGACACAGAAGTTCAAGCCTGAGCTTGAGAGGCTCTACGACACAGCCTGGAAGAACTCAACGGATGAGGAGAAGGCCTATCTGCCCATCATCAGGAACAGGATCGAGAATGGAAGCCTGGCGGAGGTTCTCATGCGAGAGCTCGGCGGCTCGAAGGAGATAAGGCCTCTCTTGCCAGCGCTGGAAGAGTCTCTCAGGACCAATACACCTTATCTGGGTTAACCGGATAAACGCCTTATCTGGGTTAACCGGACAAACGCCTTATCCGGAATAACTGACAACGGGGACTATCTCAAAATGTATCCAGGCCTCCGACAGCCTGGACTGTACTGGCGAAGAGATCTGCGGAGACAATTCAAGTGGCATTGCCTGGGTTAGAAGTCATGGCGAAGATAGATTTGAAGAAGGAGCTGAAGGCACTCTACAGCCCATCTGCAAAGAAGGCCAAGCTTGTGGAAGTGCCAGATGCAAGCTACTTCATGATCGACGGCAAGGGCGATCCGAATGTCTCAGAGGATTTCCAGAGGGCTGTGGAGTCGCTGTATTCCTCCTCGTATGCCCTGAAGTTTGCAATGAAGAAGCAGGGCACTGATTACACTGTTATGCCCCTTGAGGGACTGTGGTG
>CAZXDN010000024.1:27292-35518 GCA_964639235.1 uncultured Methanotrichaceae archaeon | reverse complement strand
CCTAAGATATCAAGTGGGCCCGCTGGCGGTTGCCATCAACGCCGCCTGCCAGTGAATCCAGAAGCTTCCTCCTCCCCGTAAACCTGTAAGCGACAGGTACCCGCAGTAGGTATGCTCCCTTCCGGGCCTGAACCGGTCCCTGCGATTATGGCCCGCCAGCCTGCCTTCAGGAAAGCCGACGTGCCGGTGCTGGCCCTACAGGACGGAGAATCATTGTGTGCCGCTGGACTGACAAGAGACGCATGAAGTCGCCCGTCAGCTTCGCCCCCCGCGTATCGACGATTTCGGGTTATAGGTGACGCCGAACCACCCGGACTGCCCGCATTTATTATTAGGCCGGGGGTTTATAAACGTGACGGCTCCGATCTCTGAAAATCGCTTGCTACAAGAGGCATCTCGCCCACTGCTGGATCTGGCGCCAAGCTAACCCGCTCCATAGCACGCACGGCTATCTGGAGATTCGTTTCCTCAATTCACCAAAGCCCAGACAAATTAATATAGTCGACGCCAAGATAAATAACCAGGTGCATTTTCTCTTCCCAGGAGGAGTTTGCCTCAGGCATCTGCCCATCCTGGAGAGAGATCAGGGGATTCTTTTATGGACGAGAACACAGGCGCGCAGATAGGCTTTATCATGGGCAACCCGCAGAGGATCAGGATAGTCCAGGTGCTCGGCTCCAAAGGCTCGATGAGCTCAGAGAGGATAGCAAAGGTGGAGCGCATTCCAGCGCCTTCAGTCAGGAGGGCGATGGAAGAGCTCTCCTTGAGAAAGATAGTTGAGGAAAAGGATGGGGCCTGGTCCCTCACCGACCTCGGAAAGGAAACCGAGAAAGAACTCAAGAAGCGGATGTAAGATGGAAGTGGAAGAGGCGATCAGGTCCAGGAGGTCGGTTCGGGCCTATCAGGATAGAGAGGTCGAGGAAGACAAGCTTAGAAGGGTCCTGGAGGCTGGAAGGCTCGCCCCTTCTGCCAGAAATCTCCAGGACTGGAGGTTCGTGGTCGTCAGAGACCAAGGAACCAGGAAGAAGCTGGCGGAGGCTGCCAGAGGCCAGGCCTTCGTGGGAGAGGCACCTGTGGTAATCGCAGCCTGCGGAATTAACCCCGACTACGTCATGACCTGCGGCCAGCACACCTACAACATAGATGTGACCATTGCAGTTGACCACATGACCTTGGCTGCAACGTCAGAGGGCCTGGGCACATGCTGGATCGGGGCCTTCTTTGAGGACAGGGTCAGGGAAATCCTGGACATACCGCCAGAAGTGAGAGTCGTGGCCCTGCTTCCACTGGGCTACCCAGCCAAGGTGCCGGGCGCAACTCCAAGAAAGAAGATGGAGGAGATCGCCTCCTTCGAGAGATGGCAACTCTGGCTGTCAGACAGAGTCTTCAGGTCCTGAGGGGATTTCAGGTCCTGAGCAGATAGGCCAGCTTCTCCAGACAGCGCCATGTGAGTATTAGCTGGGATACGCCTATGGCATTCACATAGGCCGCCCTCCTGTCGCATATGGCAGATCTCGTGCCCATGAGGTCACCTAGCTTCTGCTCAAGGCCGTCGATCATGGACTGGTGTATCTCGCCATCTATGGTCATGACGCCGACTCTTTTGCCGTAGTAGTCGTCCCTCTGAAACTCCAGAGAGAACTCGTGCTCAGAGGACCTCAGGATAGCTGAGAGATCCACAGTTAAGTCCACCTCAGGAATTGGAATGTCGAGCATCTGCTGTATCAGCCTTACAGAGTACCAGTCAGGGGGATTTGGGTCTATGAGAGAAGGATGGAATCTGGACTCCTGGATCTTGACCACTATTTCGGCATAGATCTTCTGTATGTCGACGTAGAGCTTGTAGTCGGGCTCGCGCTGGAGTATCTCCCCCATCACCTGGTCGGGATCGTATCCCCTGTCCCTGACGTCCCTCCTGATCTTCCAGAGGCGCTTGACGCTCCTCGAAGGGTCAACGAAGATCTTGATGTCGCTCAAAGCTCGAAGGCGCTCTGTGTAGAAGGGATGGAGGCCCTCGACTATCACCACTGGTGCCGGGCCAAAGGGAACGGTTCCGCTGATGGCCCCGACGCTGTGATCGTAGACTGGCTTATCGACCTGCTGCCAGGAGCGCAGAGCCTCGAGATGGTCCGCCAGGAGGTCCAGGTGGTTGGCATCTGGATGCAGAGGGGTTATTCCCCTTTCTTTGCGCTGATTTCTGTCGAGGCTGTGATAGTCGTCCATGGAGAAAGACGCCACCATGTCCTCTCCAAGAATCCTCTTTATGCCCCCAGAAAGGGTGGTCTTGCCAGAACCGCTGTCTCCGGCCAGAGCAAAGACGAAGACCCTTCCGGACTCCAGTATCTGGCCCCGCAGAGACTGCATCATGCTGCAACGAAGAGATTTCATGCCATGCCTCTAAGACTCAATAGGCAGAAAAGAAGATTAATGTATTCCAGGAGAGGCCTGAGATTCAGTTAAAAATATGCAAAATTATAAAGAGAGTTAGTCCAAGTGGACCAAAGGCCTATCAGCATAAGGCTTGCCGCCGCTGATGAACACCCCAGAAGGATCTGGTTTACTGCACCTTCAGGCCACCATCCGCGAGGATTGTGCCAGCGCTCCTCAAACTCCTGGTGTGACAAAAAACCCTGTTGCCCAGAATAGGGTCATCAAAGTAGACGTTCTGGCCATTAACCTATTACCACCATGCAGTGTCCATCAGACCAGTCGTCCTCCCAGTCTTCCTTCGTGGCCGGACTCCTCCAGGCCTGGCAGTCGACTATGACGGGAACTCCCTCATCCAGGGAGGCATTTATGCAATTATAAAATCAATAAAGCCACAATTGCCAATAAGAGATGTACTCTCATAGCCAGTACTGCAGTCTGCCCCAGCGCATATTTTTTCCTGTTTTGAGCGTCAAATCATGCATCAAACTGGCGAGCATGCAGCATTAAGTCAGTTGCTCTTCTTCTCAAGCACCAGGTCCTCGAACTCGCTCGTCTCATCGATTCCTTCCAGCTCCCTCTTCTCGATGATTGCTGTCTCCTCTATGCAGTCCACCCTGGCGTCGCCGTCCACAATCACTGCTGAATGCGTCATGGCAATCGATGACAGGCTGCTCATGAGCTTCGCTTTTTTGAGCATGCTCTGTGAGAACTTGCTTACCCCAGTGAGCACAACCAGGTCGTCGTCTCTGGTTATGGCGTTGAAGGGCGCCTGAGCTGTTGGAAAGACCTTGAACCCTATATCTGTGAGGATCTGGAGAATGTTGTCGCGGACCTCTTCAGGCCTGTCCACAAGGTCGCTGGCGTTGAACATCTCCACAGGCTCGATGAGATCGATCTCGAAGATCTCCTCAAGCTTTATTGCGACATCCACAGAGGTATCCATGCTCTCTGTCTCGTACTTCGAGACTGTGCGCCTGGACACACCGAGCTCAGAAGCAAGCGATCCTAAAGATATGCCTCTGTCAAGCCGAAGCTGTCTTAGCCGCGATCCATCGATTCGTACGTAAAGCCCGCCGTGGGCAGCGTACACCAGAGGCGGCTCGCTCTCCAGGAGGCAGTCTGCAAGCGTCCTCAAGCTCACTGTCGGTATGCCGTACCTGAAATAGACCGCTCCCCTCTCCAGGTACTGATCGCGGGCCTTCTCACCTACAAGGATGGGGTGGCCTAGAAGATACTTGGCGAGCCTTCGCACCTCTAAAGCAGTGCGCTCGTTAAACCCATCGATATTGGAGAGTATCTTCAGCAGAACTAGAAGATCTCCCTGTCTCGCAGCGAGGTCGAAGCTCCTCGGCCTTAGATAGCAGCGATCTGAGATCGCGAATCCGGCCTGCTTCAGCACCTCGACTACTCGAGTGGCGAGAAGCTCCTTATCCATCATTATATATCAGAGTAAGCCCGCTATTTAAAGTTTGACCATGTTCATTGGAATAGACGACACCGATTCTGAGAGGGGGCTGTGCACCACCTACCTGGCTGCAGTGCTGATGGATAGAGTCCAATGCCTGGGCCAGGTCTTGGGAATGCCAAAGCTGGTGAGGCTCAATCCCTGTGCCCAGTTCAAGACCAGGGGAAATGCTGCAATAGCATTCCAGGTAGAGACCGACAAACCCGACCAGGTGAGGGATCTGTGTCTGAGCACAGTTCTTGAGTTCTCAGACCTTAAAGGAAGAAATACCAATCCCGGACTGGTGGCTGCAGACGAGATCCCTTTAGGAGCCAGAGAGTTCTACAAGAGAGCCGTAACTGAGATACTGCAGATCCAAGACGCGAAAGACCTGCTCGAATCTGAGGATGTCTGGCACAGAGGCCTCAAGAAAGGGCGCGGCCTCATAGGAGCACTGGCGGCAGTTGGAGCCAGCTTCGAGGACCACACCTACGAGCTGATAGCCTATCGCCATCCCTCCAGGTGGGGAACTCCAAGGGAGATAGACCTCGAATCTGTGTGGGAGGCTGACCGCCTGACATACCCAGGGACCTGGGACACGGTTGATTGCCACAACAGGAGGATAGTGTTTGCCCCACACTCAGGAGATCCAGTCCTGTTCGGCGTGCGCGGAGACGACATCCCGGCCATAAACAGGGCGTTTGATGCCATCAGGTCAGAGCCCTGGGAGAGGAAGGTGCTGTACCTGACAAACCAGGGAACAGATGCCCACATCCTTCAGGGAGAGAAGATCTCAGAGGCGAAAGACTGCCAGAGCTACAGGCTGGCGGGAAGGGTGGACGAGGCCCCCCATGACATAGAGGGGGGACACACGTTCTTCTCTATAGCAGATGATGAAAAATCGCTCAGATGTGCAGCTTTTGAGCCAACGAAGAACTTCAGGTCTGTGATCAGAAAGCTCGCCCCAGGCGACAAGGTCGAGGTTTATGGAGCAGTCAAGGATGGAACCCTCAACCTGGAGAAGATTGAGATCAAGGAGCTGGCAAACCGAGAAGCCCTGGAGGCTCCCACATGCCCCTCCTGCGGCAGGCGCATGAAGTCCTCAGGCAAGAACCAGGGCTACAGGTGCAGGAAGTGCCGCACCAAGGCAGAGGGAAAAGAGGCAAAAGCGCTGCCAAGGGAGATCGAGCTGGGATTCTACGAGGTCCCTCCATCAGCCAGAAGACATCTCTCTAAGCAGCTGATAAGGATGAACCTGCCTGGCGCACATCCGAGCAGATAATTCCAGAAAGGGCAGAGATACGAATCCAGAAGTGTCCTGCTTGCTGGCAGGGCCGCCGCGCGAGCTTGAGCGCACCTGTGCCCAGGCGATGTCAGAGGGCGCGGCGCCAGAAGTCTCGGCGGTCTTCAGATCAAGTTCTATAAGTTCGAGATAACCTTAAAAAGCGGGCCTAAAACAGAACAGGGAGAGGACTCCCCGTTTTAATATGAAATTGAATATCAAGCTTTGAATGCAGACTCAAGCGGAGGAACGACCTGCTTCTTCCTCGAGAGAACCTTCTCCTTGTAGATGGAGTTGTTGGCGATCTTTCCGCCGAATGCCTTCTCGAAGCCGACAGCAGCCTTGTCGTTGCCCACGAAGAGGATGTCGCTTGCCTCCTTTATGACGTCTGTGAGCATCAGGACCACCATGTCCAGCTTCTCTGCATCCTTCATCTTGTTCATCTCATCGAGAATGGCAGCCCTCTTGGGAGCTAGATCTGTGAGATCCATGACCTCTATCTGGCCTACTCCAGACTTGACGCCTGAGAAGTCGAACTTCTTGAAGTCGCCCATGAGTATGTCCTTAGCAGACTTGGTTGAGATATCGCTCTTGGCCTTGAGCATCTCCAGGCCGAACTGCATTGGGTCCACGCCCGCGATCTTCGACAGCTTCTCGACAGAGGCCTTATCCGAGGGCGTGCAGGTTGGGGACTTGAAGAGGACTGTGTCGCTCAGGATTGCAGCCATCATGAGCCCTGCCATCTCCTTGGTTACGGAGACGCCTGCCTGCTCATAGAGCTTCGCGACTATGCCGCCTGTGGCGCCCACTGGCTCATTCAGGAAGAAGATCGGCTTTCCGGTCTTTATGCCGCCTATCTTGTGGTGGTCCACGATCTCGACTATGTTCTCCTCGCTCAGCTTGTCGACTGCCTGGGCCATCTCGTTGTGGTCAACAAGCACGACCTGCTTGCCTGTGGCGTCAGTGAGCTTCTCTGGATATGGAACCTTGAAGTAATCCAGGAGGAACTTGGTCTCGTTGTTGATGTCGCCTGCAGCTGCTGGAACGAACTCTCCTGCCTTCATGGCGTTCTTGAGGTTCGCGTAAGCTATTGCTGATGTCACGGAATCAGTATCTGGACTCTTGTGCCCAACTACGTAGATCTTGTCGGCCAAATAAAGCACCTCAGGATTGTTAATGTAGGACTCCAACTTAAACCTTACTAAAGCAGGCATAAAGAAGACAGAGATACCTCACAGAGACGCAGGCATGGAGCACTCAAACGAACTCATGGCAATTGAGAGCAACCAGAGCCGCTCTTCGACCAAAACTCGTCTTGAGCGACATGTTTATAAAGTGGCACAGCCTTGAAGTGATGTCCTTTTAGAGGACTGGCACGAGTTCAGAAGGAATTTTGCTGTGAATGCCGGTGCAAGAAAGGGACAACAATCCGCGTTGATAGGTCCTCGTGGTAGGATATTGACTACAGTCTGCCTATGACCAGGAGACAACCCAAATGCGGTACAGACGCCCGTTGCGAGGGTTTACTGGGCCGACAGAGGAAAAACCGTAGGATGACGTCCCAGAGTTAGTATCGGGCGACAGTTTAATCTTCTCGATAATAATGATTGAAAGCCGTGAGAGGCACACTGATAACTCTCGAAGGCATAGACGGCACTGGCAAGTCGACCGTGGGCAGGATGCTGGCGAATAGCCTGGAGGACAGAGACGTGGTGCTCACAGCTGAGCCTACGAGGGGAGACGTGGGCGCGATTTTGAGGAAGCAGCTTGAAGAGCCTGCACAAGAAGTGCCAGTTCAAAAGCTCCTGGAGGAGCTGTTTTTGTTCATGGCTGACCATGCAGACCACCTGGCAAGAGTGGTGATCCCGGCGCTTGAGATGGGGAAGATAGTGATCTCAGACAGGTATTCAGACTCCACTGCCGCCTACCAGGGCGCAACTTTGAGAAGGGCAATTCCTGAAGTCCAAGATCCAATATCCTGGATCAGGTCCATACACCGGCCCTGGAACCTGGTCCCAGACCTGACAGTTCTCTTCACCCTCGATCCTGAGATTGCAGTTAAGAGGATCGCCTCCAGAGAGGGATCTGCTGCAAAGTTCGAGAGGGAGGACTTCTTAAGGCAGGTGGAAGAGAACTTCATCCTGCTCTCAAGGCTCGAGCCCCAGAGGTTTGTTGAGGTCGACGCCAGCAGAGACCTGGACTCAGTGGCACAGAAGGCCTTGACTGAAGTTTCGAAGTTTTTAGAAGCAAAACTCAGCCAATCAACGATCCGATAGAGCAATATCAACGAGCCTTTTCGCCCATATGAGCTTCTTGGACTTCCTCGGAGTAACTCCGGGGTCCTCATAATCAAAGCCGATGAGCTCTATCTCGGATGATCCAAATCTCTTTGCCAGAAAGACGCACCTGTCACCGTCAGTAAAGCCTCCGAAGTTCTCAACCAGGCCCAAAGGCCTCGACTGAGCCGTGCCAATCACGCAACCAAGCCTTGGAACGCAGCTCTTGAGCTGGTCTACGTTGTCTCCATGTGCGTGGACCACAACTAAAGAGCCCAGCGACTTGGATTTGATTATGTCCTCGACATCTCCATCCAGGTCAGTCACAATCACATCTGGGACCACGCCTGCTTTGAGAAGAGCTGATGTGGCACCATCTGCTGCTACGAGCGCAAAAGTACGCCTGCCAGATGGGACATCCCCTGACATAAGGCATCCTAGATCAGAGGCAAGAGACGGCGCGTTGCCGCATACAACTGCCCTTTTGCCAGAGAGCCTATCGCTTAGAGCGCTTATAATGCGCCTCCTCTCCTCAGAGCCAAAAGAGCCTAGAAGCTCAGAGAGCTCTTCTGCGGCCTCCTCGTCCCTGGCCCTGGAAAAGCCGAAGTCCTCCAGTATATCGATGTAGATGGGCTCCCATTCCTGAAAGTTCACCTTAAACAGGAGAGGTTACAGGGCTTTAAGGCTTTCCCAAAACCTGAGATGGGCTACAAAGATGAGATGCAAGAACGAAATATAAGACAAAAAACAGGACAAAAAACGAGAAGATTAGGGGAAGAAAGATCCCCTAGTAA
>CAZXDN010000024.1:17071-27192 GCA_964639235.1 uncultured Methanotrichaceae archaeon | reverse complement strand
GACAAAAAACAGGACAAAAAACGAGAAGATTAGGGGAAGAAAGATCCCCTAGTAAGTCCTCTGGAACTCAGCTACCGTTGGAACCTCATAGCAAGAACAATCGAAGATCTTCTTTGTGCTTGCTCCATAGCCGCTCTGGTCACCCTTAGCCATGTTGGCCCATCCGCCTGAGCAGCAGGGCAGCCAGTCGCCTGCACCCTTCTCTGTGCGCTTGTAAGGCACCTCAAGGGTCATGTTCTTCTCTATGTGGTAGGTTCCCCAGTAATCCTCATCTACTTCAATGGCTGGATCCTTCCAGGCAGTGATCGACGGAGCGTTGGCAAATCCAACAGATGGGATCAATGCCTTTGCCACTGGAGCGTTGTTGCCCTGCAGCACACCTATGTGGATCTTGCCATCGGTCACGTCCTCGTTGATGACCATCCTGGTCGCGCCTACACCAAACCACTCTGGGTCATGAGTATAGTTGTACTTCTCCTTGACTATGACATCGATGTTCTTGTCAATAGCGTGGGCGTACTCTATCTCATGGTGCATCACTGTGTCAGAGCGCCTGTTCTTCACCCAGGTCTTCTCCTTGAGGAGAGAATCGTAGATCAGCGGGCTTGCTGCATAGTAGCCAGTGCCAACTGCGATCTTCATAGGTGCGTAGACCAGGTTGTTATCTGCCTTGTAGGTGACACAGGACTGGTTGAACTCGTTGATATCACCGTCTTTGGTTGTGACAGAGTACTCCTGAGAATAGAGCACAGATTCGCTGTCCACTGAGCCACTGCCGTGTTCGTACTCCGTGAACTCGACGTTGCCAGCCTTGGCATACTTGTAAGCCATGAAGTAGCCATTGCCCTGCACGCTCTGCTCGAAGTTAAAGGTTATATTTGACTCCCTTACATCGCTCGCATACTTGGAACTTAAGGGGTACATTGCTGGAACCGTAGTATCATAATAGGTCGTCGCCGCCGACACGCCGCAGAGAGCGACGACGATCAACGCTGCAATCAAAACCTTCCTCAGATCAATCCCTCCATCTAAAGTGAATAAATCTATTCTCCTTTATGATCTATCTTCTTTAATGCAACTCACCTATTTTAATCTGTTGATCGTACTATATATACGTAACATAGATCAGTCAAGCCAAAAAGCCAAGGGCTGACAGTCCAATTCAACACATCACAAGGCTCAGTCGAGACAAGGAATTGCATCGCATGAGAGATGGAAAAAATTTTCCCCAAGTCTGAATAGATCTGCACATCCGCGCGACCTGAGCATAGAAGGGCAGAGGCCTTAAAACCCCGCCATATGGGAGAGACTGCAGGCCGATAACATGGATAACAAATGAGGCAATTATGCTAAATATATTTAGTTTTGAAGACAATTCATCAAGGAGATGGGGATAAATAGTCGATCGCCGATATTAGAAAGAAATAGAATAAATAAAAGATAATTAGATCATATCCTAGAAAGGATGACATTCTAAGAAAACAGGGCATATGGGCAGTCTGACATCAGAATGGCTTCTGCAGCTGGATAGAACTTATGGGAGGAAAACGCCATAACCAAAAGGTTAATACGTTAAGGGTTGATCAAGATCTTGCAACATGCCCACCCACATCGATCTTTCGAGCAGGTTATCTTTTGGCGATTGCGATCGGGTAACACTGGTCGGATTCTGGGAGAGCTTGCCCATGCGGACAGAGCGCTCCAGCCAGGATCGAATTTGCAGAAGCTTGTCTGGATAAACGCCTGATCAGATCGATACATAAGCATGCGATAAACCCCACACGTATAGTGCCGTTAGGAAGCGTTTCGCCTACGGGCGAGAGCTCCATCAGGAGCACGATCTAACCCCAGCCGCTTGTGCTGGAACAGGAGGACAAACGGGGGATGCTGGCAGAACTGGAAGAGAAGAAAGCCAAACTGAGGCAGGAGTCCTTTGCATATAAGGATCGGAGGAGCCAACTAAATGCTGAGGCATCTAAGTGGGCTCAAAAGAGGAATGAACTCAACAAGGCCACCAAAGAGCTTATAGAGAAGGCCCAGGAGCTGAAGAAGCTCAGGGACGAGAACAACAAGAACGTGGCTGAGGCCAAGCTGAAGAGGGACGAGTTCAACGAGAAGACCAACGAGCTCTATGCCAGGATAGACGATATTCGAAAGAAGTATAACTTGACTGGCGACAGATCGATAAAGGACCTCAGAAGGGAGATCGATCACCTTGAGTTCAGGCAGCAGACAGAGGTCTTGAGCCCTGACAAGGAAAAGCAGCTCGTGGACAAGATCGCCTCGCTTCATGCAGAGTTCAGGTCCAGGAAAGAGCAGCTAGAGAAGAACGATGAGCTGAGAAAGCTTCTTGACGAAGCTCAGGCCTTAAGAGATGAGGCTTCAAAGCACCACGAAGACGTCACCAAGTTCGCTGAGCTTGCCCAGGAATACCACGACCAGATGATCGCCACTTTCAAAGAGGCAGATCAGACCAGGGCAGAGGCAGATGCAGCGCACAAGGAGTTCGTCAAGGCCCAGGAATCCGCTGATGAGCAGCATAAAGAGTTCATCAGGACCCAAAGAGAGGTCAGGGACTTCGATAAGGTCATTGTTGGCCTCAAGAAGAAGAACCGCGACAGCAGGGAAGACCGGGCCAAGGAAGTCGCAAAGAAGGAAGCCGAAGAGATAATGACCCACTTCAGGCAGGGAGAGAAGCTCAACACCGCCGATCTTCTGAGGCTTCAGCGCGCTGGCCTAGTGTGATCTCAAAAACCATCTAACCTTTAGTCACATGAGTATTTGGGCAGAAAGGCTGCCCTGCTCTTCGATTTTAAGCCGCATTTAAATCGCGTATATCTTTGCTGCATATCCTTATCCATCCTGCATTAAGTCGTCGCGACGCCTGGTATAAAAACTCCTGAAAATTCCCAAAGACAGATCTCAGAAGAGCAGATGCAGATGGGGTCTTGACTGGAACTTACGGTATATAAAGGCATCTCTTGCTGCAACCGCAAGATTTTAAACTTCTCTGCCAGACAAGGCAGAAGATGAGCGAGATTTGCCTTCTCTTCGGCAGACCGGCGATCAGGGATAAGGCCAGGCTCATAGACGAGCTGAAGAAGGTTCAGTCCAGATCTGGATGTGTGATCCAGGTCCTGGATGCAAGCAAGGTGGCCTCTCAAAGGCATTTGACCTTCGCAGCAGAGAAGGCCCTACTGGCGTTTTCTGAGAGGAGAAATATAGCCAAGGATCTGGGTGTCGAGGTCCTGAGATATGCCTCAGGCCAGAGACAGATCGAGCGTGCGCTTTGCATGGGCCTATCTGGCCAGACCAAGAGAGCGGCTGTGGTGGTGATCTCCCCCGATGGAGAGGGCGACCATCAAGAAACGCCAGACCTCTCAGGGATATTGGAAGCAGACGGTCTGGGATGCTCATTTGACGAGGACGCTCTCAAGGCCGCCTTTGGCATAACCGAGGAAGAGGTCCGGGCTGCAGGCAGAGACAAGATCCCCGACCTGGTGATAGAGAGGGTGGCCCTGGTAGACACATGCCGCTGAAGAGGCTTACAAGTTGAGAAGACTTACATTCGGATCATATTTGGGTGATTTTTATGAAGGAAGAGTTCTACACCAAGAAGCGCTGGCTTAACTGGATCAATAAGGTAAAAGAGAGCAAGTTCACCATGCCCCAGTCTGAAGAGAAGAACTCAGGGGCCATCTTCGTATACATAATGGATGACGTGGTCCTCGCCTGTCTCAAGATCATAGCCAGGTGGGAGAGGGAGATCATCAAGCCCGATGAGGCCATCTCAGAGATAGACAATATCAGGAACATAATCTCTGAAGAGCATGAGAGCCTTGGGGAAGACGCAGACATGATGCTCGACTCCCTCAAGACCTCGCTTGCAGCAGTCTTCGTCTCCTGCCAGCGCTACATTGCAGGAGACTACTCCAAGGACGCTGCGCTGCAGAAGATGGTGAAAGAGGCGATAGCTGCAGAGAAATCAGATAAGATCGACGAGGTCTTCGACCTCTTGAGCCAGGTGGGAGCCAGAGTGATAGGAGGAGAGAGCCTGCCAGAAGAGGTCATGGCAGACCTGGACTACTCACTGGCCGCAGAACTCCTGGATGGAATAGATGCCATCTCAGCTGCGATGATAGGAGACGACAGCTACAAGGAGGACGACGGCACAACCTGCGATGAGGAGGCTTAAGCCCTGGTGGTGACCTCACAGCCGTTCTCAGTCACGATCATTGTATGCTCGGCCTGTGAGACCAGCGCTCCTTCCACTTCCCAGAGAATTGGATAGCGGTGTATTACTCCTGACCTCAGAAGCTGCGAGAGAGCATAGTCTATCCTCTCGCCCTTCAGCCACCTTCTGGCGAAGGGAAGCTCCCTATAGGTCTCCTGTATCTTCTTTGAAAGCTCTCTGGCCTCTTTGGATCTGACAGGCCTTCTTCCTGAAAACCCGAATATCTCCACAGAGGGCCCCTCTGTGATTCTGCCCATGCCATCTGTAGCAAAGGGCTCTATTGCTATCACATCTCCAATGGAGAGAATTCTGGCTCCAACTGCCAGGGCCTTGTTTGGCACTGTGGGCTCAGCGTGCGCGCTGTATCTCTCCAGGCCGTGGCCGGTCAGGTTTCCCACAGGTTTGTAACCATACCCTTCAATAGTGCTCTCTATTGCAGCGCCAATAGTTGCAGTGCTCACTCCAGGGGCGACAAGCTCGATTGCAGCGTCGAGCGCAGCCCTTGAAGCATCCACCATGTCTGGGTGGCCGCTTAAGTCCACTGTGACTGCTGCGTCTGCTATGTAGCCATCGACGTGTACTCCCACGTCGAGCTTGACCATGTCCTCTCCAAAGACGCTCTCATCATCTGGTCCTGGAGAGTAGTGGGCTGCGATCCTATTAAGGGAAATATTGCAGGGAAACGCTGGCTCTCCTCCCAGCTCCCTGGTCGCGCCCTCGACCAGCTCAGCCACCTCCAGCAGAGAGGCTCCCACCTGTACCTTGGGCGCAGCTTCAGCAAGCACCTGGGACAAGATCTTTCCAGCTTTCCTGTATTTTTCGAGCACATCGGCATCCATTTGATATAACCTCTCAGAATAGTGAACTTCAGAGCACAAATCTCTTCTCAAAGGAGGTCAGGTTATCGCAGCCCTCGCGGGTCACGACCACCAGGTCTTCGAGCCTTATCCCGCCTATTTCAGGATAGTAGAGGCCCGGCTCCACAGTGACGACGTTGTTCTCATACAATAGACCTCCGACCTCGCTTAGAGATGGCTCCTCGTGTATGTCCAGGCCCACGCCGTGGCCAGTGGAGTGGGTGAAGCCCTTATCTGCTCTCTCCTTGTAGCCGCGCTCGTCGAAGGCATCTGAGACCTTCGCGTGGACATCTTGGCCAGATACTCCAGCCTTGATCGCCTTTAGGCCAGCCATCTGGGCAGCCAGGACTGCATCGTACATCTCCAGCAGCTCAGGGCTTGGCTCGCCCTTGAGGACCGTCCTGGTCATGTCTGCGAAGTACCTGCTGGACTTGGACCTAGGAAATATGTCTATGACTATTGGAGCGTCTGCAGGAAGCGGGCCTGTCCCAAGCGCGTGTGGGTTCGAGGACTGCACTCCGCCTGCAACTATAGTCTCAGCTGCCTCGCAGCCCCGCTCCAAGAGGGCAACCTCTATTGCTCCTCTGACCTTCTCAGAGGTAAGAGGGCTTCCAGCAGAATAGAGGATTCCTCCTTTAGGAACAGATCTCGATATCAGGCCTGATGCAGCATCCATTGCAGCCTCGCAGGCCCTCTGGACCTCAGAGATCTGCCTTATCTCATCTGGAGTCTTGACCGCGCGCCAGTCGAGAACCGGGCTTTCCACAATCGAGATCTCAAAAGACTTCAGGAGGGCTTTGTAGAGGCCTGCAGGAAATCTCATGGGAACGCCCAAATGCCTCACAGATCGTTCCTCCAGGAACTCTGAGAGAACTGAGCTGTAAGCGTCGTTGTAGTTTCCCAAAGCCCTGAACTTTCCCTTCATATCGTAATTGGAGAGGCTTGTAACTTCGTCAGCAGAGGACTCCAAAACTGCCCTCTCTCTCTCCATTGAAGAGATGAGTATAGTGACCTCGTCAGATGCCAGAAGCGCAAACCTGTCTGTGGCGAGGAACTTGGATAGATAGAAGATATCTGAATCGCAGAAGCTGTCTCCAACGAGGAGAAGGCCGTCTAGATCATTCTCCTCTAAAAAGGCTTTTAGCTCTGATGGCATTTCACAGCCCTGGCACCCTTCATGGCAGAGGAGACCTCTCTTATGAAGGAAGCTATGTCTTCGCAGTTCTCTACAGCCGTGCCTGTAACAATCATGTCGGCGCCAGCGCGGACGGCCTCAGCTGCTGACTCTCCACTTCTAATTCCGCCGCCGACAATCAGAAGAGCGTCCCCAATTGCCCTCTTCACAGCCCCAACCATCTGAACAGGCACTGGCGAGTCTGCGCCTGACCCTGCCTCCAGGTAGACAAGACGCATACCAAGATATTTTCCTGCCAGGGCATAGGCCACAGCGATCTCAGGCTTCTTTCTGGGAATCATTCTTGCGTCGCCTACCCAGCCCACTGTGCCTCCAGGCTCAACTATGATGTAAGCCATGGGTATGGGCTCCAGGCCGTACCTGAAGACCATCGGCGCACCAAGCGCCTGGTTTTCTATCAGGTAGCCGGTGGAGCGCGAATTTAGGAGGCTCATGAAGAAGACTGCATCTGCATTCTCGCACAGCCCCGCGGAGCTGCTCGGAAAGAGGATGACTGGCAGGTCTGTCCTCAACTTTATCTCGTCTACAGTCTCTTTCAGGACCAATCCAGAAGCCCCAACCGACCCTCCGACCATGATGGCATCTGTGCCGCCCTCTGCTGCAGCCTTAGCCATCGATCCCGCAACCTCAGGCCTCTGGGAGTCCGGATCTATTAACGTCAGGTGGGCACAGCCCGTCTTGGCAACTGCCTCCACGAGCCTGGCCTCAGCAGGGCCTACTGAAATGCTCATGCTCTTTTAAGCCGACCTGCTCTCCTTGGACTTCATTCTCAGGCCTTTATACCCGCACTTCCGGCATCTAGTTGCCCTTATGGGGTTTCGCGCGTTGCAGTTCATGCATATCTTCAGGTTTAAAATTCTCTTTTCAGCCTCTGGGAATCGGGCCATTATCATCGCCTCGTTTATCGTAAATTTAAAGCGCCGGGGTTGGGATTTTCATGGCCGTCTTCATCGACCAAGGCCATTTTGAACCCAAGCGTCCCTGGAAGGGACAACAGGTCTCGAGCCTGCCGCGTATGAACTTCTTCCGCCCATAAGCGAGAAGAAATTGTCCGCTCTGCCACCCCGGCACGACCTATTTGAATGAGATCTCTGCTTTATAATTGTTCCTATTGGAGCGAGGCCGCACACAGACCAAACCGGGCCTGAGACCACTCATCAAGACTGCAGCAGAGGCTCAACAGCATGACTGAATCGAGTGAGAACTTAGAGAATTCACTGAATTTGCGCTGCTGACGGCCTCTGGCGCAAACTTGAAGTCATACGCATAGGAGCCACCAATCACAATCATATGCCCATAACCTTGAAAAATTTATCTCTATTTGCCTCTTCGCTAACAAGACCTCCAATCGTGAAAAGATAGTCTATGCTCTTGCTGCCATCAATCTCCCCATTTGCCGTATCCGTTATAGATGCCACATGGACTATCAGAACAGTTATAGAATCGAGGTTTTCCTGCTTAGCCCTGTTTAGGCTCTTTAAAGCGGCTCCAAATCGCTCTAGGGCACCAGCAGTATCAATTCCGCCTTTGATCTCTATTGCCACAAGTATACGGTCACCTTTTTTAATGGCAACATCTGGCTCCTTGCCCATTATTATGACTCTTCCGTCTTCCAGCTTCAGCTCCTTGTTCTTTCCTTGGGAAGATTCATGGGCCAAGATTTTCCTCTCCGTAAGCCTCTTAGAGATCAGCCATTTTATCATTCCTTCTGCTGTATCGCCTTTATCGTTAAGCCAAGATCCTTGAGCCTGCGATCCCGCAGCCATGCCACGCCAAATATCGAACTCCCTCTCATTTACCGACTCATCAGACTCAATCAGCATACAGATGATAGAATTGAGGTGCCTGGCGATCTTTATTGAATGGTCATCTTTGAGGATTTTTGAATCACACTCATAGCTCGCAACGCTCAAACCCACATTGCCCATGGACTTTTGAGAGACCATAGATAGCATCCTGTAGTAGCTCACCCTCCTGGAGTCCTGATTTAAGACTGCTGGATGAGCAAAGACCCTTACAGGTTTAATGCCATTATGGATGACCTTGTTCCAAGCGTTTTCAGTGATGCCTAGATCCTCCCTGGACCATTCGAGATCTTGTCCCTTAACCTGCTCAAGGTCGTCGGCAACCTCCAATAATCCCCATTCGTGAAGCCTCTGATGAAAGAAGGCGCTCTTAGTAACTTGATCGCTTAGCCAGCTATCTCTCTTCGATGCCACTACGCATGCCTCTGCCAGACTACAACGCTCTCTCTCACAGGAACTTTGCCATATTTCCTCATTTGCTGAGAGCTGTTGCCTTTGTAACGGGCCACTATAATCTCCTTGACCAAAAAACCTGCGTCCTCAGCCATATCCGATAAAATGAGATCAACTGGAATTAGCTCGCCCTCAAACCTGACGTTATCCACCACCATGGCCACCTTCGCTCCAGGGGCAAGAACCCTGAACCATTCCCGTATGACTTTTTGCATATCTATGAAGTAGGTTGTGATCATGCTTGGTATCTTGGGATTATTCAAGTCCTTCTTGCCCAGTGCATCTAAGACTTCTGTGACCGCTGGATGCGGAGATCGTTCACCAACCTCTATTTTGGACTCAATATGCGACCTCAATATCCCAAATCGCAGATCCTTCAGCTCGTCGAAGCTCTTGACGAAGTGAAAGCATAGCTCCAGAGAGTAAGATCTCGTGTAATCGTACCTGTTGGCATATGGAGGCGAGGTAATTAGAATCGTAGGACGTTTCTTAAATTGTATGTTGGACAAATCCCTCGTATCTCCCGGATAGATATCAGGCATAGGACGCTGTGCCTCGACATTCTTGGGGTAAAGCAACTTAAAACGCCTTATATCCTCTTCGATTTGGGCGATCTTAATTCCAATTGCTCTGAGCGGATCTGACGTCACTTTATCGCGCTCTAGCCTCAGAAATTGTCCATCTTTTGAGGTTAGACTGCATTCTTCCAGCACAGAAAAGAAAACCAAGAGCAAGATGTCATGATAGGGATTGGGCAATTCATCGATAGCAGACTTTATCTTGCGCAGCTTTAAGAGAACTTCGCCCTCAAAGGCCACCTTCATGATAGATACATCTGATGCGACTATAGCAGGAGCTTTTTCATTCACCGAAGGCATAATCGCGTTCCATTTATCGATCACCTCGCCCTCATTTAACAGAGTGAACAAGGGCAATGTCCTTGAAGCGAAATAAGCAATGGGTAACCTATCAACTCCAACAGAATGGACTCCGTTAAGCATCGAGGTAAAGGCTGTGGTACCCAGACCAGAGAACGGATCAAAAACATAGTCCTCTGAGCTTGCCCCAAATTTCTTCAGGAAATAGTTAACAAAATTTAGAGAAAACGCCTCTTTATATCTGTAGATTCTCAGGAAGGGAATCGGCCTGTTCCCTACATAAGAGACTTGAGAGCCCAAACTCAAATCTTCGTGCATTATCTTGCTGAACTTCTCTTCCAGCTCAAACCTCAGTGAACCTATTGAATAGATATAACGGCCCACTGATGCACCCTTTAGAGAAGGCAAATCTCGCTGATAGCCGCCTGTGAGGTTCTTCTGTATCGATGTCCTAAAGGCACTCATTGTCTCAAGGTTATTTAATCATCCACTCATATAACAATTGGCCCACGATACTGTATACCATGCAGGTCCTGAGAGTTTGGAATTTTGGACTCATATATCACTGGAAACCGATACCTGAATGCATGTTAATGGATCGAAGTGGCACAAAATTAAGGCGAATTCAAGACATTGCTAAGCCCTGAACTAAAGTTTTGAACTAAAGCCAAATATAAAATAGTCGGCGCATCTCTGCGC
>CAZXDN010000024.1:0-16971 GCA_964639235.1 uncultured Methanotrichaceae archaeon | reverse complement strand
TGAACTAAAGTTTTGAACTAAAGCCAAATATAAAATAGTCGGCGCATCTCTGCGCCTTTATCTTCTTTGCCTGAAATTACCTTGCTGCCTTTGCCACGCGCTCTATGCTGTCCTTTCTGTTTATGGCAAAGCTTCTGACATCGTAGTTTGCAGCGCCTATGATCTCGTCAGCCAGCGCCTCTGCTGCAGAGCGCTTGGCCTTGAAAGAGGACTGCCATGCTCCCTTGGTTATGAGCATCAGGGCTGTGTCTATCCTCCTCTGAGGAGCTGTATCCACGGCTTTAGGCACAGTAATTCCGCCATACTTGAGCCTGACCACTTCTTCTCTTGGTCCTGCATTTGATATGGCCCTTGCGAGCACTGTGAGCGGGTTCTCCTTGGTCCTCTTGTTGATGATGTCGAAGGCCTCCTCGACTATTCCATAGGCCTTGATCTTCTTGCCTGTGTTCTTCTCCTTCCTCATCAACTTATTGACCAGTCTCTCCACTACATGCTGCTCTGACTTCTTGAACTGCTGCTTTGCGTGCCTTCCGCCTGAGTGCATGACCGCCTTTGGGGTGATGTTCATGTATCCCTTTATGCTCAGGTCGGCGATGTCTATCTCTGCTGGGTCCCACTTGCCAAATACCTTCACGAAAATCACCTCACAGGCTTCTCCTTTCTTCCTCTGACCATCTCATCTAATGAGACGTTGTTTACAGCAATGACCTTGAACCTGACTCCAGGGATGTCTCCCATGGACCTGCCCATCCTTCCGCCTATTCGGTCGACGACTACCTCGTCGTGCTCGTCTATGAAGCCTATGGCTCCATCCCCAGGAGCGAAAGCTGTGACCTGGCGTCCGTTCTTGATGAGCTGAATTCTGACGCACTTTCTTATGGCAGAGTTAGGCTGCTTGGCCTCAACGCCTACTTTCTCCAGCACTATTCCCCTGGCCATGGGCGCACCGCCTAGGGGGTCTGCCTTGATCTTGAGCCCGGATGCGCGCCTGATGTAATGAGGATCGCTCCATCTCAAGTTTTTCCTATCACCTTCCAGTTTCCTGGCTGCATACATTCCCTTTCCCATTCATTTCACCTATTGAATCAAGAGTTAAATCAAACTTATTGGATTATGATGTCGTCAACGCCGTGATGCCTCTGGGCTAGCATCTTGGCTTTAAGTATGTTGCGACCATCGCGACCGATGGCAATGCCCTTATCCTTATTTGCTACCTCTACATAAGCCAATCGCTTATTGTTCTTGTCTACTACCATCACGTTCTTTATAGCGGCTGGCTGAAAGAGGTTCTCAAGGAACTCGTTTACGTTATCGCTGTACTCTACGATCTCGATCTGCTTTCCCACCGACTTCTTGACCCGGTTTATGTTGCTGCCTTTTCTGCCTATGGCTGCGCCCATGTCCCCTTTCTTTATGACGAAGATTATCCTGTCGTTGTCGGCGTCCACGACGCAGTCCCTGGCCATTCCGCCGGTCAGGCTCTCAAAAAGAGCTATGTATCTTATTCCCTCTGTGGTGAGCTTGAACTCACTCATTCTGGACACCCCGGATCTCCCGCAGCAGAGCCATTATCTCCGAGTCACCCGGCTCGATAACTGCTAGGGTGGCCACAGAGAAGGGTTTCCCACAGGCAGATCCAAGATCCTTGCCCATACCCTGGTAACTGTAGACGGGTACATCTATGGTCTCAATCTGAGAGCGCACGTCTGAAGGGCAGTCGCTAGCGTATATTATGAGCTTTGCTGAGCCTTTCAGACCCGTCTCAATAGTTTTATTTGATCCAAGCACCACTTTTCCCGTTCTGATCGAACTTCTTAGCGCCCTATCTACGTTTATCATCTAATTACCTCATCTCTTTGCGACTAGCTTTACGTCGCCTGTGCCGAGCTGTATCGGCTGTCCTACTATCACGTTCTCAGTGACTCCCTTGAGGTCGTCCACATCCCCTCTGACAGCAGCATCTAAGATGTGGTTCACTGTGACCTCGAAGGCAGCTCTGGCCAGAACCGAGGCCTTCTGGCCTGAAACTCCGTGGCGTCCAATCTGCTTGACCTCTCCGTCCACGGTCATGATGTCTGCCACGAGCATGATGTGCCTGACGTCCACCACAAGGCCCTGCTCGCGCAGCGTGTCTGTAGCCTCGTTTATTATGGCGTTTCTCGCAGCCTCGATGCCTAGCACCTCGCCAATCTCATTTATATTGTTTGTCTTGGTCCTGGCAGGGTCCACGCCATCGAACTGCATTACCTTCCTCAAAGACGAGCCTTCAGTGTAGAGGATGTACTCGTCTCCCTCCTTTCTTATGACCACGCGCTTTATGCCCTCTATGCCTTTTAAAGAGAGCTTCTTGATCTTCTCCACGAGCTGGAGGAGTTCGCGGTAAGACGGCTCATCCGGCGCCATGACCAGAGTGTCTCCCCTCTGGTCTACAGAGAGGCTTGTCTCCTCGCGCAGCCTTTCAGCCACCTCTTCTGCAGTGATCTTGCGCTGATCAAGGGCTCCTGGGTTGAGCTCTATTATCACGTTCATCTCAGCAAGGTCGGTTGCAATCGATCCCAGGTGGAGTATGGATGTGGACTCGATTCCCCAGGCCACCTCCCTGGCAAGATCGCGGTCATGGGCATACTCGTCTGTCAGCCTTATGGTCATCGTTGGAGTGCTTGGGATCTTCCTCGCATCCACGATCTCGATTAGCCTTGGGAGACCCAAAGTGACGTTGATCTCAGCCACGCCTGCGTAGTGGAAGGTCCTCATGGTCATCTGAGTTCCTGGCTCGCCAATCGAGTGAGCTGCGACCACTCCCACTGCCTCACAGGGCTCAACTCTGGAGCGGTTGAAGTCTGACGAGACCTGGTCTACGATCTCGCTCAGCTGCTCTTCAGTCACATCTAATCCATCGAGGCCGCTTTTAAGCGAGTCCACTATGGATGGCGGCAAAGTCAGCTCATCTAGCCTCTTTTGGACCTCTTTTTGTGAGAGCATGCCTCTTTAGGCCTCCTTGTTCAGCACCCTGCCAATCACGCGCTTCACGTTATCCGGGCTTGCGTAGTCGCGCCTGGAAGCGTCGACCCCGTCCTCGCCGTATGTGAACTGGACTATCATCCCGCGGGTCTCCTGCACAGTGCCGTCGTATTTTACCTCCAGGTCCTGCAGTGCATTGACTAGCCTTCTTTGCAGGTAACCGCTCTGAGAGGTACGAATGGCAGTATCCACGAGGCCCTCTCTGCCACCTATTGAGTGGAAGAAGAACTCGGTAGGGGACAGCCCCCTCTTGTAGCTCGACTCTACAAAGCCGTGCGCTTCAGCCCCAAGGTCGCCGCGCTTGAAGTGAGGAAGCGTCCTGCCTGCGTAGCCGCGGCGGATGCGCTCTCCACGCACAGACTGCTGGCCAACGCACGCAGCCATCTGAGTGAGGTTGAGCATCGAGCCTCTGGCGCCGGAGACTGCCATCACCACTCCTGAGTTGTCAAGTCCCAGGTACTTTCCTGCGATCTTGCCTGCTGTGTCCCTGGCCTTTCCCAGGGTCTGCATTATGCGCATCTCCAGCGTCTCGTCCAGAGTTCGTCCAGGAAGCGGCTCAAGCTCATCGTTCTTGTAGGCTTCGATGAGCTTCTGGACGTTCTCCCTGGCAGTCCGCGTGGTCTCATTTATCTGGTCTGCTGCAGGCTTTGGAATGTCCTCGTCATCTATTCCGAAGGAAAATCCTGAGAACATTATGCCGCGAAGAGCCAGAAGCGTCATCTGATCCAGGAACTTGGATGCAACTGTTGGGTTGTACTGCTTGATCACCCTGTCAGTGATCTTGCCCTTGAAGGCTCCGACGGCTTCTGCATCGATCGTTCCCTGTATGAGCTCGCCGTCTCTTATGATCACGTAGGCGTCGTGCTCGCACGCCTCCATCTGGCATGTGTCGCAGTTCATGCAGAAGTCTGCCTTGAAGGTCAGGTTGAGCCCCTTTGGAAGGACCATGGAGAAAGCCTGCTTTCCAGTCCAGTAGGGCTCGCCGTCTATGTAGCCCTTGGGCTTGGGAAGCTCAGGCATATCGAACTTCTTTAAAAGCTCCATTATGCCCTTTCTGTCCACAGGCTTGTTTCCATGTGTCAGGAGGAACGACCCTGTGACGTAGTCGTGTATCCCTCCTATGATGGGTCCGCCAAACCTGGGGGACAAAATATTCTCCTGAACGCGCATGAGGATCTCGGCTTCGGCTCTGGCCTCCTCGTTCTGGGGCACGTGGAGGTTCATCTCGTCCCCATCGAAATCTGCGTTGTAAGGCGGGCACACAGCTGGATTTAGCCTGAACGTCTTGAAGGGCATGACCTTGACCCTGTGGGCCATGATAGACATCCTGTGAAGAGATGGCTGCCTGTTAAACAGGACTATGTCTCCGTCAGTGAGCTGGCGGTCTATCTTCCAGCCGCTTTCAAGCTGCTCTGCGACCTCCTCGCAGTTCTTGTCAGTGACCTTGACCCTTCTGCCATCGACCCTGGTGACGTAGTTCACGCCCGGATGGCGATCTGGACCGCGCCGCACAAAGGTCTTGACTAGCTCCTTGTTCCTGTTGTTGACGATCATTGGAACCGAGAGCTCCATCGCTATTTCCAATGGCACTCCTACCTCGTTTATGCTGAGGTTAGGGTCAGGAGAGATCACAGTCCTGGCGCTGAAGTTGACCCTCTTTCCTGACAGCGACCCCCTGAACCTTCCCTCTTTGCCTTTGAGCCTCTGAGAGAGGGTCTTTAAAGGTCTCCCGGACCTGTGCCGCGCAGGGGGCACGCCTGAGACTGTGTTGTCGAGGAAGGTGGTCACGTGGTACTGGAGAAGCTCCCAGAGGTCCTCGATGATGAGCTGAGGAGCGCCCGCTTCGCGGTTCTCCTGAAAGCGCTGGTTGATCCTGATTATGTCCACCAGCTTGTGGGTCAGATCGTCCTCGCTCCTCTGGCCGCTCTCAAGGGTGATCGAGGGCCGCATCGTGACAGGAGGCACTGGAAGCACTGTCAGAATAATCCACTCAGGCCTGGCAGTGTCTGGGTTCATGCCCATGACCTCGATGTCCTCGTCGGGCACCTTCTCGAACCTGTCCCTGATGTCAGAGGGCGTCAGCTTGTGGCCCTCCTCTATGTAGGACAGCGGCCTCTCGAACTTGATCTCCTGCTGAGCTGCTCCGCAGTACGGGCAGTTCTTGTGCTTTCTGGCCTCTGCAAAGACCTTGTTCACAATCTCGTCTGTGGGCTGTCCCAACCGCTCCAGGGTCCTGATCTGGGTCAAGTACATCTCCTTTTCCTTGTCCAGGAGCATGAGCCTTGAGCAGTCCCTGCATATCGCCCTGAGAAGCTTTCTCACAAGCTTTGCAAAGCCCACGTGGATCACAGGGGCGATGAGGTCTATGTGGCCGAAGTGGCCAGGACACTCTCCAGGCCTCCCGCCGCACGAACGACAGCGCAGGCCTGGGTCTATGACTCCGAGCCTTGGGTCCATGAGCCCCATCTCTATCGGGAAACCGTCGTCGTCGTAGGTGTCGGCGGTAATTATCTTCACCACGCTCATCTTCCTGAATTCCTGGGGTGAAATGAGCCCGAAAAGTATCCTTCCGATTCTCTTTGGAACTGTCATTTTAGCACCTGCCTCAGACGGCATCCTCCAGTATCAGGCGAGGAGCTACTCCCAGCGACTTTATCTCATCGAGGAGCAGCTTGAAGGCATAGCTCATCTCAACAGGATAGATCTCAGTGTCTGCGCCGCAGACAGGACAGAAGTCCGCGTTTCTCCTCTTGTCGTGGATGGCAATCATACCGCAGTGGCTGCACACGAGCTCAGTTACCTTGTCAGACTCGTCGACCAGACGCTCTTTTAAGGCGAGAGCTGCGCCGTGTGCGATCAGGACATCTCTTTCCATCTCTCCGAACCTGAGGCCGCCTTCTCTTGCACGGCCCTCAGTTGGCTGCCTGGTCAGGACCTGAACTGGACCGCGCGACCGAGCATGCATCTTTCCCGTGACCATGTGGTAGAGCTTCTGGTACAGGATGACCCCAACGAAGAGGTCTGCCATGATCTGCTCCCCTGTGGCCCCGTTGTAGAGTATCTCGCGCCCAGTGTGCGCAAACCCGAACTTGGTTAAAGCACCTCTAAGGTCAGGCTCGTTCTCGCCCAAAAATGCAGTCGCATCCACGAACCTGCCCTCTAGTGACCCGACTTTCCCCCCGATCATCTCAAGGACGTGTCCCACAGTCATCCTTGAGGGAATTGCGTGCGGATTTAAGAGAAGGTCCGGGACGATCCCAGATTCAGTGAAGGGCATGTCCTCCTGGGGCACGATCAGGCCCACGACTCCCTTCTGGCCGTGCCTTGAAGCGAACTTGTCTCCAAGCTCAGGCACCCTCTGGTCTCTGGTCTTGACCTTGGCCAGGCGGTTGCCGTTTGAAGACTCTGTCAAAATGACCATGTCGACTACGCCCTTCTCATTAGAACGCATGGTCACAGAGGTCTCTCTCCTCTGCTGTGGAGTTATTCCAAACTCGCTTGGCTCCTCCAGGAACCTCGGCGGGCTTGTCTTTCCCACCAGGACATCGTTTGGCCCCACGTAGGCGTTCGGGTTTACAAGCCCGTCGTCGTCGAGCTGCTCATAAGATTCCGAGCCTCTGGCGCCGCGCACCTCGATGTCCGGTATCTCGAACTTGTCTTCTTGGCCTCCGGGGTACTTCCTCTCCTCGGCCTCAGAGACTCTGAAGAAGTGTGAGCGGGCGAGGCCGCGCTCGATTGAGCCGCGGTTCATGACCAGGGCATCTTCAATGTTATAGCCCTCGTAAGCGAGAACTGCCACCACGAAGTTCTGGCCTGCAGGCCTCTGGTCAAAGCCGATGGCAGCAGAAGTCCTAGTGCGGACTATCGCCCTCTGGGGAGTGTTCAGGTAGTGGCCTCTGGTGTCGGGCCTCAGCTTCATGTTGGCCATGGACATGCCAAGGCACTGCTTGATCATTCCTGCGCCCATCGTGTTCCTTGGGCTGGCGTTGTGCTCAGGGTAGGGCACAAGGCCTGCAGCAATTCCCAGGATCAGGGAAGGATCGAGCTCCAGGTGGGTGTGCTCAGGGGTTATGTCCTCCTCCCAGATGGCAATGAGGCTGTTCTCCTCCTCTTCAGCATCCAGGTACTCCACGAGGCCTGATTTGACGAGGTCGTCGAAGTTCGTCTCCCCAGACCTGACCTTATCCACCTGATCTTCTGTCACGAGCGCGCGGCCGTTCTCGACTGCGATCAGAGGCCTCCTGGCGCGGCCAGTGTCTGTGTTTATCAGTATCTCTTCGGTCCTCTCGAAGTAGGCTACGTTCACCTGGCTGCTTATGTGGCCCGCGCGCCTCAGGCGCCTGATGTCTGACACAAGCTTCACTGGATCTGGGTGATGCCCAATTATCTCGCCGTTGACGAATACCCTGGCATTAACCAACGTTACCACCTACAGGGACCACTCCGAGGTCCATGAGAATTTTCTTAACATCATCGTAATCTTCTATGCCCTTTGAAAGTTCCACTGCCTGTGCGAAGTTCTTGACGAGGCCGCAGTTCGGGCCCTCAGGGGTCTCAGAGGGACAGATCCTCCCCCACTGTGTAGCATGCAGGTCTCTTGCCTCGAAGTGGGGCTGGGACCTGGACAGGGGAGATATTACCCTCCTCAAGTGAGAGAGCGTGGCCATGTAGTCAGTCCTGTCCAAGAGCTGCGAGACGCCGGTTCTGCCCCCAACCCAGTTTCCTGTGGCCAGTGGGTGAATCATCCTCTCTGTCAGGACGTCTGCTCGCACAGTCGTTACCACATTTAACTCCCTGTTCCTCATGCTGGCGCGCTCAAGCTGGTATTTTATGTCTCTCGTCAGACGGTTGAAGGCAACCCTGAAGAGGTCCTCCATCAAATCGCCTGAAAGCTTGAGCCTCTTGTTGGAGTAGTGGTCCTTGTCGTCCTCGCCCCTGTGGCCCAGAGCCAGCTCGAAGCACGCCTCAGCCATCCTTGAGAGGAAGAGCGCCTTGGCAAACCTGTCCTTCTCGTCAACGCCTATGTGCGGCAGCAGGTACCTGTCCAGGACGTACGTCGCCCTCTTCTTCTGGTACTCCTTTGCCTGGCCTGCGGCAACCCTCGACCCGATCTTCTCCAGGGCCTCGTCTGTGGTGGAGACCTCTGCCTCCTCCAGGTTCTCAAGCATGAACTTGATGATCTCTGGGTTATCCGAGACCGATTTGACTATGTCCATATCAGTCTCCATGCCCAGCGCCCGGACTAGAGTCACGAAGTTTATTCTTCCAGAGACGCTTGGGAAAGAGACCTCGAGTATGGACCTTCTGCCGCGCTCCACAATGACCAATGAGCGATAGCCCTGCCTCTGGGAGAAGACCTTGGCCACCTCAATGAACTCGTCATAGCGCTGGTTGTACTCGACCAGGATCTTGTTCGGAGCCAGGTCTTCTAGGGTCATGATCACGCGCTCAGAGCCGTTCACTACGAAGTATCCTCCTGGGTCCATGGGGTCTTCGCCGTACATTATCATCTCGTCGCTGGTCATTCCGGAGAGGTTGCAGACCTTCGACATCAGCATTATGGGCAGCATGCCTATCATCGCCTCGACTGGGTCCTTCTCATGCTCGCCCTCGACTATGGTCATCTCAAGCTTTATCGGCGATGCATATGTGAGGTTTCTGAGCCGCGCGTCGTTTGGATACAGCCTCTCTATCGATCCGTCTGCCTCCATGACCATTGGAAAGCCCACGCTTATCTTGCCCAGGCGCACATGCGTGTTTTCGATGTTGGTCTCGATTATGCCTACCTCGTCTATGACCTTCTGAAGGCCGCGGTCTATGAACTCGTTGAAAGAATTGATGTGATGGTGCACCAGCTTATCTTGGGTAAAATAGGAGTTGTAGAGAGCAAATCTATCTAGCAAAACTTAAAACCACCCTTTTAATCTATTACTAACCTGTAGAATATCGACTGCTTGGCAGTCGGGCTTCGCCTCACGATCTTGAGCACGTCCCCTACTTTTGCGCCGATCTCTTTTGCAGCTGGATCGGTCACGTGAATCTTGGGCAACTGGCGTGACTCTATGCCGTAGGCCTTCAAAACCGCCTCGCTCTCTTCAGGAGAGAGGAGAATATGTTTAGGAACCAAGTCGTGATCCTGTACTGCAAACTTCGTCGTCACCGGCAAACCACCTTCTCAGGAAAGAGCAGCAAAGAGGCTCAAGGAGGAGCAAAACGGGCTCGAAGGGATTTGAACCCTCGGCCACCTGGTATCTTCACACAAAAGTTTAAAAGCCAGACGCTCTGCCTAACTGAGCTACGAGCCCCCATGTGCTTGCATGCGCACGCCTCAAGCCTCTTAAACTGCACTATATGGGAGATGAAGACCTCCCAGATAAAACTTTTTCCCTCGATCGCACCTAGGTGCTCCTAACCAGCCTGGCGATCTCAGTTCCCACATCTGAGGTAGTTGAGTTTCCTCCCAGGTCATAAGTCTTGACCCTGCCCTCAAATAGGTTTTGCTCTATTGCCCTGACAACGTCTGCACCGGCCTTCGCCTGGCCCAGGTGATCCAGTAGGAGCGCCCCTGCCCAGATTGTCGCGATGGGATTGACCTTGTTCTGGCCCTTGTATTTCGGAGCTGAACCGTGTATGGGCTCGAACATGCTTGTGCCCTCAGGGTTCAGGTTTGCGCCCGGCGCTAGGCCGAGGCCTCCCTGGATCATGGCTCCAAGATCTGTGATTATGTCTCCGAACATGTTTGGCGCGACTACGACGTCGAACCACTCAGGGTTCTTGACGAACCACATGGTTATGGCGTCCACGAAGTTGAAGTCGGTCTTCACAGCAGGGTAGGACTTCGCGACATCAGAGAAGACCTCTCTCCAGAACCCGTATATGTCTGAGAGGACGTTTGCCTTGTCCACTGAAGAGAGCTGATGCCTTCTCTTCATTGCAAGGTCGAAGGCGTACCTGATCACGCGCCTGCAGCCCTCTTTGCTCACCTCGCCTATCTGATAGCCGATCTCCTCACTGTCGGACTCGACATCTAAGCCGAACTTTATGTTGTAGAGGCTTCTGACAACCTCGAAGTCTGCGTGGCTCTTTCCGGCCTTGGCCCGGCTTCCTATCCCGATATAAAAGTCCTCGGTGTTCTCTCTGACCACAACGAAGTCGATCTCCTTGGGGCCCTTATCCTTCAGGGGAGTCCAGACGCCCTCGAGGAGCTTCACAGGCCTGAGGTTCACGTACTGGTCCATGTAGAACCTCATGGTGAGCAGGACCCCCTTCTCCAGAACTCCGGGCCTGACCCTGGGGTCGCCTATGGCTCCGAGGTAGATCGCCCTGTACTTCGAGAGCTCCTTTAAAGTGTCCTCAGAGACGAGCTCTCCAGTCTCAAGATAGTGCTCTGCTCCAAGAGGATACTCGATCCAATCGATGGAAAAGCCGTACTTCTCTCCTGCTGCCTCCAGCACCTTCTGGCCTTCGGCCACTATCTCAGGTCCAATTCCGTCGCCTGGTATTACAGGTACTTTATAGTTCACGATCTCACCTTGGCAACCGTCCTCTTGGTGTACTCCACAAGCCCGCCCGCATCCACGATCTCTCTGAGGAACTGCGGAAGGGGAGTGGTCTTGTAAGACTGGCCCCTGGAGAGGTTGTGTATCACTCCACCGGCCATGTCAACATCGATTGAATCTCCATCCTCTATCCTGTCCACGTCGGAGCAGATGAAGAGGGGAAGTCCAATGTTTATGGCATTTCTAAAGAAGATCCTGGCAAAGGACTTGGCGATAACAGCCGAGACTCCGGCTCCCTTCAAGGCCAGTGGGGCGTGCTCCCTTGAGGAGCCGCATCCGAAGTTCTCTCCTGCAACCACAATATCCCCAGGCTTGACCAGAGAAGCCATCTCAGGCCGCACTCCCTCAAAGAGGTGGGTCGCAAGCTCCCCAGGGTCGTTTATGATCAGATACCGTCCTGGAATCACGGCATCTGTATCCACGTCGTCTCCGAACTTCCAAGCTCTGCCAGACAAAATGCCCATCTCCTACCGCTGGGTAGTCTTCCAATCTATGAAGATATATTAAACTAATGGACCTTGCGGGCTTCGTGAAGCCCAAGACCGCTCAATTTTTAGCCCAGTATCGACAGAAACATTATGCAAGAGTGTGGTGGTCTTGTGAAGGCGATCATGATCTCAGGGCGCACGCTTGGGCAGGGAGCCGCCTGCGCGTCCAAGATGTCCCCAGAGTTTCTCAAAGCAACATCAGCCTGCTCCATATCCCAGACGGACTACACAGCGCTGGGGCTGCCCTACAAGAGGAACGTGCTGGTCAAGAGCAAGTTTGGAAGCGCAGTTCTGGCTCCAAAAATCGACCCGGGCCTTCCCCAAGGCCTGGTATTCATACCGATGGGTCCCTGGGCAAACACGCTGATCGGACCTGATACTGGAGGTTCGGGCACTCCCCAGTTCAATGGAGTGGAGGTCGAGATCACGCCAACAGATGATCCTGTTGTTGATCTCGTGGAGACGTTTCGGGGCATGGGAGGAAACGCCACATGACGTCGGAGTTCGAGGACGTGATCTGCTCTTTTTGCGACTGCCTGTGCGATGACCTTGGAGTAGAAACGAAGGACGGCAGAATATCGAGAGTCCGCCACGCCTGCAGGCTGGGGTCCAGCAAGCTCCTGAGCCGCGACAGGATAAGGGCCCCGATGGTCAAGGAAAGCGGAAAAATGAGGGAAGCGAGCTACCAGGAGGCCTACGACCGCGCAGCCGAGATACTTACAAGATCAAAGCATCCCCTGCTCTACGGATGGGCCTCGACGGTCAACGAGGCCCAGAAGGCTGGCATACTCCTGGCCGAGGAAGTCGGAGGGGTGATAGACTCGACAGCTACAATCTGCCACGGGCCCTCGGTCATGGGGATCGAGGAAAAAGGCCTCTGTGGAGCGACTCTTGGCCAGGTAAAGAACAGGGCTGACCTGATAGTCTTCTGGGGCTGCAACCCCGCGGAGTCGCACCCAAGACATGCCCTGAGGTACTCCTCCAACGCCTGCGGAAAGTTCACAGATGGAAGAGCATGCAGGAGAGTACTGGTTGTGGACGTCAGAGAGACCAGGAGCTCGAAGAACGCAGACAAGTTTCTCCTGATCAAGCCTGGGTCAGATTACGAGGTGATCACAGCTCTGAGGCTGCTGATCTCCGGAAAGGCGGACCTGGTCCCAGAAGAGGTGGGCGGGGCACCAAAGAAGGACCTCTCTGAGGTGGCCGAAGCGATGAAGGCATCCAAGTTCGGGGCCCTCTTCTTCGGGCTGGGGCTTGCCAGCAGCCGCGGCAGCGACAAGAACGTAGACGTCGCTTTGTCCCTGGTGGCAGACCTAAACGCCCACACCAAGTTCGTGATAATGCCCATGAGGGGGCACTACAACGCAGCCGGGTTCGAACAGCTCGCCACCTGGGAGACGGGATACCCAATGTCGATAGACTTTGCGCGCGGGTACGCCTACTTCAACCCTGGGGAGACCTCCGCCTGCGATGTTCTTGCCAGAAAAGATGTAGATGCGGCTTTGGTCGTCGCCGCAGACCCTGCCTCGAACTTCCCAAAGTCTGTAGTCGAGAACCTGGCAGGGATGCCGGTAATTACAGTAGACCCATACGAGAACCCGACCACACTCATCTCTGAGGTGGTGATACCAAGCGCGATTGCCGGAATCGAGGCAGAGGGCACAGCCTACAGAATGGATGGTTTAGCTCTTCGCATGAAGAAGCTCGTGGACTCGCCCTACCCAAGCGACGAGCAGGTGGTCAGTGAAATTCTAAAGAGCGTGAAAAGATTGAGGGCGAGAATCTCAGGGGGAATGTAGACGATCATAAGAGGCGGAATAGTCTACGACCCTGCAAACGGGATCTTCGGAGAGGAGATGGACCTCTTCATCGACCAGGGCAAGATCTCCGAGTCAGAGAAAGCCAAAGGCGAAGAGATAGATGCCTCAGGGCTCCTGGTCATGCCAGGAGGAGTCGATGCCCACTCCCACATAGCAGGTCCCAAGGTCAACATCGGAAGGATGATGAGCCCTGGAGACGCCCGCAGAGGGACGGAGCCCAGGACCGCAGTTTGCAGGCCGTCTACAGGCTACACCGTCCCGAACTGCTTTGCAATAGGCTACAGGTATGCCAGGATGGGATACACAACGGCATTCGAGGCTGCGACGCCGATAATTGAGGCGCGGCACACCCACGAGGAGCTTGAGGAGATCCCGATCATCGATAAGGGAGCTTTGGCGCTCTTTGGAAGCAACTGGGAGGTGATGGAGTGCGTGCGCGAGAGAGACTTGACCAAGCTTGCGGCCTACGTCGCCTGGGGCCTTCGCGCCAGTCGGGGCTACGGAGTCAAGATCGTCAACCCCGGCGGCGGCGAGGCCTGGGGCTTTGGGTCAAACGTCAAAGGGATCTTTGACCCGGTCCCCAGATTTGACGTGACCCCTGCAGAGATCATCCGCGGCCTTGCAGAGGCAAATGAACTTCTGAGGCTTCCGCACTCGATCCACCTCCACTTCAACGACGTGGGAAAGCCTGGAAACTACACGACAGCCATAGAGACCCTGGAGCTTCTAAAAGACATCAGGCCAAGCAGGATGAGGCAGGTGGTCCACGTGGCGCATATGCAGTTCTCAGCCTACGGCGGCACTGGCTGGAAGGACTTCAGGTCTGAGGCGCCAGAAATTGCAGGCTACATCAACAAAAACTCCCACGCCACAATGGACATAGGCCAGGTGCTCTTCGGACCTGCGACCACCATGACCGCAGACGCTCCCCTGGAGTATGGGAATGCTAGGCTTGCCCACGCCAAGTGGTCGAACCGCGACATAGAGCTTGAGGAATCGAGCGGAGTCGTCCCCTGGGTCTACCTCAGGAAGAACCTGGTAAACGACGTCCAGTGGGCCACAGGCCTTGAGCTGGCGCTCCTCACCAGGGACACATGGAAGGTTCTTCTGACCACCGACCACCCCAATGGAAGCCCATTCGTGAACTATCCTGAAGTCGTATCCCTTCTGATGAGCAAGCCCAAGAGAGACGAGGAGATGGCCTCCATGTCAGACCAGGTGGAGAGCAGGACCACAATTGCATCAATAGACAGGGAGCTGGACTGGGCTGAGATCGCCGTGATGACCCGCGCGGCGCCTGCGAGAGTCCTGGGGCTCGAAGACAAGGGCCACCTGGGGCCGGGAGCCGATGCTGACATCTCAATATACGACATATCTCCAGAAGAAGTAGATCCGAGCAGGGACCACGCCCTGGTCAAGAGCACTCTATCCAGGGCCAAGTACACCATCAAGGGAGGGACCCTGGTCTCAAAAGATGGAGAGATACTGGCCTCGCCAATGGGCAAAACCTACTGGGTGGACGCTTCTGTACCGCAGGAAGACATGGAGAGGCTGATGTCAGACCTGAAGGAGAAGTTCGAGAGATACTACAGCATAAAGCTCTCCAACTACATGGTCCAGGACGCATACGTGAAGAACCCAGTTGTAATTAAAGCAGGAGCAGTAGGGGGTGTAGATGAGGACCATAGTTCTCAGGCCTCGAAAGAGTTTTGATGTATCTGTGGAAGCTGAGAAGGTCAGTCCCGACGTGCTCGCAGGTCTGAGCCCTGAAGAGATCAGAGCCCAGGAGGTCTGGGAGGGCAACAGGAAGATGACGATCTCTGACCTCTTCGATGTGTGCGCAGATTCCGGGCCTGTCGATCCGAAGGACGCCCTGATCAGGTTGGAGGGCGACTTCTCCAAGGTCAAGAGAATAGGAGAGAATATGAGCACTGGCTCGATTGTGGTCCAGGGGAGCGTCGGAATGCGCGCAGGCGCAGGCATGAGCGGAGGGCTCCTGGACATAAAGGGAAACGCCGACGACTGGCTGGGGATGGAGATGCACGCAGGAGAGATCAGGGTCTTTGGAGACGCAGGCAACTACGCAGGCTCCGGTTATAGAGGCGAGAAGTGCGGCATGCGCGCAGGAGAGATAGAGATACTGGGCCGCGCAGGAGACCACCTCGGAGACCACATGTGCGGAGGCTCGATCAGGGTTTCAGGAGACGCTGGCGACTTTCCAGGAGCCAGAAATCAGGGAGGCACAATCTTTATCGGGGGCAGAGCGTACCTCCCTGGAGCCGAGATGACAAAAGGTTCAATTACAATCCTGGGCGAAGCAAGAGTCCTGCCAAGCTACAAGAGAGAGGAGATTGTGGTGCTGGAAGGCAGAAGCTTTCAGAAGTACGCAGGAGACCTTGTGGAGAACGGCAAAGGCGAGCTCTATGTAGCCCAGCACTAACAGTCACATTGATAAATTAGAATGGTGATATGGTGGACCGATATAATTATTTTGAGGTGCCCTGACTTGATCGATCGCAGCAAGATTATCGAGGTACTGGACGAATACGACATGAGCGACCTGCGCATTGGCATGATCGCATCTCACTCAGCCCTGGACACAGCAGACGGTGCAGTAGAGGAACACTTCAAGACCCTGGCTGTGTGCCAGGAAGGCAGGGACAAGCCTTACGTCAAATATTTCAGATCCAACCGCGACAAGAAGGGAAGGATCAACAGCGGAATGATAGACGAGGTCTTGATACTGAAGAAGTTCTCAGAGGTCATGAAGACTGAGAACCAGGACTTTCTGCGGTCCAAGAACACACTGTTCGTACCAAACAGGTCTTTCACATCCTACTGCGGCATAGACGCAGTCGAGGATCTCTTCGCGGTGCCGCTTGTAGGGTCCAGGAACCTTCTCAGGTCTGAAGAGCGCGGAGACAAGAGGGACTACTACTGGCTTCTCGAAAAAGCTGGGCTCCCATACCCAGAGCAGGTTGAGCCAGACGAGATTGATGAACTCGTGATGGTCAAGCTTCCCCACGCAGTCAAGACCCTTGAGAGGGGGTTCTTCACAGCAGCCTCCAACGAGGAGTACTGCGAGAAGGCTGATGCTCTCCTGAAGCAGGGAGTCATAGACCAGGATGGCCTCGACCTCGCCAGGATCGAGAGATACATAATAGGCCCGGTCTTCAACCTGGACTTCTTCTACTCGCCCATAAGCAAGAGCATAGAGCTCATAGGCATAGACTGGAGGTTCGAGACGAGCCTCGATGGGCATGTGCGCCTTCCTGCTCCCCAGCAGCTGAGGCTAAACGAGCACCAGATAAACCCGGAGTACACAGTGTGCGGCCACAACTCCGCGACCCTGCGAGAGTCTCTCCTGGACAAGGCCTTTGACCTGGCAGAAAAATACGTCGAGACCACTCAGGAGTATTACTCGCCTGGGATCATAGGTCCCTTCTGCCTCCAGACCTGTGTGGATAAGGACCTGAACTTCTACATCTACGACGTTGCTCCGAGAATTGGAGGAGGCACAAACGTCCACATGGCTGTAGGCCATCCCTATGGAAACGCCCTCTGGAGGACGAACATGTCCACAGGCAGACGTCTCGCCAGAGAGGTGGGAATAGCCCTTGAGAACGACGCCTTAGACAAGATAGTCACCTGAGACATCCAGCGCTATGGACCCGTCTGAGAGATCTGCAGACTCGCCTGAGAAGGCGATGCCCAAGAGAGTACAGAAGGTTCTTGACAGGCTCTCCAAGGAGGGCGAGGAGCCGGTCCATGCCTTTCCCGGCATTCCTCAGAGCTACAGGGATGAAAGCCAGATGGCGTTTGCCAGGATAGGCGTGGTGGAGAAGGCCAACACCTGGATAATCGTAACCAGGAAAAGAATGCTCTTCGTTCGAGTGGGCCTGGTCAAGAACTACGAGCGCTCGATTCCACTTGACTCCATAACCGATATAGAGTACGTGGACGAGTACCACAACAACACCCTGAAGATAAAAGTAGGAGAAAGAGCCGAGCAGATAATCTTCTTCGAGGACGCCGATGGGATAAAGCTCTACAGGTATGTGAAGAACAGGCAGTGTCAGACAT
>CAZXDN010000023.1:0-36375 GCA_964639235.1 uncultured Methanotrichaceae archaeon | reverse complement strand
ATACAGATATCAGCACTCAGACCGCTAATCCTGCCAAAAGAGGCAGTGTCAGGGACGGCCTCGCAAAAAAAAGCTGTGGACGGAGATCGAATCCCGGCATCTGTTTGTCTGGCATCCGAACGCTCAGGCCGTCCAATCATCAAATGTTTAAGAGCTGATCAATACGCATCTTCTGCCAGAGCATCTGGATCTTCCTCGCCTCCTGAAACTGAGGTGAGGAAGGCATAAACCTGCTGCGAGGGATACTTTATGGCGTACTCCAGTATCAGCCCAGTCTTTGTCTCGTAGACCAGGTGGAAGTCCACGCCGCTGTCCGGTATCTGGAACTGGAGCATTGTGGCGTCATCCCAGCTCCTGCCCCCGTAGCTGTAGGGTCCCTGACTCACTTCTGTGTATGTCGCGCCCGAATCGGTTTTTATGGAAGCGGTCGGATTTGCGGGGTCCAGCCAGAACCTCCCCACACAGGGAGCTGCTCCCTCAGCGCAGGTCGCCTGCTGGGTATCTGACATTCCAGTGTGTGGATTGTAGGTCTGAGTAACTCCAGTGACGCCGTCCTTTGACACAGACTGAGCCTGCATGGTTATGATCACGTATACAGCGTTATTGGGGTTGCCATTGGCATCTATGAAAGATGAATACATATCGTAAGTTGCAGTCATCCCAGGCTTCACCCAATCCGGAACTGCAGCTCCAGCAACTCCCGACATCGGAACCGATGACGACAAAAATAGCAATGAAATGAATAGCATTGAAGGTCTCATGCTCGGAGCAGAGATTGCCAACATATTTATCGGTTTTCGATAGGCATCTCCGACTCTCTGGCGCTTCGTCCCAGGACTGGAGACGAGCATATATCGCCCCAGGCCTAAACAGAAAGCAACATATCCTATCAGTATCAAGGTTCAATACAAATACGGCAGAAGGCTCAAGACGAATATGGCAGAAATTGGAAGGATAAGGAAGAACGATACCACCGAGATCGTCGTCGAGAAGAGCGAGTACCGTGGGTCTGTGGGCATAAACATACGCGAGTACGTGACCTCAGACAGGTACACTGGCTGGTCCAAGAGCGGGATCAGGATACCCATTGAGCACTGGAAGTCCTTGAAGGAGCTTCTGGACAAGGTGGACAGTGTCTGAAGGCCCCAGTCGCGAAGAGTTCGAGAAAGAGTACAGGGCATGGCTCATCTCAGTCTCCAGAGACGCCGCCAGAAGGCTGTCTGGCTTGAGCAGGCCCAGGCGCGAATCCGTGGTGAAACGCTACAGAGAGCTTCGTGATCCAGGAAACGTGTTTTGGCCGCTATCAGACCCGGAGAGAATCGAGCGCCTAACTGGCGGGAGAGCCTCAAGCTACATCCTGGTGGAGACCGATGCAATCACATTCTTCCCCTCGATCTACTCATCAGTCCCAGGTACCATGGACTTCGCTGTGGCCATGAACAGGAGGTTCTACCTCCGAGGTCTCTGGTTTCCCATAATTGCCTTAAACTCAGAGTATGTGGCCAACAGCTCAGACAAGCTCCTGACATTTGCCCTGGAGCACGAGTTCGAGATGGCCAGGATCTACGAGAAGATAGCATTAAACCTGAAAAGTCCATCCAACGATGAGAAAAAAGACGTCGCAGAGACCGCCAAAAAGACGTCTGTTGAGAGCCTCAACATCACAAGAGAAGGGCTGCTCGAAGACGAGAAGCTGATGATCGGGCTCTCCAACTCGCAGCCGCTCATTCCAAAGCCTTACTGCGAGACTGCGCTTCTGCTGTATCTAAAAAGCCGCCTCTTTGAGCTGGAGAAGTATGGATTAAAGAGCCGAAACCAGGATGAAGAGGAGTTCGGCCTTGAGCTTTACAGCGAGTTTAGCGGCTGGTCGGACTTCTCGACTGCAACCTACTCAGACTTCGTCAGAGAGATCTTTGGAAGGCTCCGGGATATCAATAGCGGTTACTGCTAATCCTTGGCTTTTCGTGAAGTATTTATATAGAGGTCCACATCACTACTTCGTTATCACAATCATCCAGGAGATTTCAATTTGGTGAAACCAGAAGTCAACATAGGCATGGTCGGCCACGTAGACCACGGCAAGACGACCCTTGTCAGGGCGCTCTCAGGCGTTTGGACGGATCAGCACAGCGAAGAGATCAAGAGGGGCATATCCATCCGTCTGGGATACGCAGACGCCACATTCAGAAAGTGCCCCAAGTGTCCTGAGCCTGACGCTTACACTGTGGAGGAGACCTGCCCCCACTGCGGAGAGAAGAGCGAGATCCTGCGCACAGTCTCGTTCGTGGACTCCCCTGGCCACGAGACATTGATGGCCACGATGCTGTGCGGCGCTGCCATCATGGATGGAGCGGTCCTTGTCATATCTGCAAACGAGCCGTGCCCCCAGCCGCAGACAAAAGAGCACCTGATGGCTCTTAACATCACAGGCATAGACAGGATTGTAATTGTCCAAAACAAGATAGACCTGATACCAAAAGAGCAGGTGATGGAGCACTACAACCAGATCAAGAGCTTTGTAAAGGGGACAGTTGCAGAAAACGCTCCCATAATCCCCATATCTGCTCAGCAGAACATCAACGTGGACATGGTAATCGAGGCCATTGAAAAGACCATTCCCACGCCACAGCGCGACGTCAAAGCTCCAGCACACCTCAAGATCGCCAGGTCCTTCGACGTGAACAGGCCCGGCACGAGCCCTGAGAGCCTCAAAGGAGGAGTCATAGGTGGGTCTCTTAGCCAGGGATTGATGCACCCAGGAGACAAGATTGAGATCGCCCCTGGAAGGCTTGTAGAGTATGAGGGAAGAAAGCAGTGGGTTCCAATCCAGACGAAGATAGTCAAGCTCCTGGCTGGATCAGAGGAGCAAGAAGAGATCACTCCAGGAGGCCTCGTGGGAGTTGGAACCACTCTTGACCCCATAATGACCAAGAGCGACACGCTCGTTGGCCAGGTGGCTGGAGAGCCCGGAAAGCTGCCGCCTGTCAAAGACTCTTTCGTGATGAACATGCAGCTCTTGGAGCGCGTTGTAGGCGTCACAGATGAGTCTAACGTAGAGCCCATCCACTCAAGCGAGCCTCTGATGCTCAACGTCGGAACTGCAACTACTGTTGGCGTGGTCACCTCTGCCAGAGAGGGCGGAATGGTCCAGGTCCAGCTAAAAAGGCCTGTATGCGCAGAGAAGGGAGACAGAGTGGCTGTTTCCAGGCGCATTGGCGCCAGGTGGCGGCTGATAGGCGTAGGCACAATAGTCGAGTAGCTAACAGAGAAAAAATGATGGTGATACTGGATACCAACGCCCTCATGGTCCCCGAACAGTTCAGAGTGGACATCTTCTCTGAGCTGAATCGCCTGGGGTACAGAGAGTGCTCTGTGCCCACTCCGGTTTTAAGAGAGCTGAGGCATCTGGCACTAAAGAATAAAGGGCTCGATAAAGCCGCGGCCAAAGTCGGCCTCGCTCTGGCAGAAAGGTGCAGTGCCCTGGAGGCCGAAGGAGACGCAGATCTGGCAATAGAAGCTCTGGCAGTTGAGAAAAAGGCGGCGGTCTTCACCAACGACAAGGCTTTGAAGAAAAGGTTATCTAGTAAAGGTATCACCGTTATATACCTGCGTCAAGGTCGTTATCTGGTGATTGCAGAGAAGGAGTTCTGATGTACAAGAGGATGAAGCTTGAGGGCGTGGTCAGGATACCCCCTGATCAGCTGGGAAACCCTCTGGAAGAGGCTGTGGAGATGGCACTGCGCGAGAAATACGAGGCAGTAGTGGACAAGGCCTTGGGCACGATAGTCGCAGTGCTGAGCGTCGACAAAATTGGCGAAGGCAGGATCCTGGCAGGTGATGGGGCCATATACTACGAGGTCAACTTCGACGCCATAGTCTTCAAGCCTGAGATGCAGGAGATAATAGAGGGCGAGGTGGTGGAGATAGTCAAGTTCGGAGCGTTCTTGAGCCTCGGCCCATTCGACGGACTCTTGCATGTCAGCCAGATAACCAATGAGTATATATCTTATGATGAAAAAAATGCCCGGCTCGTCAGCAAGGAGTCGAACAAGTCCCTGGCCGAAGGCGATAGAGTCAGAGCGAGGATCATAGCTGTCAGCTTAAACGAGAAGGACCCAAGAGAGAGCAAGATCGGGCTAACGATGAGGCAGACAGGCCTTGGCAAGATCGAATGGCTGGATGCCAGCGCAGCTCAGGGCGCAGAGGTAGAAGCTAATGACGGAACAGGCGTGTAGAGAGTGCCACAGAATCGTAGAAGGGCTGGTGTGCCCGATATGCGGCTCAGCGGCGCTCAGCAAAGACTGGAGCGGGTACGTGGTGGTGATTGATCCCAAAGGATCGATCATAGCCCAGAGGCTCGGAATCACCCTTCCAGGAAGATATGCCCTGAAGGTGCGGTAGATTGAAGCTCATCCTCCCTGACGAACTGCGTTTTCTATTGAAAGAGCCACTGGGCAGGCTCTACAGGTGTAACGGCATAGACTGCGTCAGGGCTATGGAAGAAGAGCTCAAGTCCGCGCCAAAGGTCGTGGCTGTGGGAGATGTCACTGCATTCTACCTGATGGAAGCTTCACTTCTGCCGGACCTCATAATCGTAGACCACAAGACCAAGAGATCCTCGACCCCGGACCATGTCAGGCAGGGCCTGGATAGCGACGGCTACAGGACTGTAGAGGTCAAGAACCCAGCTGCGACCATCACGTCTGAGCTGATAGACCTGATCAAGAGATCGCTTGGGCAAAAGGATAAGACCAGGATTGTCGTAGACGGCGAAGAGGATCTGGCCACGCTGCCTGTGATCCAGTATGCGCCTTTAGGGACAGCCGTTGTCTACGGACAGCCCAACGAAGGAAGCGTTCTAGTTATTGTAACTCCCGACAAGAAAGCAGAGATAGATAATTTGATTGAGAAGATGATTTTGGAGGATTAGAGATGGATATTCAAGTGCTTCAGGAGAAGAACAACCCGATGCTGAACAGGCGCGAGGTTGTCTTCAAGGTCACCCACGACGATGTCACGCCCTCAAGGCTGAGCATCATCGACAGGCTGGCTGCGACGATGAACTCAAAGAGGGGTCTGGTCATCATCGACTCCATAAAGACTGAGTTCGGAAAGCGCGAGAGCGTTGGCTACGCCAAGATATACGAGAACGAGGAGAGGGCAAAGCAGGTTGAGAGGGCCCACATCCTGGACAGGAACATAGAAAAGAAGCAAGCCAAGGAGGAAGCCTAGATGGGCGTTGGAAAGTACTACCAGGTCTCAGGCGACAGCATAAAGACAAAGAAGCCTGTGTGCCCAAGGTGCGGCAACGGCGTATTCCTGGCTGAGCATGCCGAGAGGCTGAGCTGCGGAAAGTGCGGCTACACAGAGTTCAAGAAATAATTTATCCCCTAGGGCATACTATTTAAGGATGGACCGAGACTAGCTATTGGTGTCGACTTGGCAATATTCGACGATTTCACTTTCCTGATAGCACTGCTCGTCTTGGTGATCATCCTTACCCAGGCTGTAAAGATAGTGCGCGAATACGAGCGCGTAGTCATATTCAGGCTGGGAAGGTTTTCAGGAGTCAAGGGCCCAGGCCTCTTTCTCATAATTCCGATCATCGATAAGGTGATGCTAATTGACCTGAGAGTTGTGACCATTGACGTCCAGAAGCAGGTGGTCATAACCAGGGACAACGTGACTGTGGACGTGGATGCAGTCATCTACTACAGGGTACTTGAGCCCGCGAAGGCCATAATCCAGGTTGAGAACTACCGCATGGCCACAAGCCTTCTCGCCCAGACTACTCTTCGAGACGTCCTGGGACAAATTGACCTCGATGACCTGCTCTCGAAGCGCGAAGAGCTGAACAAGAAGCTCCAGGAGATGCTCGACAGCCACACAGATCCCTGGGGAATCAAGGTGACAGGCGTGACTCTAAGAGATGTCAGCTTGCCAGAATCGATGCTCCGCGCCATAGCCAAGCAGGCTGAAGCAGAGAGGGAGAAGAGGTCCAGAGTGATACTGGCAGACGGAGAGTTCCAGGCGGCCAAGACGATGACTGAAGCCGCAAAGCTCTACGGCGAGGCGCCTGTTGCAATCAAGCTCAGAGAGCTTCAGACTTTAGCTGAGATCGCCAGAGAGAAGAACCTGATTGTGGTGACCTCAGGCGGAGAGATAGGAAACATCGCTGGAATGACACAGGCATTGAAAGACAGAGGAAACCAGGAATGAGAAAGGGTCGGCTCTTGCCAACCCTAATGTTACTTCTATTTTTAGCGGTCCCAGCTTCAGCTGCCGACGTTTTGGCTCTGCAGATAAGCGGTGCGATAAATCCAGCAACAGATGATTTAGTCCTCTCCGCAATCCAGGAGGCAGATGGCAAAGGCTACCAGGCACTGATACTGTACCTGAACACGCCTGGAGGCGGCCTTGAGGAGACGAAGGCAATCCTGGACCACATCTCAGGCTCCAAGATTCCTGTCATTGGCTATGTCTATCCTGAGAGCGCCACTGCCTGGTCTGCAGGAACTGTCATACTTCTTGGATCTGACATCGCAGCGATGGCACCTCATGCCATAATAGGCTCTGCCCAGCCTGTGAAGCTCTCCCCCACAGGCGAGACTGAGCCCATAAACGACACCAAGACCACCAATGCAGTTGTGGCCCTCGTGGAGGAGCATGCGAGAGCCCACGGTCGAAACACCACAGCTGCAAGAGAGTTTGTCTTGAGCAACCTGAACCTGAACGCTGATGAGGCAAAGAGGCTTGGAGTAATAGAGTACATCAGCCCAAGCCCTGAGGACCTGCTGAGGCAGGTAAACGGCCTGAAGGTCAAGAACTCCACTCTGGACACGAACGCGTCCAATGTGATCAACTTCGAGCCGCCATTAAGCCTGCAGTTCCTGAGCCTCATATCTGATCCCCTGCTCGCAGGGCTTCTCATGCTCATAGGAATTTATGCATTGATCTTCGGAATCTCGAACCCAGGCCTCGGAGCAGAGGCCTTCGGGCTCATAGCCCTTGCCCTGGGGCTGATAGGGCTTGGATTTGACGTCAACCTCGGAGCAGTATTCCTGATACTTCTAGGAGTTGGCCTCCTGCTGGCAGAGCTTCACAGCCACAGCTTCGGGCTGCTTGCTGTAGCGGGGACGATATGCATAATCGCAGGCTCTGTTCTCCTGGCCCCGTCGAGCTATCCAAGGTGGTACCTGCCAGGCGAGTACCAGAGGTCGATCATCGTAGCATTCCTGCTGCCGTCTCTGATCATTGGCGGGTTCTTCATGTTCGCAGTCTACAAGGTCGCCCAAGCCAGGCTAGCACCGCCTGTATCAGGGACAATCGTGGGACAGGAGGCTGTGGCTCTGGACAGGCTGGCTCCGAGGGGATTTGTCCAGCTCCAGGGAGAGTACTGGCTGGCAGAGTCAGACCAGATAATCGAGGCAGGCGAGAGGGTGGTAGTCACAGCCAAATTGGACTCTGTGCTCAAGGTGAAGCGGGCTTAAGATTAAGAAACTCTGAGAGAAAAACCATCTCAGGAAAACCATCTCTGGGAATCTCAAAAAGCGCTTGGTTACCAAGCCTTGCCTGCTTCAGAGAGCCTTTTTATAAAGGCACCGGCTTATCCTAGTCAGGACTATGGCTTCTGATCCAGTTGCAAAATGGGAAGAATTTTTGAGCTCCAGGTATGGAGATGAGCTTCTTGAGCTTGCGGACACGTACCCTCAGAACCGCAGCCTGATCATCCGGTTTCCAGATCTGGACAGGTACGATACCGATTTCGCAGACGAGCTTCTGGAAAGCCCGGAGCAGATGCTGGCATCTGCCCAGGAGGCTCTGGACGGGATCGACCTGCCAATCGACGCAGACCTCTCCAGGGCCCACATCAGGGTGGTCGATCTTCCCGCTCAGCAGCAGTTCAAGACCAGGGACCTTCGCTCGGATCAGATAGGAAGGCTTATCGCCATCGAAGGAATGGTGAGGACTGCAACTGAGGTCAGGCCAAAAATTGTCTCAGCAGCGTTCGAGTGCCAGAGATGCGGATACACTTTTTACAAGGAGCAGACAGGCACCAAGTTCGAGGACACCAACCTCAAGTGCCAGAACGAGGCCTGCGACCGCGGCGGCCCGTTCAAGCTTATTCTTTCCAAGTCCAAGTTCGTGGATGCCCAGAAGATCAGAGTGCAGGAGTCTCCTGAGGACCTGCGCGGCGGAGAGCAGCCTCAGACGATAGATGTGGAGCTTGAAGACGACCTCGCAGGAAAGATCTTTCCAGGCGACAGGATCGTTGTAAATGGCATTTTGAAATCATACCAGAGGTCCACCCCTCAATCCGGAAAGAGCACCTACTTCGACCTGTTCCACAAAGGAATCTCGACTGAGATGAAGGACCAGGAGTTCGAGGAGATCGAGGTCTCGCCCGAAGACGAGCGGGTCATAAAGGAGATGTCCAATGATCCTGAGATCTACAAGAACGTCATAGGCTCGATTGCCCCTTCGATCTACGGCTATGACGATGTCAAGGAGGCGCTTGCCCTACAGCTCGTCTCCGGCTTCTCAAAAAGGCTTCCAGATGGAGCCAGGATCAGGGGAGACATTCACATTCTGCTGGTTGGAGACCCAGGAATTGCAAAGAGCCAGCTCCTGAGGTACATGACCAAGATCTCGCCCAGGGGCATATACACATCTGGCAAGTCGTCGACATCAGCTGGACTTACGGCTACAGCCATCAAAGACGAGCTTGGAGACGGGCGCTGGACGATCGAGGCTGGCGCCCTGGTATTGGCAGACAAGGGGATAGCAGCTGTAGACGAGATGGACAAGATGGATGAGCAGGACAAATCTGCGCTGCACGAGGCAATGGAGCAGCAGAGCTATCATCCTCTCACAGAGATACAGCTGTCCGATGGCCGCAAAGTTCGGATCGGCAAACTTGTCGACAGCCTGATGGACGCTCACAGCAGTGAAATTGCCCAGGGATTTAACTGCGAGATATTGCCCCTCCACGGCGAGATTAAGGTGCAAAGCACCGACATGAGCACAGTCTTTGAGCTTCCCGTGGACCGGGTGAGCAGGCACTGTGCCCCAGATCACTTCATCAGAATCAGGTACTCCAATGGCAGGGAGATCATGGTCACTCCTGAGCATCCTGTCTACATAGCAAAGGACGGCATTGCCTGCGTCCAGGCAAAGGATGTAAAAGCAGGAGACTTGACGCCTGGTACACAGGCCAACTCAGAATTAGTGACATTAGGCATATCTGAGGTTGTAACTCTACCAAACGATGGTGAATACAAGTCGGACTACGTTTACGATATCACAGTTGAGCCGACGCATACCTTCATATCGCAGGGCCTTGTGCTGCACAACACGATAAGTGTAGCCAAGGCAGGCGTCATGGCCACTCTCAAGTCCAGGTGCTCGCTTCTCGCAGCCGCAAACCCCAAGCAGGGCAGGTTCGACAAGTACGAGCCAATCTCTCCTCAGATCAACCTGACACCTGCTTTGATGTCGAGGTTCGACCTGATCTTTGTTCTTACAGACGACCCAAGCCAGGACAGGGATTCGAGAATTGCAGAGCACATCTTAAACAGCAACTACGCAGGAGAGCTTGCGACCCAGATCTCCTGGAACCCACTCATCACCCAGGAGGAGATCGACCTGGCTATGAACGTGATCGAGCCTGCGATCGACCCTGAGCTTCTGAGGAAGTACGTCGCCTACGCCAGGAAGAACGTATTTCCCACCCTGACAGATTCAGTAAAGGAGCGGCTCAAGAGCTATTATGTCAACTTGAGGCTCCAGGGCTCAGACTCGAACAAGCCGGTTCCAGTCACAGCAAGGCAGCTCGAAGCCCTGGTCAGGCTGAGTGAGGCCAGCGCGCGCCTTCGCCTGAGCAACGAGGTCACAATCGAAGACGCTGAGAGGGCGATCAGGATATCCTACGAGTGCCTGAAGAAGGTTGGAGTCGATCCTGAGACAGGGTTCCTGGATGCAGATGTGATCGCCACTGGGGTGAGCAAGACCACCAGGGATAAGACTAAGTTGATCATGGACATAATAAGAGACCTGGGAAAAGAGCAGGGCTCCGCCATGAGAGATGCCATCATGGACAAAGCTGAAGAGCTTGGCCTCGACAGAAGCAGGACGGAAGACATCCTTCGCAAGCTCAAGCAGATGGGCGACATATACGAGCCCAATCCAGGCAAATTCAAAGTGCTTTAAGTTGATTTGATATGTGCGATAATTCTGAACCGGGAGAGATGTACCTCAAGACCCACAGAGCAGAGCACGAGGTCCTGGTAGCTGTCTGCGACTGCTGCCACATGGGCAAGAAGTACCAGGAAGGGCCGCTCCAGATGGAGATCTGCTCAGACTTCTTCGGCCAGGAGAAGGCAACGCCAGAAGAGGTAAAAAGTGCGCTCTCCAAGGCCACCATCGCCAACTTCGTTGGCACCTGCGCTGTCGAGAACGCCATAAAGCTGGGCTATGTGGACAGACAAAATGTCCTTGTCATAAACGGAGTTCCCACAGCCCAGATGGTGAGGATGTAGCTTATGATGAGGTCCATCTGTCCCGCGTGCGGAGAGCCTTCAGCTGAAGGCCTGTGCGATAAGTGCGCCCTGGAAAGGATAAAGCTCCTGAGCTGTCCGGGCGTGGTTGAGGTCACGGTATGCTCAGTTTGCGGCGCCAAGCAGGTCAGGGGCAGGTGGCAGATCACAGAGAGTTCAGCCGAGCAGCTGGCACTGGAGGAGGTCCACGCCAGGGTCGCAGTTCACCAGGATCTGATGGACCCTGAGCTCGACGTGAGCCTGGCTCCAAAAGGGGCCACCAGGTACCTCGCAGAGGTGAGGGTGAGAGGCGAGTTCCGGTCCATCCAGGCAGAGGCCAGCTGCCTCATCCCCGTGAGGGTGAAGCTCGTCGCCTGCGACAGGTGCAGCCGCATGGCAGGAAAGTACTTCGAGTCCACCATCCAGATCCGGGGATCTGCCAGGCCGCCCACCCAGTGGGAGCTAGACGAGTGCAGCGAGATGGCCATCTCCATGGCAGACGCAGGATACAGAAGAGGAGACCAGCTCTCCTTCATCCAGGACATAGAAGAGGTCAAGGGCGGCATAGACATAATCCTGGGGTCGACCCAGCTCTCCCGCCAGGTGGCAAGGGCCATCTTCGAGAGATTCGGGGGAACTCTCCAGGAGTCTTCCAAGCTCGTTGGAAGAAAAGATGGAAACGACCTCTACAGGACAACATTGCTCGTCAGATTCTCAAGGCTCAAGAAGGGAGACCTGATCAAGCACAGGGGCGTCATCTTCGAGGTCACCAGGTTCGAAGGAAAGAGGATCCAGATCGAGTCGATCGAGGGCGAAAAAAAGACCACCCTTACAGAAGAAGATGTTGAAGGAACAGAGGTGCTGGCAAACAGGTCTGATGCCAAGAAGGCTGTTATTATCTCAAAAGATGAGAAAGTGGTGGAGATCATGGACCCGGAGACTTACAGGGTCGTCTTCGCGCCGAGGCCGAGGAACTTCGATCTCTCTCCTGGAGAGGAGGCCGACGTAGTCAGAACAGGCGATGGATTTATTATATTGGTGTAGATTTTATATATTTAAGTTATCGCTCGTCTAACATACGCCACCACAAAGTTATTAAACTAGTTTTGTGCAATTTCAACTGGTAGAAGCACACATCTGAGCTGTGATTACACTATGATTAAGCCCTTCTAGGCACGAGGGGCGATGTATTAGCTCTGGCGCAAGGTAAACCTCTGGCAGAAAAGTGCTCTTTTGTGTGAAGATCTATCACATCATCCATGAAGTTGACCAATTCAATTGGTCACCGGACACTGGAATAGTTAGATGGACGCATATTCACGATCATTCACCGCTCACTGAAATGCCCTGTCTGGGGCAGCACCATATCGCGCACGCAGCTTTTTGCCTGTGCGCCGTAAGTAGCCATGGCGATCCGAGAGTGGGTGTGACTTTTATCTGACTATTTTAAAATTAGAGGTGTCTTATATGCAAAATGTTGATACAACTAAATATGTAATTTACGCAGATATCACAGCTGACGGGATAGTGGAGAGGCCAGACGTGGTTGGAGCCATCTTCGGCCAGACCGAAGGCCTCCTCGGAAGCGACCTAGACCTCCGAGACCTCCAGAAGACGGGAAGGCTTGGCAGGATCGACGTCCAGGTCTCCTCAAGCGGGGGAAAATCCAACGGCACGATATCGATTCCATCGAGCTTCGACAAGGTCGAGACTGCGATCCTGGCCGCGGCCTTGGAGACCATAGACAGGGTCGGTCCTTGCATTGCCCACATATGCGTGAACAAGATCGAAGACGTAAGAGCCTCGAAGAGGAGATACGTCATAGACAGGGCAAAGCGCATCTTAGTCGAGATGTTCGACGAGAACATCCTAGAGACTGAGGAGATAACCGAGGAGATAAAGCAGTCTGTAAGGGTGGAAGAGATAACCCACATAGGCAGAGACAACCTGCCCGCGGGGCCAAACGTCCTGGATTCAGATGCCATTCTGGTTGTTGAAGGGAGGGCCGACGTCCTCAATCTTCTCAAGTACGGGATAAAGAATGCCGTTGCAGTAGGCGGCACAAACGTCCCACCAACCATAAACGAGCTCTGCTCCAAGAAGGTAGTCACAGCATTTACCGATGGCGATAGAGGAGGAGAGCTCATTGTCAAAGAGCTTCTCCAGGTGGCAGACATAGATTACGTTGCCAGGGCTCCTGAAGGCAAGTGCGTCGAGACCATGACCCAGAAGGAGATAGTAAGAGCCCTTCGCCAGAAGATACCAGTTGAGCAGGTCCTGGACTTCTACAAGATCAAGAACCAGCCCAAGAGGCGCAGAGAAATCACGGCCAAGAGAAAGAGCCTGATAAGGGAGAAGCCTCTTTGCAACAGGAACGTTGCAATGCCCGTCAAGACAGAGGCCGCGGCTCCCAGAAGGATGGCCGAGGCCATAGCTCCCAGAAGGATTGTGCCAAGGGAGGTCATGGTTCCCAGGGTCGAGGTAGAGGAGATCGCACCTCCGAGAATCGAGATAGTGGAGCCTGAGCAGCCAAAGGAGTGGTTCAGGCAGCACGTCGACGAGCTGGATGGAACTCTCTCTGCGAGGCTCTTTGACAGAAGCCACAACGTCGTAAAAGAGGTTGCAGTCAGAGACCTGGCAAGGGAGCTCAAGGAATCGAACGGAGACGTAAACGGCGTGGTCTTCGACGGCGTCGTAACCCAGAGGATACTCGACCTTGCAGCTGAGAGGGGCCTGGAGTACCTGATAGGCGCAAAGCTTGGCAACATCGCAAAGAGCCCGGTCTGCGTCAAGGTCATGACAAAAGAGGCTTGAGGCTCTCAGCCTCTCTTCTAATCCAACACCTTTTTGGCCCCGAAGCTTCTCTTGCATATCAGGTTATTATGGATTTTAAGCAGTGCATAGTGATCAGAGATGATCTCAAGCTCTCTTCCGGAAAGCTCGCAGTACAGGTGGCGCACGCATCTGTCATGGCACTGGACAGAGCCGACAGGTCCACAGTCTCAGAGTGGAAATCCGAAGGCCAGAAGAAGGTGGTACTCAAGGTCCACGGGGTCCAGGACCTCTTCAGGCTGAGAGAAGAAGCCGAGCGCGCAGGCCTCCCAAGCGCCATAGTTGCAGACGCGGGCCTGACCGAGATCCCGCCTGGCACGGTCACGGCTCTGGGAATTGGCCCTGCCCAGAACAAGCTGATGGACAAGGTCACAGGCAAGCTGAGCTTGCTCTAGCAGGCGAAGATGATTCCAGCACCTGATACAGACCGCGCCATAGGCATGGACTACTACATCACAGACAGCCCAGGCTGTGGAGGCGCCATTCGCCAGAGCCCGGAGGACTTCAGCGTAGAAGAGGTCTGGGATGAGCGCGGTTACGAGGGGGGAAAGTACCTCGTCCTTGAGGTGAAGAAGACCGATTGGGATACTCACCACCTGATCAGAGAGCTCTCCAGGCAGCTCAGGATCAGCCAGAAGAGGTTCGGCTGGGCAGGGACGAAAGACAAGCGCGCAGTCACCAGCCAGAGGATCAGCATAATGAACCTGGAGGAGTCGGAGCTGCAGAAGGTCAGGCTTCCAGACATTCAGCTAAAAATCCTGGGAAAGACCAACAGGTCTGTGGGCCTCGGAGACCTCCTGGGCAACAGGTTCAGGATAAGGGTTACAGGCCTCTCCTGCCAGGACCCAGAGGCCGTCCTTGCCAGGATCACATCAGAGATAAATAGTCAAAAAGGCGTTGCAAACTACTTCGGTGTCCAGAGGTTCGGAGATGCGAGGCCTGTTACCCACAAAGTGGGCGAAGCCCTTGTCAGGGGCGACGCTGAGGCTGCAGTCTTCACCTACCTTGCCATGCCCTTTCCAGGAGAGCTTGAGCAGACGAGGATCGCTAGGCAGAGCCTCCTTGAGGGAAGAGATTTGATAAAGGGCCTGAAGGAGTTTCCAGACTACCTCAGATATGAGAAGGCCATGATGAACTACCTTGTAGAGCACCCGAAAGACTACGCAGGGTCGTTTAAAGTGCTCTCATCAAACCTCAGCAGGCTCTTCGTTCACGCCTACCAGTCCTACATCTTCAACAAGATCCTGTCCAGGAGAATTGAGAGAGGCCTATCGCTCTTCCACGCCACAGAAGGAGACGTGGTCTGCTTCTCCAAGGCAAGCTCCAGCGGGAACTTGCCGGACATGTCCAAGCTGCAGAAGGTGGACTTAACAAACCTGGATGCCGTAAACAGGCTGGCCGACAGAGGAAGGGCCTATGTGACTCTGCCCTTGTTCGGATATGAGTCTGACCTCGCCTCTGGTCAGGAAGGCGAGATCGAGGAGAGCGTGATCGAGGCAGAGAAGATAAGCCAGGAGAGCTTCAGGATTCCCGCAAACCCGAGCCTGGGATCGCGCGGCGCCAGGAGGACTGCCATCTTAAGCGTTAGCCCCAAGTACAGCGTCGAGGAAGGCTCTGCTCTGCTGGAGTTCTTCCTACCGGCGGGATCTTATGCAACCGTTATCCTCAGAGAGTACATGAAGAGCGGCAGGCTTATCCAGTAATAGAAGTCCGGAAATAGGATGTGAGGAATTGGGCGTGCAAGAATTAGAAGATCCGTATGTCGTGGCCTACAAGCAGATTCACGCCATATCAAACTCAGAGAAAAGCGTAGTTGAGATACTTGAGAGGTCCAGCTGCTATGGAGGGTCGGCCTGGGCCAGGTACCACTACTCCAAAGGCCCGCTCGTCCAGTCGTCCAGATCTCTGGGCGAGTGGTTCAGGTATATCGTGCTTCCTGGAAGGGCAGACCTGGAGCTGAAGTCCTCAAAGAGGTCTGCTGGAATCGAGTGCGTCCTCGTCAGAGATGACGAGATCGAGATCACCTATTCCGGGCTTGGCGGCGGAGGCGTGGGAGCCACCCTCTCCAGGGCGAAGGCTGGAGACGTGATCAGGTACAAGGTCACTGAGTCTGGAGGCGGAAGGGTTGCCAGCGGGACGATTGTGGTGCCGAGGCGCGAGCGCCTGATCATAGGCGTTGACAACACAGACTCCAAGACTGTAGGCGCCACCTGGTCTCTCATCCACAATATTTCGGCCAGGGTCGATCGCCCTGAGGCCAGATACCTCTCTCACGCCCTGATACAGCTCTTCCCGGTGCCCACCAAGACCCAGAACTGCGTCTCAACAGCCGTCGAGTTCGCCTGCATCCCAGGAGAATCGGACGCTATGATCGCAGACTTCAAGGCCCTGCTTGAAAAGTACACAGTCTCTGATGAAACGGGCATGGCAGTCTTCAGGGGATTTGACCCAGGCGCCTTCATGCCCTACGCCAAGAGGTGCAAGCTTGAGAGGGTGAGCTACGAGGATGCCGCAGAAGCAGCCGATGCATTTGGCGCTGAGATCGTGATAGATGGCCAGGGCCTGATTGGCGCTATAGCCGCACTGCCCTACTACTCCAGGTCCGAAGAGTCCGTGGTGCCTGGGCTGTAGCTATTTTGTCCGAAATTTTTCCCTGAAATTTTTTTGTCTGGTCGAAGCCTGCGTTCATTAGCTCATCGGGATCTGGATTTAGCAGCGCCAAACGCCAGGGGAGACGCATCGATGGATGCCTTGATGGCTGTGACAGTATCTGGAACCGGCAGAGCATCATACTCGATTGTGAGAGACTTCAAGCGCTCTTTGACAAACGCATCTATGCCCTGGTGGAGCCTGGCCTCAAGCTTCTTCTCAAGCTCCTGGAACCTGGCAGCGATCCCGGCTACATCTGATGGCTTTGAGAAAGTTCCCAGGTCGCTGAGCATGGCAAGGACGCCTTCCATAGGCACGGTTGTTGTTATTCCCATTGAGCAGCGAATCGAGCCGATATGAAAATTGCTGGTCTCCACAACAGGCAGGCCCGCTCTTGGGAAACCCAGATCGATGAAGTGCTTTGAGACTGTATCCTGAGCATAGTCCTTTATCAGCCTCTCAAAGTCGCGCTCATACCTGGAGAAGAACGCCATCCCCCTACCATTCTTGAACCAGGCCTCTTCTCCGCCCAGCGCTGGAACAGAATCCAGCCACATCAGGGCTTCATCTGAGAACTCGATTACGAGATCGATCTTTCCAAGAGATGTGGCCCCATTGGCAGCATCCTCAAGTATGCCTGCATTAGCGCTGGGCTTTAACTCCTCTGCAGGCTGTTGATCTGCCATCAAGCCGGCCTTCTCTTGCGCATTTGCCTCTTCATCTCGGCTTAAGTTAACTGAATCATCTTCAGAGGTTTTCAATTCATTTCTGTCAGGGATCTTCTCCTCGCCAGAGTCGACCATCTGTGAAGATATTGCCCCTATCTGCGAAGATGTTGCCCATATCTTCGAAGATGTTTCCCTGGATGACAGCTCAGAGACGTCAAGCTCAGCAACCTGCGCCTCTTTGTCCGCTGTATTAGAGGCCCCGTCCACAGCACCAGAGTCGGTGCTCGCAGCGACAGAGGCCCTGCTCGTCGCACTGCTGAGAAGGTCCTCTGATCTGGAGATGAAGTCCCCTGCTCTGTCCTTTGCAGGCCCGCCTTTATGATCAGCCTGGGCTTTTGTCTTCGATTGCTTCATGCGCTTTATGAGGTTCAAGCACAGCCATGCCAGGAACACGCCAAAGATAAACGACGCCAGCGCGACTTCCAGAGGCAGATTGAAAGCCAACGCGATCATTACTGGCGAAAACAGGAATAGGATAGTTGCAGCTTTCGCTCTGACCTTTCCGTCATCTGATATTCCTGGCATCGAAATCATCTCCAATCAAGCTTTCCCAGACAGCACTTACCGGACTTTGCCCGATTCCTGAACCGCGCCTCATATTACACTGGCCAGAATATATGTCGGCGGTTCTATGTCTTGTGCCCTGGTTATAAATATGCTACCGAATTGTCTTTGCTGCTTGAGTTCGCCCTATGTGACAGCGTTGCACAGCGCCATATGCTGTCTTAGACCAGATTGCGCTGACATCCGGCATTGAGAAGAGACTGCACAGCCTTGTGCATCATGTCTGCAGGCAAACAATAAAGCCATTGAAGTTGCATCACTTTTGAACAGGTAGAACTAATGAAAGACACATCCGGGCTCTGTGCCCTCAAAATCGCTGTTGACAAAGCAGGAGCCCAGGTGCTCACCTACGTTCCAGGATATCCCATAAATGAGATCGCTGCATTGCTCAAAGCTGAGATCTCAACAAATGAGAAGGTGGCAATGGAGATAGCCCTTGGTGCATCTGCCACCGGCAGGAGGGCTCTGGTAATAGTCAAGCAGGTGGGGATGAACGTCCTCCTGGACCCGCTCCTGATCTCAGCAACGCACACCATCGGCTCAGGATTAGTGGTCCTGGCAGGAGACGATCTTGGTCCAAAAGGCTCACAGTCAGAGATGGACAGCAGGTATTTTGGCCAAATCTGCGAGCTTCCAGTCATGGACCCGAAGGACGCCGACGCCCTGTGCAGATCCGTGACCGAGGCTTACCGCCTATCAGAGGACCTCAGAGTCCCGGCCATCATCAGGATCACATCAAGGCTGATCTCATCCATATCTGGCTCTGTTCTCGACGAGGCGAAGCTCGACGATCTGGCTTCAAGTCCATATGGCCAGAGGTTTGACAGGAGCATCTGGGAGCTGACAGCCAGAGGGCGCCACCAGAGGCACCACCTGGATGTTCTGCCGAGAGCCAGAGCTGCATCAGAGTCAACTGCCTTAAACTCGATTAAGCTTCAGGGTGAGATCGGGATTTTAGCCAGCGGCAGGCAGGCGAAGCTCTGTGAGGACCTGGGCACATCGCTTCTCTGCGTCGGATACACGTATCCTCTGCCCTGGACCCTGGTTAGAGAGTTTCTCGACGCTCACAGGCTCGTGCTCGTGGCTGAAGAGCCTGAGCCCGTGATCGAGTCGCAGCTGAGGTCCAGCCCTAAAATCAGGGGCAAGCTCTCAGGACACCTGCCCTTCGGCCCTGTGGAGACCTCAGACCTGATAGCTGCTCTGGAGTCTCTTGGCCAGGACGATGGCTCTGCCCATGCCTGGGACAGCGGCCTGCCTGATCTGGCAGCCAGAAGATCTCAGAATCAGAAGATAGAGACTGTGAGAGAGAGAGGGTCTGAGTCCATATGCGAAGGCTGCCCATTCTCACAGCTCTACCTGGCTCTGGCCAGGCTCGATGTATCCGTGGCAGGAGACGCAGGATGCAGCATCAGGGCCACAAGAGAGCCTTTCGACTCCGTGGACCTGGCCTATGGACTTGGCTCGGCAGTGGCTGTGGCCTCCGGCTTTGAGAAGAAAGGAGTGGCAATCCAGGGAGACTACGCCTTTGCCCATTCGGGTCTCCAGGGCCTCATCAGCGCCAGATGGAAGGGAAGAGAGCTTCTCCTGGTCCTGGTCAAAAACGGAGTCTCTGCAATGACAGGCGGCCAGGAGGTGCCTGACCTAACACCCTTGCTTGAAACGCTTGTGCCAACAAAGCACATCGACCTACCCTGTCCCCAAAAAGAGATCGAGGAGACTCTGAAAAGCGAGCTTGAGAGGCCGGGCATAACTGCGGTGGTTGCGAGCGGAGAGTGCATACGCCGCGAGGCCTGATCGCCCCATGACCTCATCGCCCCATGACCTCATCATAGGGTAGTCTACCGCAATTGAGCTGATTTAATGAGGCTATAAAAATTCACCACGGAGACACAGAGGCACAGAGAGATTTTAATATTATTGTTCAGAGCATTTTTGCATCGTCTCTGCGTCTCTGTGGTGAGTTGTTCTGCCCTGTTATGGTTTCTGTACTCAACTACCCAATATAGGCAGACTACCCATCATCAGGCATCTTCGCAGCGTGTGGTCTTGGGCGTATAGATATACAGCCCTGGGTCTGTGGACATACAGCCCTAGACTTGTAGACATATGGCCCAGGGCATGAAGGCATATACCCCTGGGCCTGTGAACATATAGCTCTGGGCCTGTGAGAAATATGGCCCTGGGCATACAGGCATAAAACCCAGGGCATGAAGGCATATAGCCCTGGGGTCGCAGCCTCTGCAGGCAACAGCCCTAGCAGGGTCCTGATGTCATGTCCGACTCTTTTATCTTGGTGTAGCCGTTGAGCTTTGTGAAGTAGGTATACCCGCTCAGGGCCTTTGTCAGCTCCTTCTCTATCCTGGACAAGTCCTCTTCAGAGACACATTCTCTCTCACGGGCGCACCTGTCCACGATCTTCTTTATGTAATCCTCTGTGTTGTAGTTGAAGAAGTCAAGGAGCTTCTTGCAGGTGTCTCCTTCGAGCTTGAGGCAGGTGGTGTGGTTCTTTCCATCGACCATCACGTGAACTTCGTATGCGCTTCCAAGAAGGTTGTGGAAATCGCCCAAGGTGTCCTGGTAGGCTCCGAGAAGGAAGACTCCCATGTAATAGTCCTCGTCCTTTATGAGAGAGTGCATCTCAAGACAGTGCTTGCCCTCATTTCCGCCTGCATACCACTTTATCTCTCCATCTGAGTCGCAGGTAAGGTCCACGATGGTCCCAAGCTCGCAGGGCATCTCTTTTAGCCTGTGAAGAGGAATCGTCGGAAATATCTGCTCCACGCCCCACATGTCAGGAACAGACTGGAACAAAGAGAAGTTGCCTATGTACTTCTCGCTCACAAGCTTTCTCAGCTCCCGAAACTCGTCTGATGTGTCCTCAGCCTGCCTCGCCAGCTTATCTGCCTTCTTGCAGACCATCCAGAAGAGAGCCTCGCCTTTTGCCCTCTCCTCAAGGCTCAATGTCCCAAGGTTAAATGCGTTGTAGAGGTCCTCTCTCATCTGAAGAGCGTCGTGGTAGTGCTCTGAATAGTTGTCGATGTTGATCTCCTTGAAGGCGCAGTAGAGGTCCTCTATCTGGGTGGGATCGTCTTTTGAGGGGAACTTGACCACTGCATCCCTGGAGTTCTTCCTTCCTATGATCTTGAAGATGAGCATGCTGTGGAAAGCCGCAAGCGCGCGCCCGCTCTCAGAGACTATTGTGGGATACGGCACCTCCTCCTCCTCGCATATCCTCTGGATGGTGTAGACAACGTCGTTTGAGTATTCGCGCAGGGAATAGTTGGCTGAAGACGCAGTAGCAGTGCTCGAACCGTTGTAGTCCACTGCAAGGCCTCCGCCCACGTTAACATACTGGATCTCTGCGACTTTTCTCGCCTTAGCATAGATCCTGGCCGCCTCCACAACTGCGTTCTTGATGGTGCGGATATCGGTTATCTGAGAGCCTATGTGGAAGTGGATCATGTTCAGACGGCCCAGGAGGTCCTTCTCGCCAAGTATCTTCAAAAGGTCCAGAGTCTCGCCAGTCGAGAGCCCGAACTTGGCAGCCTGGCCCCCTGATTCGACCCACCTGCCGCTTCCCCTGGAGAAGAGCTTTACCCTCATCCCAAGCCTTGGACAGACGTTCATCTCCTCAGCATAGCGAAGTATGTTGTGAATCTCGTCGAACAAGTCGATTACAATGAAGATGTTCTTGAGATCTGTAAAAGAGAGCGCCAGCTTGAGATAGTCCTCGTCCTTGTAGCCGTTGCAAATTATGGGCGCGTCTCCTGGGAGATCAAGCGATAAGGCAGCCAGAAGCTCGGCTTTTGTGCCGACCTCGATCCCTATGTTGTACTTTCTGCCGTACTTCATTATGTACTCGATTACCTCTTTTCTCTGGTTGACCTTGACAGGAAATACGGGCTGGTACCTTCCCTTGTAGCAGAACTCCTCAATTGAGCCCAGGAACGATTGGTTGATCTCGTTTATCCTGTCCTCCAGTATCTGAGGAAACCGCAGTAGGACAGGGAACTCTATGTCCTTGACGCACTCGATCTCATCGATCAAGTCCACCACATCCACAGAGCTGCTTTTATCTTTATTAGGAATAATTATAACATTGCCTTTATCGTTGACTGAAAAATAGCCGTTGCCCCAGTTCTCTATGCCATAGAGGTCTATGGAGTTGTCAACCGTCCACATGGGTCCTGACCTCTAAGCGTAGCCTGGTGTAATCTTCGTTGCCCTCATCATCCTGGACATACAGCTTGTTGAAATATTTTACAGCATACATGCCACCCATCACCTCCCAAATAAATATCAGATGGTAATATCGAACTTGGATGTAGAATCCTTTTTGGTATATAAAGGTTCATCTCAGGCAGGAAGCTTGGATAAGATTTAAGAGCAACAGAAGGTCATCTCCTTGAAGGGAGAAAATGAATCACGATCACCACATCTGCGGCGGTGAGAAGAAGAGGACCACCGTAAGCATGGCTGACAGGAGCATAGGTGACCTGGTCAGCGAGATGAGCCGCATGGGCTTCCAGGGAGGCCAGCTGGGCGAGTCTCTCCGGGTCTGGGAGAAGATGTTGGAGGGCGAGAACACCATATTTCTGGGACTTGCCGGAGCCATGGTGCCTGCGGGCCTCGGAGGCATAGTCGCAGATCTGATCTCCAGGAGGATGGTGGACTGCCTGGTCAGCACTGGAGCCAACCTCTTCCACGACCTTTGCGAGGGCCTTGGGATCACTCATTACAAGGGCGACGCATGCGCAGATGATGCTTACCTAAACGAGTGCAAGATAGACAGGATTTATGACGTATTCGTCTCAGAGATAGAGCTTCACAAGTCGGACACCTACATCTCAGAGTTCGTCAAGCGCCTGGACCAGGAGAAGAGGTACTCATCGCGCGAACTCATGGCGATGCTGGGAGAGGGGCTTCCAGAGACCTCGATACTCGGAGCAGCTCAGCGCGCTGGAGTTCCCATATTCGTGCCAGCCCTGGGCGACAGCTCGATTGGCATTGGAATTACGATGGCCTATCGCGAGGGCCACAGGGTGATGATAGACCAGATAAAAGACGTCCACGAGATCACTGAGATGGTGGAGAAGTCCTCTGAGACTGGAGTGGTGTACATAGGCGGAGGGGTTCCAAAGAACTTCATACAGCAGACAGAGGTCATTGCAGAGCTGATAGGCGACTACTCAGGAGGCCACAGCTACGCCATTCAGTACACCACAGATGTGCCTCACTTCGGAGGCCTCTCAGGCTGCACCTTCAAGGAGGCTGTCTCCTGGGGCAAGATCAAGAAGGAGGCAAGAATGGTCCAGGTCTTCTCTGACGCAACGATCAGTGTTCCATTCGTGGCCCATGCCCTTCGAGAGAGGGTGCCATCAAGGAAGATCTGGCCGGAGTTCGACTGGAGTGGCCCTGAACTCAAGGTCACGTACAAGAAATAGATGACAGATTAGATGACAGATGGATGAACGAAGACGCATGAAGAGATGCTTTGAAACAGGATGCTCTAAGAGAAAGAGATAATATGAAGAACATGTTCGCTGACAGGATGTCCCAGGTCCACAAGTCGTTCATAAGGGAGATACTCAAGGTCACAGAGGACCCAGAGATCATATCGTTTGCAGGAGGCCTTCCAAGCCCCAACTCATTTCCTGTGGAAGACGTAGCCAGAGCTGCCCAGGAGGTGCTGAGAGAAGACGGATGTGCAGCCCTCCAGTACAGCACCACAGAGGGATACCTGCCCTTAAGAGAGTTCATATCCGCAAGATATGCCAAGAAGGGCATCGATGTGAGCCCGGATGAGATCCTGATCACCAACGGCTCTCAGCAGGGCCTGGACCTGGCAGGAAAGGCGTTCCTCAACAAGGCTGACAGCATCCTCGTGGAGCGTCCCACATACCTGGCGGCCATCCAGTCGTTTGGCCTCTTCGAGCCGGAGTTCAGATCTGTGCCGCTTCTCGAAGACGGCGCGGATATATCAGCCCTGGAAGACATCCTGAGGACGCACCACCCCAAGCTATTCTACTCAGTGCCCAACTTCCAGAACCCCACTGGCATAACCTACTCAGAGGAGAAGAGACGAGCAGTCGCAGACCTGATGAACGACCTGGGCGGGGTCTTCATAGAAGACGACCCTTACGGCGAGCTGAGGTTCAAGGGCCAGGACATCCCATCGATGAAAAAGTTTCTCGGCGACAGGGCGATTGTGCTTGGCACCTTCTCCAAGGTGGTCTCTCCCGGAATGAGGCTTGGCTGGATCTGCGCCTCTCAGGAGATCATGGAGAAGCTCCTGGTTGCAAAGCAGGCCTCAGACCTGCACTCAAGCTGCTTCGTACAGAGGATAGTGCACAGGTACCTGATAGAAAACGACATGGACGGCCACATAGCCATGATCAAGCAGATGTATGGCAAACAGAGAGACGCAATGGTCCAGGCAATGGAGGACCTATTCCCAGAAGGGGTCCAGTTCACCAGGCCTGAGGGAGGCATGTTCCTCTGGGTCACGCTGCCTGAGAAGCTCTCATCCATGAAGCTATTTGACATGGCCATCAAAGAGAAGGTGGCGTTTGTTCCAGGACAGGCATTCTTCGTAGATGGCGGAGGAGCAAACACCATGAGGCTCAACTACTCCAACTCAGACGAGGAGAAGATCGTCGAGGGAATAGGCCGCATGGCAAAGGCGTTGAGGACCATGATTTGAGGTCCTCTATTCGATTTTTCGCAAGCAGAACGATTTATCATAACATTAAATCATTAAGAAGCTAGATTGAACCTATATGTCTGAGGTAAAGACCACGATATCCCTGCCGGCGGGTTTGGCTAAGCAGATAGAAGAACAAGTACAAGCAGGCGGGTTTCTGGATGTCAACAGCGTAGTGATATAGGCGCTGCGCCGCTACCTGGAGACGCACAGGGATGAACTGATGGAGAGCTTCATCCAAGAGGATGTCAGGTGGGGACTTCGCGGCGGTGAGTAAGGCCGTTTTAAAAGACAAATCTCAGGTATTCTGGTTTTCTAAGCTTTAAATAACAAAAAGATGGTCAGAGCGCTGTGGCGCTCGCCAGCTCAAGGCTCCTGGATCTATCGCCTGTGCCCTCTACGAGCACAACTGTGTTGTTGTTGTTCCAGAGGTACAGGAACCTGATGTCGTTGCTTCTAACGACCTTCCTTATCTCCAATACCTCGTGGCCGTTGACCACAGCAGTGCTGAAACGCTTGACGTTCTTGAAGGGATCCTTCTCGAAAGCAGGCTGCGACCTGTAGTTTGAGACTGCCACCTTGGCGTGCTCCTCATCCTGGGCCTCGATTATGGTCACCTTGGCGTCGTAGTCAACTCCTGGCGTTCCCCACTGGTACTTGCCCTCTTCAGCAGTGACCGGGCCTATGTCCCTTGTTCCGTAGAAGTCCTCGATCTCATCTGTCATGTTTATGCCCTGAGTGGTGTTGTTCAGGACGGCGATGAGCTTGAACCCCTCTGGAAGATTGGTGGTAGGCACTGGATGTGCAGTGCCAATAGAATTCTCCTGGGCGATGCATCCCGATGCTGCAACTAGCACCAGGGCCGTGAACAAAGCGTATATCGCATAACTGAATCTCATTGCACCAGCTCTCCTCTGGCGAATAAAGCCACACTTTTTCAGGCGGAAGCTTTAGGCTAGCTTCAGGCCCGAACCAAAATGTCCTATAAAATTCCTGGTCTTAAACGCCTGTGATGGTTGCTTCCTGAGCGATTATATCTACATCTGTAAGCTTGCCCTGTACTTCCATGGACTCGCCGAGGATGCCCTCGATCAGGACTTTTCCTTCGCGCGGTATCATCCTCACCACGCCTTCCATCACCTTCTGGCGCTTATCCCCATTGACAGTATAAACAGAGAGTTCGCACATAATCTCAAAACCCGATGATATCTCTGCGATCTATAGATGATAATTATGGCGGGCCCGGCGGGACTCGAACCCGCGACCCCCGGGTTAGAAGCCCGGTGCTATATCCTGGCTAAGCCACGGGCCCGCATCATTTTGCCTTAACCGCCCTTTGGCGGCATCTGGCCTAGGGTTTGTTTAAGCTGCTCCTGGAGCTGGGTAAACCTGCTCTGGATGCGCTCTTCTTGCTTGGACATGGTTTTCAGCCTCAGATCCATCATGTCCTTCTTCTCTTTCATATCCTCCAGAAGCTTTGGCTTATCTGCCTTGAAGAGCAGCTCGCCTACGCTCCTGTACACCACAGCGTCATCAGGGCTCTTCTCAAGCTCCTTTACTGCGGCGTCCGTCTCTCTCATCAAACCTTCTATTTGATTCTTCTGGCCCAGAAGGGCCTGTGCCTGCTGTTGAAGCTGCTGGAGCTGAGCCAGCTGGTTCTGTACCTGTGGAGGCAGTTCCGAACTCATATGCTCACCATCTCAATTGCGATCTTAATCAGCCGGATCCAGGTGTTGAGCGCAGCCCTCAGAGAGACCACGTCATCGCCTTCTATTTTAAGCCTTATAGAGCCATCGGCCTCTTCTAGCTTCACCCTTGACCTGGACAGGTCGTCATTGGCCTCAGGGAGCAGCGCCTGGTATACCTTCTCTGAGTCCTCAGTCTCGAAGGCCAGTTCAGCGCATCCCCTCATGATATCTCCAGCCCAAGGATCAAATCGCCGCAGTCCAAGAACTCCAGCCTTCCGCCCTCGGCTTTTATGACCCTGGACGCGCCTGGCTCCTCCAAGAGATCGATCTCGAAGAACTTCGCGATTCTTCTATCCCCGACTGCTACAGGCCTGACGGGCTTCATGGGCTTTGCGATCAGGTCTGAGGAGACCTTGAAGTTCAGGACCTCCTCATTCTCGCCCATGCGCTTAACTAAGCCGTTTGGGCTTCCGTGGCCTTCCACAACCACGATCCAGGCCTCGTCTCCAGAAAGGGACTGCTTTCCCCTGGTGACATAAGGCACAGACAGGAACCTGGCCAGAGTCCTCCCAAGCCTTCTGGCCCTGTCGGAGGGATCGCGCGAAGTGGTGACCTTCATCAAACCGCTTTAAGCCTCTTTACAGTCGTGGGCCGCTCTTTCATCAGTATCCTGTGGCCACAGTAGGGGCACCTGATGCCGCTGTACTCGTAATCGATCTCCACAGTCTTCTTGCATCTGGTGCACTTGTATGCCATCTCTATACCGACTCCACTGACTTCTTCACTGACCTGGCGACCGACCGGCCTGCAGAGGTTATAGGAGTGTAGGTGCCTCCTGCAAATGTGTAGTTGCACTTGCTACAGTTCCAGATGCCCGTGCCGCTCCTGGTGACCCTGGTGCGACCGCACTGGGGGCAGTCATAACTGGCATTGCTCTTCTCTTCTATATCCGCTACGAGCTTCCTGGACTTGCGCCCGTACCTTGGGCCAAACCTGGCTGCAGACCTGGCCTTCCTTCCTTTCTTGAATTGCTTGACCATAATTAAGCTTCCAGAAATTTCTCCCGGATTTCTTTAGCCTTCTCGCCTGCTATATCAACGATGCGGTAGACCTGGTCCGGGGTCAGAACTCCTACACCGCTCTTCTGCATGCCGCAAATGTTCCCGTCTGCGGTTGTGATCACAGTCAGCTTGGTATTCGCTATCGACTCCTCATCCGAGTCAGGGTCGAACATGAGCACATCGCTGAACTCTATCGCTGTAGTCGCGATGGGTATGTCCTTGACTGGCAGGGGATAGTCCTCGCCCAGGCCAAACCGCGATGCTGGTACCTTGGTCGTCAGAAGCGCTGCGATGGCCCCGAGGCTTGCAGCATCGAGAATGTTGCCGCAGTCGTCTAGTATGTGCACATCTATGAAGATGATCCAGACCTGCTTTCCTGGAGTTATGCATAAGGCCTCCAAATCCACGGCCTTGGATTCGCGAACTCCGCGGTCTACCACTCTGGCCAGCTCAATTCCAGTCTCGTTTGGCGGCCCTGGCTCAAACGTCGGCGAGGCAAGAGGCACAAGCTCTGCGTTGGTAATTATGACGCCTCTGTTTGGAGCATCTGGAAACGGCTCTCCAGGCTGCATCTTGATCCCGACCAGGACCTGGCTTTTTCCAAGCTTCACCAGGGCTGAGCCCTCGGCCTTCCTGATCAGGTCTTTCTCGACCGAGATCTCCCTGTACTGGTCAAAGGTCCTGCCGTCGGCGCGCTCGCCTTTGAGGATCAGGTTGTAGATGTAATCCTTTCGAATCTCTGAGAGAACGCTACTCATAGACCTGAACCTCCTGTACTGGGGATTCGATCCTCTCAAGCTGGTTGTACCTGTCTATCAAGCCCTTCCTCTGCATCTCGTAGATATCCCTGCAGCCCTTCATGGCCAGCTCCATCGCCTGGTGGAACTCGTCTTGGCTTAAGCTGCCGTCCATCTGTAGCAGGGTGATCTTGCCGTCAGGCGTCATGGCTATGGGCATGTCTGCCTCGCCGAAGTTGTCCTCCTCTTTCATCGGGTCGAGCACGATCTGGCCGCCGACTTTGCCTGCCGCGCAGGCTGTGATCATGGACTTCATGGGTATCCCCGCGTCAGCTAACGCAACAGCCGCTGCGTTTATGCCAGCAGTCCTGGTGCCAGCGTCCGCCTGGAGGACCTCCACAAAGACATCTATAACCGACCTTGGGAAGTAAGATGTGAGAATGACCGGCTCTAAAGCCTCCCTTGAGACCTTGGAGAGCTCGTAGGACCTTCTGTCAGGCCCTGGCCTCTTCCTTTCCTCCACAGAGAACGAGGCCATGTTGTATCTGTACCTCACTATCGCCCTCGTGACCTCCTGCAGGTGCCTTGGGTGCACTTCTCTGGGACCATACACCGCAGCCATCACCTTGTTTCCTCCCATCTCGATGTAGCACGAGCCGTCGGCTCTGGCCAGCACACCCACCTCGATCTTTATGGGCCGAAGCTCATCGGGCTTGCGGCCATCGAGGCGCAGCCCGTCTTTGAAAAACGTTATGTTTCCTTCCATAGCGATCAACTTCTGACCCCTTTCTCAGCTTTGAGGAACTCAACTATCCTGTCTGTGAGCCCATTGGTGTGGGCCTCTTTCTCAATGATGAGTATAGTCCTCAGGGCCAGATCCATATCCTCTGCGCTCCCGTTGATCCATATCCTGCCGTTTTGGCCAACGAAGATGTTGCAGTTAAGCTCTTTCTTCAGCATGCTGATCATGGAGCCGCCCTTTCCGATAAGCCTCGGAACCCTGGTGTGCGAGATCTCAACTACCCTCCCGGTCTTGAGAACTCCCAGCTTCCTGTCGTTTAGGGTCAGCTCCACTTTCATAGTGGAATCGACATCTTTCACCCTGGTCATTATGGAGCTGCCAATCCTCAAGTATTTTGACATCTCGTCTGCATCTATCCTCTTTGGAAACTCCGAGATGTGGAGCAGCCCATCGTAAGGCGAATTTATGTCTAAAATCCAGTTAGAGAAGGTTATGTCCTTCACGATTCCAATTATGTTATCCCCAGGTGTGGGCACATACTTCCCAGCCAGGGGTATGACGTTGATCCTGTCTCTGAAGTTGGCAAGCCCGTATAGAAGAGAATAGACCTTGCCATCTTTTACGAAAGTTCCCTCTCCAGATCTCTTGGCATCTTCGGAGAGAATGTCTCCTGGTATTACCACCTTTCGATCCATGCGACCTATTCCCAAGCTCTCAATGCTTAAGAAGTTTCGTCTCCGCCTCGCCCCTAGTGAGCTTGTTTATGAGCGAGTAAAACTCGTTTTGCATTCCCGCGGGGATCTTCACAACGCCAATCCACGAGCCGTTGTTCTGCCAGGCCTCTCTGGTAAGCTTCCCAAAAGCAGCGATCTCGCCATAGGCCTTGGGAGCGTAAGCCGGTGGTATCTTGACTGCCACCTCTACCTCCTCGAACCTTATCGGGATGATCGGCCTTATGGCCTTCATGGCTATGTTGACCAGATCTTGAATGGACTTTGTGGGGTCTATGTTCACGCGGGCTTCAGCCATTGCGGCCTCGATTCTCGCAGGAGGGTGAGGAGTCTTGGTCTGAGGGTTGATCGCGTTTCTCGCTATCATCTCGACGACTTGCCTGCGCTTGGCCTCCAGGAACCTCTTCCTCTGCTCAGCTGTGAGGCTGATCTCGCCCTTCTTGATTATCTTGTCGGCGATAGTTGCCACATCTGTGGTCTCGAAGGCCTTGATCAGGTCCTCTTCAGCGCACCTGTCTCCTCTGGAGGCGTTCTCGAAGACGTCTTCTACAGCCAAGATGTCCTCGAGCTTGACGCCCTCGCCTCTGCGATAGGCAAGGGCGCCGTCTGGCTCCACAAGCACCTCAAAGGTGGTTCCATGCGTCTTCAATCTTGCAGGAACCGCCTCTTCGAGTCTGACCATCCCTAAGACTCTCCTGCACCTGCAGGGCTTCCCACCTGGGACTTCATCTTATCTACGTAGCCTGCCACTTCTTTCTCGTTTAGCTTGTGGAAGGTCCTGTCTGCAAGTGCAATCACTCCAATTTCTGTGGTTGCAGCCTCAACTTTGCCCTCAGACGCCCTGTAGAGGGCTTCGAGGCCAAGGAGTATGGCGTCGTCTATCTTGAGGTCGTCTCTGTACTTCTCCTCGAAGACCTCCATAACTGCAGACCTGCCGGCGCCTATGCCCGTTGCCTTGTACTCCAGGAGGGCTCCGCTTGGGTCCGTCTCGAAGAGCCTGGTCTTGTCTTCTTCAGCGCCAATTATCAGGAGAGCTGTGCCAAAGGGCCTCACGCCTCCGTACTGGGTGTAGGTCTGCTTGAAGTCGCAGATCTTCTTGGCGAGAGTTTCTACACCTATTGGCTCGTCGTACACAAGCCTGTTTACCTGGGACTCGACCCTCGCGCGGTCTATCAGAATTCTGGCATCAGCCACAAGGCCTGAAGTGGCCGCGCCTATGTGCATGTCGATCTGGAAAATTTTCTCAATTGACTTGGGCTCCATCAGCCTGCTGGTTATCCTCTTGTCGACCAGGACCACCACGCCGTCTACCGCCTTAATGCCTACAGCTGTTGTGCCTCGCCTCACAGCCTCTCTGGCATACTCAACCTGAAAGAGCCGCCCATCAGGGCTGAATACAGTTATAGCCCTGTCATAACCCATCTGCGGTGCCATCTGCATCGTCGCATCCTCCACACAAATCAAAAGAGGTCAGTCCCAAATACCGGGAGCCTGATCCTTTGGTCGTATTCATATCTTCTGGACAAAGGTCGATCTCATGGCCGCGGATGTGAACAATCCGCCCAGAAACTTCCCTCAGCTCGATTCTCTTTCCAACACTTTCAGCACTTATATAGCCCAATTGCGGTATATACTTTTCTGTGGCAGCTTTGATCGTGCCTGATGCGCCTTTGGTCCTCGCTGCGACTCTTGTGCCCTTGATCGAGCAGATCGTGGCGAGAACCGCCCTGGTCTCCAGTATACGAGCGTGAGAGCACTTCAGAAGCCCGAAGCGGCCGTCAAAAGAGATCAGCCTAAGCCTGTTTCTCGCAGGGCCCAGATCCCCAAACAGGGAGACCTGGGCTGCTGCGATCTCAGAGGCCAGGTCCTTCTCAAGGACGGGGTCTTCTGAGTCGACCTCGAAGGCCAGGTACCTCCTCCTCTTCCTCAGTACCGGAAGCCTGGACCTCACAGCACCTCAACTCCAGGCCCGGCCCAGACCTTCCGGTTTAGCCCCAGGATCTTATGCGGCAGGGCAAGTGCCTCTTTTGCCTCCTCTTCTTCGAAGCCCGCAAGGACCGCCAGGGCCATCAGGTCTCTGGGAGCCCGAAGCCCCAGATGTGACCTCGGACCTGCAGTGATCATGATTGCCAGATCGAACTTCCTTGCCAGCACAAGAGTTTTTTTCAAGACCTCAAGCCACCTGGACCTGGCAGTGCCCCTGTGCCTGATCATGGGACTTAAATCGAAGCCCATAGCCACCTGGTTCAGCTGTGCCGACCTGGCTGCAGCAATGGAGAGCCCATGCCTGGACTCCTCAGGGTGCATGAGGACGTCGACATTGGAGTCCTCGCAGGCAGCCCTGTTGATCTCGTCTGGACCGCCGTGCACTGCAAGAAAGGGATACCTCGGCCTGGAAGAAGAGACTCTTGACCTGAGAACCTTGGGGTTTGGAGCCTGCACCTCCAGGCCAAAAGCAACCTCGACTCCACTGACCCTGTCCGCAGCCTCAGGCATGAAGACCTTCTCAAAGCCTGAGTGGTTGCAGATGATGATTCCCTGGTAGCCCAGGCGCCTTGCCACGAGGGCGAGCCTGCTTGGGGAATCTGAGCCCTCAGGAAGGCAGTGTAGTCCGCACTCGTAAGAGATCATAGAAGCTCTCTTGCGATCCTGACTGCCTCCTCGCGCCTGGCTGGATACGACTCCATGTGGGCCGAGACAGAAATGGCATCTGTGGAGTCTGTGAGGCAGACTTTGCCCTTGTACGCAGCCTGCTTGTCCAGGCGAAAGTGAAGCTCGCAGTTGTCGTCTACCCTCTCCTCGACTTCGCCTTCCAGCCTCAACAGATCGCTTTTCGGCAGCTGCTCTCGGAGAAGCTCGAAGAAAGCCTGCCCCTCCTTCCTCTTCAAAGTGGCTTCTAGTATCTTGATTGGGTTATCGTAGTGGCCCACTGCATCTGTGATTACAATTCTATCAAGAGGAACGAAGATGCCAAGGGCATCTCGCACCCGGCCATCGTCCTCTGTAGCTGCAGAAAAGGCCCTGAAAGTTATGTGGTGAATCACTTTCCTGTGCCATCGTGGGCCCTGATGCCTGGCCTGAGCTTCTCTGCTCCAAACCCTTTGTTCATCAGGCCGCGCCCGCGCCTGCCTGCGCTTGTCTTGCCGCGCTCAGCCCTTCTCCTGTGTGAGGGCGTGGCAAGCCAGGAGAGCTGCTTGTCTGCCTTGATTACAGGGTGGTGTGGGTCTACGAGAATTACCTCATACCACTTGTGCTTCCCATCTTCGCCCACCCAGTAGGAGTTGAGGACCTCCATGTTGGGGTGCCTCTTTCCAGCCCTCTCCTCAGCAATCCTCTGAATCGACTTGGCCATTGTGATCTTGGCCATGCCCATGTGCCTGGTGCGCCTGTTTCTGACGTACCTGGACTTGCGAAGGCTGCCGCGCCTTACCTTGACCCTTACAACAGAAATTCCCTGCTTGGCCTTGTAACCAAGAGCTCTCGCCCTGTCAAGCCTTGTGGGCCTCTCGATTCTCTCGACTGTCGCCTCACGGCGCCACCCAGCAAGCCTCGATTGCCTCAGGGTTCCCACATAGCTCTCTCTTGGCGATTCCCACGCATCGCGAATGTATCCGTAAAAAGATCGCATCTTAACTCACCAACGCTGGTTCAACCTGTGCGGTCACATCCCAGACCCAATTGAGGAGGAACTTCTATGAGATAAATCTTTTCCAATTTGGTCAGCTTTCTTCGAGGCGCAGGAAGTATACCCGGCCTGTTGAGTCTCCTGCAACTATGGTGTGGCCGTCCTGGCTCAAGTCTCATGCATAAAACGAGCCCTGTAACCGGAAGCTGCCAGAACTCTTCCTGTCTCGATATCCCAGGCCTTTTCGCTCTCATAGCCTCAATCGAAGAACTATACTGAAGTTCAAGCCATTTTGGGATTAGACCTACAGCCGAGTGTCCTCAAGGCCGGACGGCCCCCTGACCCTGCCTCCGGCGGGGACACTTTAGGCATGTCCGGACTTCGATCCCTGAAATAAGAACGAACTGCAACGCGGTTATCATCTTCTCCAGAGTTCCGGCACGAACAGGACCATGATTGGCAGTATCTCCAGACGTCCTATGTACATGCAGAGGAACCCTATCATCTTTCCCAGAGGAGAGATCTGGGACCAGTCGAATGTGATTATCCCAAACCCTGGGCCCACGCCGCCCATGCAGGAGGCAACTCCTGATGTGACCACCATCAGGTCAACCCTTGGGTCTCCTGCAGAGACCATTGCCAGAGCCAGAGAGAACCCGAAGAAGACTGCCAGATAGAAGAAAGAGTAGAACAGTATGGGGCGCAGCACCTCTTCCTTAACCACGTCTTTTCCCAATCGAATGGGCTTCATGGCCTTGGGGTGGAGCATGTGGAACATCTCAGAGTAAGCATACCTCATGGCGATCATCAGCCTGGCCACCTTGATCCCGCCAGCAGTAGAGCCAACGCATCCTCCTATGAGCATGATCATGATGAGGGTGAGCTTGGCAGCTGCAGACCAGGAGTCATAGTCCAGTGTGTTTACAAATCCGCATGTTCCCATGAATGAGACCACCTGGAAAGACGCCATCCTGAATTGGGTCGGGATATCACCTTTGATGCCTCCGAATAGCACTAGAGAAAGAGTTGCAGCTGCCAGTATAGCCAGGAAGAACTTGAGTTCAGGGTCTTTTACCCAGCCCTTCAGGTCTCCTTTCAAAGCCCGATAATGCAGCGAGAAGCTGCTGGCCCCCAGTAAGACGAAGATCATGATAATGAGATCGATCAGGGGACTTCCATAGGCTGCTATGCTGTCTGCCCTGGGAGAGAATCCTCCTGTGGCCAGCGATGCGAATGAGTTGCACACAGCATCGTAAAATGGCATGCCAGCTGCCGCCAGCAGTATAATTTCAGCTGTGACGAAGAGCAGATAAACTTTCCAGAGGATCTTCGCAGTCTCCTTGGCCCTCGGGGTGAGAGTATCCTTTGTGGGACCCACTATCTCTGCTCTGTAGAGCTGGCGCCCTGCCACTCTGAGGCTCGGGAAGATGGTTATGAACAGGAGGATTATGCCCATTCCTCCTATCAGCTGTGAGAGCGCCCTCCAGAAGAGAAGCCCATAGAACGTGTGGTGGCGAAAGAGTGCGGACGTGTGCAGGATGCCGTGAATTGTGCCATTGCTGATGCTGCTAGAGATGTCTCCCATCAGCAGGGACACAGGACTGCTGTCAGCCAGAGTCGAGTTTATGATGTAGTATCCATCTGCGCTCTTCTCAGTCAGGATAGTGGCTCCAGTTGCCGTAAATCCAGACATGGACTCGAAGAGAGCGCTGACTGGATCTATGCCCTGGAAAACGAAGGGGAGTGCGCCAAATGTCACTGCACACAGCCACCCCAGAGAGACTATTGCGAAAGCTTCTTTGTTGCCGATTTCTCCTTGGATGCTCAGGCGCGTCAAGATTATGCCTGCAACAAGAGCGCACATGGAGGTCAATGCGAAAGCCAAAATACCTTCTGGCTCGTCGTAAATGGCTGCGACTACTCCAGGTGCAAGCATCAGCAATCCGAGCATCTTGAGCAGACTGCCAAGTATACCAAAGATCACTCTTATCCTCATCAAAAACTCCAGGGCAGATCTGATGAAACCGCCCAGAGATATCAAGAAATCATATGAAATGTCAACCAGATAACAAGCGAAGTTATTCCCAGAACTGTTGCTGGTGTTATGAGATTCTCAATCTCAACTTCGCGCTTAATGGAGAAAATATCCATTATCTTGGGCAATAATTGAGATATATTTCGCGTAAATTGATATATATTTCGCGTAATAAGTGCTGCAGTTGCCCAGCAAGCGACTCGCTGTGCGAGCCAGATGAAACTCAATCGGGGGTCACACCGGAACAAGTTTTCCGACTCCCAGAGCCGTTTGAGGTTATAAATGTTTCCAGCCACTCAAAGATGCATGCGGCTTTGCCATGATGCCTAATTGACCCACCACATTCCGAAGCCTACCTTGATACATTCCAAAGCCGCTCTTATCATAGGTCGTGAAAGACGGCGTTATGCTCCTGGTGATCGCCAGCGCAAGCATATCTGCAAAAGCTTCCAGCGTCTTGGATTTGTCCAGCAGGGATATCAAGAAGCTTAAACCGAAAATCAAGAGGTTGCAATCGAAAGCATCGGCTATGCCTCTGACAGCACTGTTGAGGATGCCGTCTGGGCCGCTGGCATCCATGAGGCTTCGGTTTAGCCCATACAGGTACGATTGTACCGTTCAGGAATCTTTGGATCCGGCTGAAATAGATTTCCAGCATATATGCCATTTCAATACTTTTCTTCTTTGTTACATTAGTCGGAATAGGAAAAAAGGTTTTAACCATAAAAGGCAAATTGTTAACTTCCTAATAATTTAACCGCAGGATTTATGATCTTGAATACTTTGTAAACCTCATCAAGAGATAGGAGTCTACGATCCAGATAGACTCTGGATCGCAGCAGGCACGGAAATTCTCCCTGTCACTCCTGCAGCTCGAAGACGACATTGGATAGCGCCTGTAGAAGGCCAAAAGGAGCAATTGAACTATGGCAGTAGTGAAATCTGACGCAATGGTGCAGCACGAGAAGTGGATAGAGTACGTGATCTCAACTAACCCAAAGTGGATACCTGGAAAGGATAAGCCTGTAAACCTCATGCCTGAAGCCCACATTCTGGTCGCCGGATTCGCAGCCCTTGCAGTAGTTGTGGCTGTGGCAATAAGCATCTTCGCATAGAGAGGGATGATCGGCCCAGCCTCGCTGTGGCCATTGTAGAGGGCAATTTATGGCAACTGAATGGGGTGATGTCAAATGGCTGGTGGAGCAATCATATCAGAAGTGCTGTTCGTTGCAGGCATAGCCAGCAATATTCATGTTGGGCGGACAGACAATGCTCATGGTCGCCGGAGACGCACTTGTAGCCCTGGCTGGCTTGTCATTTGTTAAGTTTATGAAATAGGTAGGCAGTTAAATTCTATTTTTAATTATTCAATAGACAATTCCAACGTCTGATATCTGGATTGGCTGCAGAATGAATATGATTGCGTAGTCTCAATATCTTTCTGGGTTAGCACTAACAACTGAGTGCCTCTCAGTGTAGCAGGCTCTCTGCTGAGCGGCCTGAGCTTGCCGGTTCTAAGTCACAGCGCTATTCTTTTTCTGGGTTATAACCTAACTACCTGGGTGTCCTCAAGGCCGGACGGCCCCCCTAACCCCGTGGCCACGGGGAACAAAACAAGCTTGCTGCGCTTGTGTAACACATCGGTCAGATAAAGCCTCAATCCTTGTTTTCCTGGAACTCGCTCTCCGAGTTGCAAAATGCTAAGTGCCCAGCCCAGGGTCCGAGATAAGGTGAGAGATAAATTG
>CAZXDN010000022.1:35836-37082 GCA_964639235.1 uncultured Methanotrichaceae archaeon | reverse complement strand
CAATCTATTTTGTGCTAAAAAAGGAATTAGGACGATCTTGATTGCAGCGCAAACTGCATTGTGGGCTCGTTTATCGACTATTATCGGCCAGAGTTTTCGCCATCATGGGGCCGCTATTTTTGATGTTCACCCTCTTTCCCGGATAGCAGCAATATGGGTTCTCGAACCTGTATCCAGTGGTGAAGTAGCACGACCCCCTGCACCCTCCCCGGCATCTTGGACCTTTATCGCAGCCTTCGCATGCTCCTGCCAGCTGGCTGACATCGAAGTTCCGGTTGTAGGCGAAGTTGCCCTCCTTAGTCCAGATCTCTTTCAGGGACTCTTCACGGAGGTTGCCCTCTATGAACACATCTGAGTAGAGAGATTCGCAGCCTTTGACGTTTCCGATGCTGTCTATGCCCACAACTCTCAAGCCTGCCTGACATCCCTGCCACGCAGAGATCACTCCTGGACGGCCCCTCAGGTAGAGCTCGTTCTCGTCGTAGTAGCCTATGTCGTCTCCAGCGTAGACCCTCATATTCTGCTCGTTGCGCTTCTCCCTTATGAACCTGGTAATCAAAGGCACCTTCGACGGGTCCAGAAGCTGGGCCCTCCTGTCTGCCATGTTTCCCATAGCTGTGGCGATCTGGATCTGCCAGGCTGGAATCTCTTTTTCCACAAGAAGATTGTACAGAGGCTCAAGGTCATAGAAGTTGAAGTCAAGCAGGCTGGTCACGACAGATACAGGGATGTCCTCTTTTCTCAGAGCATCAAAAGCCTTCATCACCCTTTGGAACGAGGATTTTGAGTTCCTGATCGTGTTGTGGCTCTCCTCCATGCCGTCCAGAGAGATTCCCACATTGGTGAGGTTTGCGTCCTTTATCTCCTTTATCTGCTTGTCTCCCATCAAGAAGGCGTTTGTCACTATGTTGACATGGGCCCCGCCATCAGATAGCCTCCTGGCAACCTTTTCCCAGCCGTCATAGAGAAAGACCTCGCCTCCAATGAAGGTGGCTCTACTGCATCCGAGATCGATGAGATCATCTGCCACGTGCAGACATTCATCAACAGAAAGCTCTTTTTCTCTTGCGCTGCCAGCTGCAGAGCCGCAGTGTATGCACCTCATATTGCATTTTAATGTGATCTCCCATACGCATATCTCAGGCACGTATTCGTCATTCACTTTGAGTTAACCTCCTGGAACCTCGCCGGATAATCATAGCGATAAATTAATCACGAGCATCAAACTTGGTTCTCTCTTAGTTGA
>CAZXDN010000022.1:34404-35736 GCA_964639235.1 uncultured Methanotrichaceae archaeon | reverse complement strand
ATCGTCGAATCTCGATATTTCTTTGTTGAGTCTTGATCTCTCATCGTCGAATCCAGGCCTTGACATAGCGGCTTAGACCTGGATCCACTGCGAGCTTATGATTCGCAATGGATCCAGCACATCACTTTAAGACTCCGGTGAAAGCTGGCCCTTTTAGCATTAGCGTTTTTTATTTCTGGCTGTCGCTAGGTTTAATCGCCACTTAGATAGACCGTTTTGATGCTCGAACTGGACTTTGCGCAATGCCGAGCGCAGGCGGACTATTTATTCTGCGCTCTTACGAAATCTGCTTCATAACTGCTTCAGCTGCTTATTCTGGTGCGGCATATTTGACGACAAATGGTGGGCCGTACATCACGTGTGGGGCTGAGTACTTGAGCACAGTGGGCGCTGAATACTTGAGAACCATTTCTGGCTCGATCTCCACAAAGTTACAGCAGGAGCCAACTTCATCCTGCATCTGTCTCCTCTGCCATTCAGTCAGGTACATTCTGACGGCCTGTGGATTTTCAGGCTCTCTTATCCCATAACGTACGACTGGATCCTGTTCCAAGGGTATGTCCCATCTGTGGCAATCTACTCCTGAAACGTCCTTTACAAGCCTCATCTGCCAATCAGTGAGGTACATGGAGAAGACCTTTTTTCTTACTGCTGCCATGCAATTTCCTCCAAAATATTAAAGCTGCGTTTACGATTGTTGTAGTTAAAGCTTTCCAATCATCAATTAAATTTTGTTGCTAATATCTAACAAATTTACCATATAAGAGCAGCTAATTTAACAAAGTATTTGATAAAGTCCTTTGAAATCATCTATGACATTGGAGATACAGGTTAAAATTTCCCATAACTCTACTCGAAATAGCAAAAGCTTGATAATTTGTTATCCAATAAGTAGATGCCAAATAGCTGAAATATCATGCACAAACGATACACGTTAACAGATAGCACGGCGGAATCTGAGTATTCACATCATATAATCGGCAATAGTTTTATCACTGATACGCGATATGAGCAATTTGATGATGGAATCCTTGAACAATGACTGTAACCTCATTTGAATTACTTATGGCCGTTAACAGTTGAAATTAATAACCCCATATTTTGATTTCTTTTCGATCAGTTGTTGCCAGGAAGATCGAGTTTGAACATGTTAACATAAACTTTATATTTTTAAATCAATTGAAACGGATGCACATAGAAGCGAATAAAGTCGCAGGCGCTTATGGCACAAAGCACCTGTGGGAGCCTGCGACTAACCCCGCTCCTCAAGGTGCGGCGCCTCAATAGATCGCATCTTAAGAAATAGCATCTCAAGAGATGGCGCCCCAAGAG
>CAZXDN010000022.1:16853-34304 GCA_964639235.1 uncultured Methanotrichaceae archaeon | reverse complement strand
GCCTCAATAGATCGCATCTTAAGAAATAGCATCTCAAGAGATGGCGCCCCAAGAGACGGCGTACCCAGATACGATCTTTCTAGGTGCGGCGTTTCAAGATGTGGCATCTTGAGATGCGGCATTTAAGTGGTGCGACATCTCAATATGCTGCACCTTGAGATACGGCTCTTAAGATACGGCTCTTGAGATACGGCATTTCAAGACACTACGCTTATCCTGTCAACGGAGCCCGGAGATACGGGCGAATGCTCCTCCAGGTAAGTCACAAATGCATCCAGGTCGAGACCTCCTCCCACTCTATCCGTTCCATCTTTTAAGACCACGAAGTTGTCTCCTCCGTCAGCGAGATAGCTGTTGACTGAGATGCGATAGAGGCCTTTTGGATCAATTGGCTTGCCATTGATCTTTATCGATGCCATATCGACCTTCTCCCCTTTTGGAGCGCTCTTGCTCCAGCAGTAGGCAAATCCATTTGAAACCTGTAAAATCTTGCTGTCTCCAGTATCTGGATTGTCGAACTGCTCTTCAAGAAGGGCATCGATCTGAGTGCCATTTAGCGTCATTGTGACCAGGACATTGCCGAAAGGCAGAACGCTGAATGCTTCCTCGTAAGTCACCTCTCCTGGCTTTTCTTCGCCGCTGACCTTCTGATACATGAGATCTGTGCGTATTCCTCCTGGGTTCATGAAGGCCACAACTGCTTTATCGGCGCCTGAGCCTGAGCTGATCTGCGAATCTGCGACCACGTCGCCCAATGAATATTCTCCTGATTCGCTGCGATCCCTGGTTATATCGGCTGTGATGGACCCAACGACTCTGTTGGCCAGCGGATCTGACAGATTCTTGTATTTATTGATCAGATCTGTGACCGCCCCGTCTTTCGGGACTGAGTGGTCCACTGCAATGTTCCTGGCATGAGAACTGACCACGTCCTTTGTCTTTGGATCTAGCTCCAGGTCAATATCGGTCAGTATCTTGCCGCTGGACCCTGCCTCTGTAACTATGCAACCGTCTAAGACGGCGTTGTAAGAGTAGTGGGTGTGACCTGTGACGAACGCATCCACCTCGTCGTCGGTGCGGTTGACGATGTCCACTATCTGGCCCTGCATGTCAACGCACTCGTTTAGCAGTCCATCCTGGGTGCCGCCATCGTGGATCAGAACCACGATCGCCTCTACGCCCCTCTCCTTTAGCTCTTTGACATATTGGTTGATTGAGTCAGCCTCGTCGAGGAACTTGAGACCCTTGACGCCAGATGGAGAGACTATGCGGGGCATGTCCTCCAGTGTCACGCCGATGAATCCAACTGGAATTCCCTGGACAAAGCTGATGGCGTAGGGTGGAAAGACTGGCTCGCCTGTGGTCTCATTTACCATGTTCGAAGCGAGATATCTAAATCCAGCGCCTGCATATGGATCTCCGTCCTGGCAGCCATCGGCAGAGTTGCACAGCCCGTTCTGGATCCTCTCAAGCTCGGCCAATCCCTCATCAAGCTCGTGATTGCCCACAGCCGAGTAGTCGAGGCCCATGATATTGAGAGCCTCGATTGTGGGCTCGTCATGGAAGACGCCTGAGATAAGGGGGCTGGCTCCAATGCAGTCTCCAGCTGAGACGACTATTGTATTTGGGTTTGAAGCCTCAAGCTCCTTGATGTAGGTGGAAAGGTACTCAGCTCCTCCCACTTCGACTTTATTTGGGTCGTGCGTCCTGTTGTAGTACAGGGTCAGCGTTCCGGATGGGGGCTCGATCTGGCCGTGAAAATCGTTGAAGGCCAGTATCTGCAGCTCTACAGGGTCTGCATTCGAGGCATCCTGGGCTAAAGCAGGCGTTAAAGCCAGCACAGATAGCAATATCAAGGCTGTCAAGCCCAGTTGCATAAATGTACCAATAACTTTTCTATTCACTATACAGATTGGAGAATAGGACAATGAAATCCCTCTATTGATCGGTACTTGCTGCGCAGAAATATACTTTTCTGTGGCCATTACATCACAGAAAAATAGCATGCGCGCTAAATCCCATCTCTGTTGAGTGTTTCTGGGTTTTTCACGGTTATTTGTTATAAGGTATCTGATGAAATACATACGAAATATTTAAATACACATTTGGCAAATAGAACTTCCAAAGTATAATGAATCTGTTTGGGAGACGAGATGAATGGGTGTATCACTTTGCAGGATAACTGGATTTCACAAGCGCTATAATGCGCCCAACTTGCTGATACGGGGCGTGATTTTCCTGGAGAGGCTGAGGGCAGGACATGGGCGCAGATGGACTTTGATGCCCATCGAGAAGATGGCATATCTCTGCTTGATTTTTATGGCAGTTTTTGCCACCTCTGCGATGCCTCTGGCTTCGGCTGTATTGGCTGCCGGCGATGGAACTCCTGGCGGTGAAGGTGCCTGCATCCTGGAGGTCCCAAGCCTGGACTACGCGATTAGCCCTGATCCCATTACAGTTCCCTACTGCCAGAGCAGATCGGTTATCATAACCCTGACCAACTCCGGGCCTGAAGACTCAAACGTAACCAACCTGAGGCTGACCGTTTCAAACCTGCCTGACCAGCTCTCTGTGAGCAACGTCTCAGGCGCCACATACAGCGCCGGCAACTCCACATTCCTGGTGGGCGATGTCGGGCGCGGAGAGGCCAGGGAGGTCGCGTTTGACCTGGGCCCAGGCGCAGGCTCATGCGGCTCTGAGATAGAGAGTAGATACATAACCATATCACCGCTCTACCAGGACGAGTGCGGGAACTCCTGGCGTTCTCCTGTCAAATCGATCTTCTGCTCTGCGGACCCTGACTCCGGGCCGAGGGTAATCGCCAGCATTTCGGGCCCAGGGTCGCTATTTCAGGATGAAGCAGGCGAGTATGTTTTGTGCGCTTCTTACTCAGAGGGTGAGTGCAACCAGTCACAAGTCAGCTGGAACACGCTGGTCGACAGATATCCTCCGGGCTTCGAGGTGGCAGACAGCGACGCGGGCATAGTGGACAGCGCTAAACGGACCATCACCTGGAAGAACGTGACCATATCAGATGGAACTGCCTGGAACGCCACTATCTTGCTCAGGCCTTCCTCGGTCTTAGATGCCTGTGCTTGCGGAAATGTATATACAAACAGGTTCAGCGTGGAAGCATCTACAGAGTGCTGTGAATGCAACCTCACATCAAGCGCTCAGCAGGACATAGCCGTGGAATGCTTAGACGACGCAGTTCTGGACAGCTCAAACAAGATTGCAACGCCTTCAAAGCTCGAGAGCTGCGAAGAGATCACATATATCAGCACCTACACATTCGACTCTTCTTCGACTCTGGAATGGAGCCAGATGAGCTTCACAGAGCAGGGAAACAACAACCAGACCTTCCCCGACGGCAGCAGGACTGGACCTGCAGTCTTTGAGACCATCTGTGGCTCTGTGACCAAGGACATAACCCTGGGCGAGCCGCTGAACCTCGCTTTCATGGATGAAATTGACTGCATGCCCGGATTTAGCTCCGAGTTCACAATCACTTATACCTTGAAAGCTCAGGATAGCGGGTCGTTCTTCGACTGGTCCAGCCTGTCAGTGGATGGCTACGGCTCAGGGTGCCCGAACTCCAGCGGCTTTGAAAATGCAGCGCTCGTAAACGTCAGCGAGGCCAACTTCACAATAAAGTTCTCGGATCTGGAAGATGTCTCTGAATCGTGCGCTCCCATGAGGGTCACTCTCGTCCTGGACAAGAACTCGACGTGGTCTGCCAAGGAGATGAGCCTGGCCTACGAAGGTATAGCTTTCAGCTACGTAGGACCTACGACAATCTCAGGCATCACGAACCAGAGTGGAGAGATAGTCTCATTCGAGCCTGTGCCGTCTGGAAATATAGTCGTCTGGGACCTTGGAGATATAGTATCATCCGGAGGCCAGATCTCATTCAACGTCTCAAGGGGATGCGGCAGCCCAAGCATTATGTTCGCAGCTATAAAATACTATGACAACTGCGGAAAAGAATGGCGGTCTATTGACTCTTATACGCCTTCTGTAGAGCTGGAAGGAGACCTGGCCATAGACAAGATCCCGGAGGTTGTCAGCTCCCCAGATGGAAACGCAAGCTGGAAGATCTACGTCACCAACAGGGGTTCAGGCACAGACTACAACACAGAGATGGTAGACGTCCTTGGCGCAGATCTAGCATATCTCGACTCCAAGATCGGTGGCCAGAACGACCCCGCCAACACGACAGCAGTGGGCCAGAGGATAACCTTCTTCCTCGGCGACTTGAAGCCGAGAGAGCAGAAGGTCGTGACCCTGAATGCCACAGTTGAAGGAAGCGTCGACCTGAACAACAGCGCTTTTGTAACCTGGGGCTGTGGAAGCGAGCCCTGCCAGAACGTCAGCGATGCATCAAGGGTGCATGTGGTTGACAGCGACCTGGCGGTAAAGAGGCACGAAGCCGAGATATTCAGCGCCTGTGGCACTGGCTCCAGGCTGTTCCTGGACTTCGAGAACGCTGGAGAGGCTCGCCTGTACAACATCTCTGTCTCAGAGTCTTTGCCACATGGCCTGGAGATGGTTCCTGGATCTGAAGTGATAGTCGGGGCTGTTCCCACGTCATCAAACCTGAGCAGCAGCCCATTGAGATGGTGGTTTAACAGCTCTGAGGGTCTCGCTCCTGGAGCCAGGGTGAACATAACTCTCAGCTTCACAGGAGGGTGCGAGTTTGCAGGAGGAAGCGCAGAGGCCAGCTTAAGCGCGCTCTTGGCTGCCGGCGGCTCTCAGAGGATAAATGCATCAAACCTGACTGCAATTGAGATAGCAGATGCAGTGCTTGACATCTCTAAGGTTCCAGAGTCGAACATCACAACGCTCGGAAGCACAGTCAACTGGACGATAGCAGTGACCAACCCAGGCGAGCATCTTACAAGCAACATCACCCTAGAAGATGTTCTGCCGGAAAACGTCTCGTACCTCTCTTCCGATCCTGCGATCTCAGGAGGTTCTGGAAGCTCGTCTGATCCTCTGACCTGGGCGCTGCCGGATATCCCTGCAGGCGAGAGCTTCACGGTGAACCTCAGCGCAGATGTGACAGGATACCTGATAAATGGAGAGAACAGGGCGAGGGTGATCTGGGGCTGCTGCCCGGATGAGATTAAAAACGCCACAGCGGTTGCCTACCTGACTGCAGCTCCATCAGCAAACTCGTCTGTCAACATCTCCAAGTCTGCAGACTACGTAGACACATGCGGCGGCAACTACACGATCGTCATAGTGAACTCAGGCTCTGCTGCGATCACTTCTGACCTGAAGGAGATGCTCCCTGCAGGGTCTGCGTACATCAAGGGCTCTGCAATGATATCGAGCGACAACGCATCTCACAGCATAGCCAGCTTCGAGCCCCAGGACTTCTCGCAGTTGAACGGCACCCTTGTCTGGAACGCCTCTAACCTGGACAGTGTCCTGCCTGGTGAGACTGTGACCATCAACCTGTCCACCGCAAGCTGCCAGAGCTGCTGCGATATCAGGCCTGTCTCCCTCACGCAGAACACAGTTCGCTACAACTATACAGACCTGAGCGGCGGCGTCTACCAGAGCGTGAGGACGCTGGCGATAACTCCTCTGCACTCGGATCTGGAGGTGAATATCAACGCCACATCGAAGACAGCAAACGCTTCGTCGTGGAAGATCACCCTGGATAACTCAGGAGATGCGATTGCAAGAAACGTCACGCTGACGAATGTGCTGGGATCGGGATTCAGCAACGTCAGCGCTCCTGGATCAGTGACGCATAACGACACTCCATCGGCGGGCATGACCACCTGCATCTGGAGCGGCCTGACAGTACCAGTTGGCGCTTCCCAGTGGTCTGTATCTGTGAACGCAAGCCTCAACAGCAGCGGAGACATGACAAATGAGGCATTCGTCAACGGTACCTGCGCTAACGGGTGCGTCTACAGCCAGGACAGCGATTTCGACTCCGGCCCCAGTTCAACCTTTAAGGTGAACATAACGTCTGAGCCGGGCAACAAGACCATAGGCGATCTGGCCAACTTCACCATAACTGCTGAGTTTGCAGGGCCTGGCGAAGACTACAACCTCACAGTGCTAACCAATTCGCTGCCCTCAGGGCTCCAGCTTGTCAACTGGGATTGCGGTCCAGGATCAGACTGCGGAAGCTTCAGCTCATCAGGCCAGAACCTCACCTGGGATCTGGGCAACTTCACAGGGCCCAGGAACGTTAGCATCAACCTCTCAGCTGTTGTACTGGACGTGGCGTCCAACTATGACGGCGCAGAGCTTGCAAACCAGGTTGAGCTGCAGACATTCGAGGGCGGTGAGCTGTTCAGTGCACAAGACAGCGCAAGCTTAAGCATTGCAGAGCCAAAACTCAATATCAGTGCATCGGCTAACAGGACTGGAATAGAGCACGGCGATGCGATCATGTACACGATTGCCGTCAGACACATGCCTGAGAGCCACAGCGATGCCTATGACGTAAATATTACAGACACAGTGCCAGAGGGGCTCAACCTCACGATGGCATCATGCAGCTCCCAGCCCGCGGCTGACGCGACAGATATCCAGAATAACAGCATCTTCTGGCGCTACAACAGCATACCTCTGGGAAGCACGGTCACACTTCTCTATAACGCCACTGCAAACGGCAGCCTGGTCGCAAACCAGGAGCTGGAGGACAATGTAACCCTGAACTGGACGAGCAAAAGGGGGCAAAACCCATATGAGCGCTTTGGAGGATTCACGTCTCTGGACAACTACAACCAGAGCGCCAAAGCCAGGATCAATGTCTCAAACAACCTGACTTTAGATCAGCTGCCTGACTATGACCGGAATCTCACCATCGGCCAGGAGGCGAACTACACAGTCCTGGTCGATATGCCGAGGGTATTGGCTCGCAACCTCAGAGTCTCTGACACCCTTCCCTTGGGGATGAGGTATGAGAATTTGGCCCTCAACGTTTCTGGCGCAGCAGAGCTAAAGAATGTGACGCAGTCAGCCGGGGCCAGCTCGAACCTGATCACCTGGAGCTTTGGAGATGTGGACAACGCAGACGGCAAAGGCATACGGATAGACTACAGAGCCACCGTCCTGGACACAGAGGAGAACAGGGACCTCTCAACTCTCCAGAATAGAGCTGAGCTGATCTGGACAGACGCAGGCAACATAGACAACTCCCTCTCAGACCAGGCAAACGAGGTCATGGTCCTCGAGCCGCATCTGACGGTCTCAGTTGCAGCAAACAAGAGCGAGCTTCGTCCAGGTGAAGCTTTGCAGTACGTTTTGACAGTGTCTAACCCGGCGTCCGGGTCGCCAGAGAGCCACTGGGATGCTTTTGATGTGAACATCTCTGATCTGCTGCCTGGTGCCATAGACCTGGTGGACAGCTCATCGAGCCCAGAGGCAAACTCCACCTCTATCACAGGTCAAAGGGTCATGTGGAACTACAGCCGCATACCTCTGGGAAGCTCTGTGACATTGAGGCTGAACGCCACTGTTGGGTCCGGGGCCGCAGGCAACTCCTCTCTCAAGAATAGCGCCTGGGCCAACTGGACCAGCACTCCAGGGCTCAACTCAGACGAGCGCTATGGAGGCGGCAACTCGATTGATGACTACAACGCATCGTCTGATCTGGATCTGGTCGTGGTCGAGGGACAATCATCGATCGAGCTTCCGGATGGTCCAAGGACTAGAGCAATTGGAGAGAGAGCCAACTTCACGATACTGGTCAACCTGTCTGGCATGCAGGGCGAGAACCTCTCAGATCTGTGGGCAAACGATACTCTGCCTGCAGGCCTGAAATACGATGCCCTCTCGATCAACATAACAGACGGCAACGGATCAAATGTCTCTTTCTCACAAGGCATTCCAAGCTTGCCCAACGACGGCACGGCTCCAGTCAACATAAACTGGTCTTTTGGAAATGCAAGCGCATCTGTAGAGACGATCGAGGTCCAGTTCGATGCCCTGGTAGCCGACGTTCCTGCCAACCAGAACGGAGCTTTCCAGGAGAACAACACAGCTGAGCTGAGGTGGACGGACGAGTCTGGAGTGCAAACGGCCTCAGGCCACTCAGGGCCAATCACCATAGTCGAGCCCGACCTGGAGATACACATGGGACCGAATGTGACAGAGGTGGCACCGGGAGGCGCTGTCCAGTACAGCATAACCGTCAACCACACTGCCAACAGCACGAGTCCGGCATTTGACATCAACGTGACTGCTCTAATCCCAGAAGAGCTGAAGGTCACATCTGCGACCCCAGGGGCAAATGGTCAGACACAGGACGCCGTCACCTGGGCAATCCCGGTTCTGAACATCACTGAGAACAGGACCATCAGCTACGACGCCACAGTCAACGCCTCGACTCCTGACGGAAAAATTATCAGGAGCGTTGTGATGCTGAACTGGACGAGCGTTCCAGGATTTAGCGCAGATGAGAGGACTGGAAATGGCACTGGTGCTGGAAACGGCACAATTCTTGATGACTACAACAGGACAGGCGCCTGTGAGGTCGACGTAGAGCTTCCACCAACTTATCTTGGCGACTTCGTCTGGATAGACCAGAACGAAGACGGCATCCAGGACACAGGCGAGCTGGGAGCAGCAGGAGTTCTGGTGGAGCTATACAACTCGGAAGACGACCTCATAAATGCGACCACGACCGATGCTCTGGGCGGCTACAACTTCACAGGCCTTGCGCCAGGCTCTTACTCGCTTGAGTTCGCGCTGCCTGAGGGCTACAGGTTCACATCCAGAAACCAGGGTGAGAACTCCTCGCTGGACTCTGATGCCAATACGATTACAGGCAGGACTGCGAACATTACCCTTTCTCCTGGACAGAGGGACACGACCTGGGATGCAGGAATTTATCTGAGGACTTCTCCACCTGCATCCCTTGGCGATCTCGTCTGGCTTGACTCAGACGAAGACGGCCTCCAGGACGCTGGAGAGCCGGGATTTGCGAGAGTTGTGGTGAACCTTTACTCAGAAGACGTCCTCATAGCCACGACCAGGACCAACGCCACAGGAATCTACAACTTCACAAACCTTGAGCTGAGGTCGTACTCAGTCGGGTTTGTGCCTCCACAGGGATACAATCTCACAAGGTCCAACTGGCTCTATGACGACACGGTAGACAGCGATGCCTACAACACCACGTTCAGGACAAATCCAGTTGCGCTCATACCAGGAATGAGCGACAACACTGTGGACGCTGGCCTGGTGCCGCTTCCTGCATCTTTAGGCGACTTCGTCTGGGTTGACCTGGACCAGAACGGAATCCAGGACCAGGAAGAGTCGGGAATGGTTGGAGTTCTGGTGGAGCTGCAAAACTCGACTGGCCATATGATTTTCAATGCCACCACAAACGATACCGGGCACTATAAGTTCGAAGGCCTGAGACCCGGCGACTACTCGATCAGGTTCAATCTGCCTGAGGGATATGTGTTCACAGCCAAGAACCAGGGAGAAAATGCCTCGCTGGACAGCGACGCCAACCAGGTCACTGGAGTGACTGGGAACATAGCTCTGTCTCCTGGCCAGAACGATACGACCTGGGATGCAGGAATCTACATCCCTGAGTTCTTTCCTGCGTCTATAGGCGACTTCGTCTGGATCGATGAAGACCAGAACGGGGTCCAGGACTCTGGCGAGGCGGGGCTGTCTGGAGCAGTGGTCAGGCTCTACAACTCCTCTGGCGTGGAAGAAGGAACGACGTTCACCGACAGCACAGGATACTACAGGTTTGCCAACCTGGCGCCTGGATCTTACTATCTGAAGTTCGATCAGCCTTTCGGCTATAATTTCTCGGCAGTAGGGCAAGGGCCAAATCCTGCACAGGACAGCGATGCCGACCAGACCACTGGAAAAACGAGGAACATCACCCTGACCTCAGGCCAGGATGACCTGACCTGGGATGCTGGTGTCTTTCCAGAAGAGACTCCTCTGGCAGCTTTGGGCGACCTGGTCTGGCTCGATTCCGACGAGGACGGATTGCAGGATTCGGGCGAGCCTGGGGTCGCTGGGGCAACGGTCAAGCTTTACGATACCAGCTTCACTGGTGACGCTATAGGCACAACCACGACAGACGCTTCAGGCGCATATGGTTTCTCCGACTTGATGCCGGGAGATTACTGGCTGGAGTTTGTGCTGCCAGAGGGCTATCAGTTCACAGCACGGAACCAGGGAGACGATGGATCATTGGACAGCGATGTAGACACAGCCGATGGCAGAACTGGAGCCATAACCTTAAGCGCAGGCCAAAACGACATAACCTGGGATGTAGGAGCCTATGCTAGCGTCGTTCCTGAGACCACTGCATCCCTTGGCGACTTCGTCTGGATTGATGAGGATGAGAACGGCATTCAGGGAAGAGACGAGCTGGGACTATCAGATGTCACAGTCAGGCTATACGACTCCAATGCTCTTCTGGCGTCTGAGACGAAGACCGATATAGCTGGATATTACAGCTTTGCCGGACTGGAGCCGGGCTCCTACTCTCTTGAGTTCGTCTTGCCCTCTGGATACGAGTTCACTGCCCAAAACCAGGGATCCAGCTCTGAGCTGGACAGCGATGCTGACAGCGTTTCCGGCAAGACAGGGACAATTGGCTTAAGCGCAGGCCAGGAGGACACGACCTGGGATGCAGGGGTCTACAGCAGTGTGGCTCCTGTGACTGCGGCATCCCTGGGCGGATCTGTCTGGATTGACGAGAACGATAATGGCATCTACGATCTGGACGAGCTTGGGCTTTCAGGGGCAACTGTCAGCCTCTTCAGCTCAGAAGACGCAAAAGGCACAGTGCTGGCAACGGCGATTACAAGTGACACTGGTCATTACAGCTTCGGGAGCCTGGAGCCTGGGCTGTACTCAGAGATGTTCATTCTGCCACCGGGCTACGTTTTCACAGCCTGCAACCAGGGCACGAACCCGGATAGAGACAGCGATGCAGATGAGGCCACCGGCATAACTGAGCCCATCGTCCTGGCGCCAGGCCAAAACGACATGACCTGGTGCGCAGGAGCCTGTCACAGGCCCGTCCAAATGGCCTCGCTAGAGACCTTTGTCTGGGTTGACTCAGACGAAGATGGAGTGCAGGGTGCAGATGAGCCTGGCCTTGCAGGAGCCACTCTCAACCTCTACAACGAGACTGGAGCAATCGCAGAAACTGAGCACACAAACGATACTGGCGTCGCGGATCTGGAAAACCTTGGGCCGGGCAGCTACTCCCTTGAGACTGTCCTTCCTGAAGGCTACCAATTTTCAGCCGATGGACAGGGCAACAACTCCTCAATGGACAGCGATGTCGATCCAAAGACAGGAAGGACTGACCTCTTTTATCTGGCATCGGGCCATAGCGAGCTGGACCTGGATGTCGGGGTCTATCGGCAGGATGTGCCGCCGAGCCCTGATGGCTCAGTTTCGGATATGGATGGAGCCATAGAGGAGCCTGTTCAGTTCGAGCAGTTCTGCAATGCGGGCAAGGTCCTTGGAAGTGGAAGTGTGGATGTGAGCACATCAGCTATCGACAGAAGAGTGGCACTCAAGTACAGGAACTCAATGGCAGGAGAGGGCGATCTGGATATGGAGTCTGAGACGGCGTTCTCAGAGAAGGCATCGAAGCTCAACAGGAACGTGACCAACAAGAGCATGCCTATGAACTTCTTTGAGGAGACGAAGATCAGCTTCTCTGGAAAGACGCCTCTTGTAGGAGAGAAGAATCTCAGGTCATCCAGGCTATTTGGAGGCATTGGAGCTGAGGTTGGAGATGCGTTCTCTGTAAACCAGCTGGAAGGTCAGCAGACCATGTTTTTTGCCTCCACAAACCCGCTTTTAGGCGAGAAGAACCAGAGCGTGATCTCGCAGCTCAAGAACGCGAGTCCTGCTCAGCTGGTGGGATCGAACACCAAGAACATATTCAACGGCACCTGGATTACTGAGGCAAAGATGCATCAGATCATGGAAGAGAAGATCGAGAGCCGCAGGGTATTCGAAGGCAAGTTCGAGACCGAGAGGCTGGTCAAGTTCCACGAGGCGCCGAAAAAGCCAAAGATAGTTCCGCCATGCCAGGGAATAGATTGCTGAAGAGTCTGGCCAGGAATCAATGACCAAAAATCAATGGCCAGAAATCAATGGCCAGGAACGCAATCCAGCGAGAGCAGGTATGTGCCAGGTCCGCTGAACATAGAGGACTGAAGGCAGGAATACCTCTCTCATAATTTTTTGGTGATCAGCGAGTTCTCATATCCACACTGTGACATCTCGATTTTCTAAATGCGGAGGGCGCCACTTATCCAGTTCTATCCTCCAAGCGCGTCAGATAGTTCTATCTCACAAATGCGTCAGGCATAAGTCACAGCGCACTGCACTAGCAGAGGACCTCAAATCTGCAATTGCTAAACCCAATCATTGCGACTCCAGCGTATACTTCTTCAGTATATTTACCAGGTCCTGTCTATCTATCGGCTTGGCGATGTAATCATCCATGCCGGCTTCGAGGCACCTTTCTCTATCCCCTTCCAGAGCATAAGCCGTAATTGCCACAATCTTCAGCTTGTTTGTAGGCCAGCGCCTTCGTATCTCTCTGGTGGCAGCTACACCATCCATCTCAGGCATCTGCACATCCATGAAGATCAGGTCATATGGCCAGCTTTCCAGAGCCTGAATGACCTCCCAGCCATCGGCTACAGCGTCGGGCCTGTAGCCCATGCGCTTGAGCATCTCCACGACCACTTTCTGATTCGAAGGATTATCTTCTGCCACCAGAATGCGCAGTGGGTGCTGCAGTGCCAGGTTCTCGAATCTCGTCTTGGCCTTTCCCTTAGCGTTTAAAAGCCTGGATGGTGCAGTTTCCATTGGGATGGCAAAGCGGAACGTTGAGCCCTGACCTGGCGTGCTCTCAGCCCATATCTCGCCGCCCATTAGCTCCACCAGCTTCTTGCTTATGGCGAGCCCCAGACCTACGCCTCTATTCTTGTGGCCTCTGTTCTTGCTCTTCTCGATCTGGCCAAAAGGCTGGAAAAGCTCGCCCAACAGATCTTTTGGAATGCCTATGCCCGTATCCTGAACCTCGAAGAGGAACATATGCTTATTTTTCTCTAACAGCTCTGAGGAGATGGAAAGGGACACATTCCCAGCGCTGGTGTACTTGACTGCGTTTGCGAGCAGGTTGACCAGGACCTGTCTTAGCCTTCCTGGATCGCCAGTGATCGTATCTGGGGCAGTATAGCTGATTGTGTGGGATAGTTTCAGACCCTTATCTTTGGCAAGGACCGATACCAGGTCAAGCGATTCCTCTATGCATTGCCTGAGGCCAAACGGCTGCTGCTCGAGCTTCAGGTTCTCTTTTTCAGCCCTGGTGAACTCCAGTATGTCGTTGACGAGGGTCATGAGTGCGTTGCCGCTGTTTCTGGTACGCTCTACGTAATCGCTCTGCTCAGTGGTCAGAGGCTCATTCAAAAGCAAGCCGGTGAAGCCTATTACTGAATTTATTGGCGTGCGAAGCTCGTGGGATATGCTGGCCAGGAAATCTGCATTGGCCTGTACTGCGGCCTCAGTCCTAGCTTTAGCTCTCAATAGCTCTTCTTTGGCGTTTTCAAGGTCGGCAATCTTGTTCAGAAGCTGATGCTCCAGAATGTCCCTTCCTTTCAGCAGTTCAAATTCCATCAGCTTGCGTTTGGTGATGCACTTCTGGAGCACAGACAGTCCACCATCAGCGATCGGGTAGATTGTGCTTTCTACCCATTCGCCAGTAGACGCAGAGTACAGCTCATGGGTGAGGGTAGTTCGATAGCTCATTGCGCAGCGGAGAATCTCATCAAGCTGTGGCGTGGTGAATTCACTGCCAAGCGGCATCCCCATCAGCTCATCCGGGTTCCTGCAAAGAGCAATAAGCTGCTGCTTGGCTTTCTCGTTGAAATAGCTATATCGCAATTCGCTATCCAGGCAAAAGAGCACATCACTTATGCTGCTCAGAATTGAATCAGGTTTACTTTTTCCGCCTATCTGAACATCTTTTTTATCAGGGAGCATCTCCAAGATTGCCTGCAGGTCCTCCAAAGCACTGGACATAATACCCGCGGCTTTCTCTGGATCGACTGCTCCTATGGTCTGTATATGTTCTATGTGAGTTCTGAGATTCGACGCCCTCTGAGAGTACTTGCTAGTTGTCATCTTGCCGCCTTTGGTCGCATCTGTAACCTCTTGTGGTTTTGGCTATTATTTACCGTTATCGATTCGATCTTGGCGAGGTGGTATCCCGAATTTTTTAACTTTATATACTCGCAGCAGACTTCGGGCATTTGCCTTATCGTCCTGCCTCTCGTGGCAGTTATCTTATCATTATCTTGCCCAATGTCGCCAGGAACAAAGCGAGCAAGAGCCAGCCCAGTATGCCCTCCAATGCGACCAGATACCTCTGCCTTCCAACTGGCAGAAAGTCTATCGGCCCCTGGTATCTTCAGCAAGCCCCGTTCTGACGAAGAGCTCAGGCGCGCCGAGTGTGAACCACGATCCTGCAAGGGCTGATCGAATGTAGATGGCTGCATAAGCAACGATCGATTCAGGGTTTAAGTGTGATGATGCCATCGATCCGAGTCCGTACCAGATGATGACAAGTCCGATCATTCCCAGCACATACCTCCCTGCTTTCCTGGTCATCTGGCCGTCGGCACTAAACGCTCTGCGCCTGAAAAGAAGCGAGTAGCCGGATGCAGCGCCGAAGATAATGCCTGAGGTGATCAACGCCTCGGCAGGACTGAATGGAGCGATTGCGCTTCCTGATGCAGCTAAGGCATCTTCGTACCAGGCAGTCGGCACCTGCCACCCGTTGAGGCTTGCCCTGCACAGGGCGTACAGAATTAGGATAGTCAGTGATGAGAAGAACGATATCAGAATCTGCGTTTTGATGCCACGACCCCAGAACCACCCAGAAACGGTCGGCTCTGCCTTGAGAAAAGCTGCCAGAATGATGGCGCCCGTCAACCAGCCTGCAGCCACATCCCAGGGAAAGTGCACACCCAGGTATGCTCTGGAGATGCCTATGAGGAAGATCAGTGCACATGCTGCAGCCCAGGCCAGAGGCCTTCTAACGCTGGAAGCCAGCATTCCCCAGGCGCAGGTTGCATCCAGGGCGTGGCTGGAGGGAAAGCTAAAAGACGGATAGCTGGTCAGGGCCTTGACATCGTGGCTGATCCAGTAAGGCCTTGGTGTGTGGAAGGCGACCTTGAGGGACTCTCCCAGGCCGTGGCCAATTGCCATAACTAGAACCATTCGAAACCCCAGTTTGAAGTCCCAGCACCAGCAAACTGCTGGCAAAAACACCAGGAGAAACTCCAGGGTGCCAAGAGCCGAGGCGATTCTCATGATCGGCAGAGCCCAGCTCTGACTTTGCATAAGAGAGATGAAGGCGATTCCTGTATTCAGGTCCAAGACATATCACCGCTATGTGTTGCCGCTGTTGCTGACAGCTTTTGCTAGTATAAGAAAAGGCCTTGAAGAAGATAGTGCTTGAACAGGTTACAGGTTAATCTTCGTTAGCGTATACCCTTAACATTATTCCAGCAGGTATGCTGCTCCTTCCCTGATTTTTTATGAGATACTTATAAAGGGAGGGATTTATGGCAATTTACCAGATAGGTTTTGTCTCCTGACCGCATAACGAATTTAATTCATATCCTGATAGTGTAAATTTTCATGGTCAATGCACCTGTACGGCCACTTGATGAGATTAAGGCTATAGAATTAATATAAGGGCATCTACGTTGGATCTACGATGCTCAAGATCACTCCATACCTTGGCTTATTAGTTCTGTTAGTGTCGATCGGCGGACTATTCTATCCAAAGCTGGGCTACTTCATTCTAGTCGTCTTCGCCACGCTCATAATCATTGCGCCATTCAGAGGCAGATGGTTTTGCGGCAATTTATGTCCACGAGGCAGCTTCGCAGACTTCTGGATAAGCCCGATAAGTCGCAAGGTCAAGATTCCATCTGTCTTTAGAAGCATGTGGGTCAGGGTCCCTATATTCATAGCTCTGATGGGTTTCATGATCTTCAGGATCATCGGCACTCAAGGCATAATAGATAGGATTGGCATGGTCTTTGTCGTTATGTGTATAATCACCACTACAATTTCCATATTATTCGGCGTCTCCATAGCCCCCAGGGCATGGTGTAGCTTCTGCCCTATGGGAACTCTTCAGAGGACTCTAGGAAGAAACAAGTATACACTCAAAGTAGACAAGGATAAGTGCATAGAGTGCGGCAAATGCCAAAGGGTTTGCCCCATGCAGCTCCCTGTAAACGAAATATTTGAAAATCCCGATTGCATAAAATGTGCTAGATGTGTTGAGGCATGTCCCAAGGAGGCTCTTAGCTTTTAAATCCCAAGCTTCTAGGTCTGCAGGCCTGTAAGCTTGCCTCAGAAAGAGATTTTCCTTTTTGCAGATGAAATCGGCCAATGGGATGAAATCGACCAATGGGATGAAATCGACCAATGGGATGAAATCGACCAGCAGGATAAAATCGACCAGTATTATCTGCGCCCTTTTGAGCATCCTTTTGGAGCATGGGCGTCTCAGATATTGTAAGGCTTCTAAATATTTTCTTTTCATATATAAGCAAGAATAAGCAAGACGGCGATCTGATCACGGCACATATTTTCTATCCAAAATTTTCTTGACACGATATGAGCGACTATATAATATATTCAAAACTATTAAATATCAGAAAGACGCCTTGAGCTTGGAGCGATCGTATATGACATCTAGAGCGATTTTGCTGCTGTTGATGTATCACATGCTGCTCTTTTCAGTCGCGGCTCTGGCCTCAGAGCCACTACAGCTTGGCAGTGGACATAGCGATAAGGTCATCAACCTGGATGCAGGCGCAGGTCATTCCGGCCAGAGCTATGGCTTTGGAAGGTCTGGATTTGTAGCTCCTGCTGTGTCCCAGCCGGAGATCGTCAGCCCAAATGTCATGGTAACTCAGGCAGAAGGCCTGCTGAACGAGGCGCTGGCTGCCAGGGATCAGGTCGTGAGAATCTACAATGAGACTCTTGCAGCCAAAGACGGGGTTGAAGAGTGTGAGGGCCGCGTCAAAGACCTGGAGCAGCAGGCGCAATATAGTGCCAGATACGCCTCTGATAGCGCTGAGAAGGCACTTGAGAGCGCAAGGAATGCCTCAGATTATGCAGCACGGGCTGCAGAGATCCGCAATATAACAGAAGCCGCCAGTGAAAAGGTCACAGTCATATCTCTTTCGATCGAAAGGGCTCAAAAGGATATCAGGTCTCAGGCTAACGAAACCAGAGCTTTTTCGGATGCCTCTGCAGCAAATGCCGCCAGGGCAATGGCTTATTTGAACGAGATACAGACGCTCTATAACGAGACGGCTGCCCTGTATAACGAGACAGCAGCCTTGTATAAAGAGACAGCAGCCCTGTATAACGAGAAAGCAGCGT
>CAZXDN010000022.1:13011-16753 GCA_964639235.1 uncultured Methanotrichaceae archaeon | reverse complement strand
TATGCTAATGCCAGCTATGCTAATGCCAGCTATGCTAATGCCAATACGATGCTCGCCAGTAGCGGTTGAAAGGAACTGCAATAGCCAAAGGCCACGTTATCAGAGGCCATGTTGTTTATCCTGCCAGAAATCATCATTTGTTTTGCAGATAACACTGGCCCTATCATTGCTTTATACACATATCTTTAATATAGAGATAACCAAATTATGCATAGTATATTTAGGGGATGGAAAGATATTTATGATTACTCAAGACATTTATTAATATGGCACCAACCAGAATAATCGTAACTATCTGCATCCTGCTGGCTCTATCGTCTTCGAGCCTTGGATGTACAACTTTTGGTGTGACCAAATCGGCCTCGTCCGATGGCTCTGTTCTTGTAGGCCACACCAATGATGGATTTGGGCCTGGTGACGTTGCTGGGATCATCAAAGAGGATATGGTGGTCTTCAGCTATGTCCCTGCCAAAAACCACACAGAGGGGTCCAAACGGCCGATCCCATATGACCCCAACAGCGGCGGAGAGTTCCGTGGAAATGCCTCAGGATCTGTCGATAACGAGACCATCATTGGATATATCGATGAGGTGAACCACACCTACGGCTACCTCACAGGCTCCTATGGAATCATCAACGAACACCAGCTGATGTCGGGCGAATGCACAGACTACGCCAAGATTCACCCCGATGCAGAAGAGGGAAAGCGCATCTTCTACAGCTCTGAGCTGTCAAACATCGCAATGGAGCGGTGCAAGACATCCCGCGAGGCAGTGGAGACGGTGGGCTCTTTAATTGACGAGTATGGGTACTACGGAACAGGCGAGACCCTGATCTTCGGAGATCCAAGCGAGGTCTGGGTCATCGAGATGTGCGGAGGAACGCCGTCTGGAACAGGCGGATACTGGGCAGCCCAGAAGGTTCCTGAGGGCGAGGTCTTCGTCGCTGCAAACGAGTTCAGGATAAGGCAGCTGGACCCGAACAACCCAGATCAAATATTCTCCAAGAACATATCTCAGGATGCAGAGGCTATGGGGTGGTGGAGCCCTGCAAACGGATCTCTGGACTGGACTGAGACTTTCAGCGCAGGAGAGTACTCGCATCCATACTACTCTCTAGGCAGGGTCTGGCGCGTTCAGAGCATGATTGCTCCATCGCTGAACCTCTCGCCCTATGTGGAAGGGCCATTTACCAAGAATCTCCCATTCACGCTCGCACCCGACAAGCCCATAAACCTCACTGAGGCATTTAACCTGTTCCGCGACCACTACGAGGGCACAGAGTTCGATCTGACAGCGCCGCCTGCAGGTGGGCCGTTTGGCAACCCGTATAGAAACTGGGGCCCGTTCGACGAGCACGACAGGCTGAACTCAACTGAGCTGAAGCCCGGCGCCTGGCCAAGGCCGCTCTCCACAGACCCATGCGGGTACTCGTATGTCTGTCAGGCAAGAAGCTGGCTTCCAGACGCAATCGGCGGGGTGTGCTGGCTTGGGCTTTCGTCTCCTGCAGAGACGTGCTACGCGCCATTCTATGCCGGAATCACACAGATCCCTGCTGCATATCAGAACGGCTCCCACTGGGACTTCGATATGAATACCGCGTTTTGGCCGTTTGAGATGGTGCAGAACTGGGCCAGGCTGATGTACAGCGAGATGTCGCCTGACATCAAGGCAGAGCAGGCACGCCTTGAGGGGGCTGCGATTTCTCGACAGGCGGACATAGAGCAGCAGGCTGTGGACCTGTACCAGGAAAATGAGACCTCGGCCCGCGCATTCCTGACGAACTACACCGATGCGACTTCAATGGAGAACCTGGAGAGCTGGAGACATCTCTTTGAGAAGCTGGTGGTCACCTATCGCAATGGACAGTACAACGACATAGAGAACCAGACGATCTCAAACATCGGATATCCCAACTGGTGGCTGGAGAACTCAAGCTATCAGTATGGGCCAAGGGTGTACGATCTGCAATCCCTCCAGGAGATTCCAGATGTCAGGTATGTCGGCAAGACAGCTAATGTCACATCGGGAGATATGATTGAGTATATCCGGGAGAACCAAACCGGATAACTCTTTTTAAAAAACGGATATAAGACTGGGCTAGATGCAATCTGACTTCACCTGTCCAGCCCAACATCTGTTCAGCCCAACATCTGTCCAGACTGAGGCGAAAGCTTAAAGCCTCTGAAGGCCAATTATTTTCAATTGTTTTCTCAAAATCGAAATATTTTTTTAACTTATGTCCGCGAAGACGAAGATGAAGAGGATACCAAAGCACATCGGGATCATACCTGACGGCAACAGGAGGTGGGCAGAGAAGAGAGACCTGCCAAAAGAGCGCGGCTACGACGCCGGACTAGCCCCAGGCCTGGCGGTTTTCAGGCTCTGCAAAGACCTGGGCGTAAAAGAGCTGACCTTCTACGGCTTCACCCAGGATAACACCAAAAGGCCCAGGGAGCAGACTGTCGCCTTCCAGAAGGCATGCGTGGACGCCGTCAAGTTGCTCTCAAAAGAGGACGCCGACCTTCTGGTCATAGGCAACAGCAAATCGCCAATGTTTCCCAGAGAGCTTCTGCCATACACCAAGAGGACTGCATTTGGCTCAGGAGGGATCAGGCTCAACTTCCTGGTCAACTACGGCTGGCTCTGGGACCTTGAGCATGCCTTAAATTTGCCTGGCACAAATTCAGGCGGCTTCATGGACTGCATTCATTCATGCGATATATCCAGAGTCGACCTCATAATTCGCTGGGGAGGCAGAAGGAGGCTCTCAGGCTTTCTTCCAGTCCAATCTGTGTACTCGGATTTCTACATAATCGAATCCTACTGGCCTGACTTCAAGCCTGAGCATTTCTACGAGGCCATAAGCTGGTACGAGCACCAGGACATCACCCTGGGCGGATAATTTCTGCGTCGCAACGACTCTGACGAAGCTCATCAGCTCGATCGACCAAGAGAGATTAAGCGAGATAAATTTTATAACCACAGATTCAAAATGCAGCCGCAGCAACAGCATAAAGTACATTAGCAAGAAGGGCCATGCTACCTCAAACAAGACTGATAAGGGTCACAGCAGATGGAGGTCACGGCAAATGAAGATCACAGCCAATGAAGGTCATCGCTAACGGAGAGTGAAGCTGGATGATGGACAAGCCTGCTACGATACTGGTGGTTGAAGATGATGCCACTCATGCCCTTCTAATTATGCGCGCATTTGAAGAAGTTAGCCTTCCCAAAGACGTTCACTGGGTGGATAGAGGAGACAAAGCTCTGGATTACCTCTTCAACAGGGGCGAGTACTCAGACAAGAAAAAAAATCCGCGTCCAGACCTGGTGCTCCTGGATCTGAGGCTTCCTATTGTTGATGGCCACGAAGTGTTAAAGGAAATTAAATCCTCTGAAGATCTGAGAGTTTTGCCAGTGATAATATTGACCACGTCTCAGAACAAAGCCGACATGGAGAAGGCTTACTCTAACTACGCTAACAGCTACCTCGTAAAGCCAATGGGAGCTGATAAGTTCAAGCAATTGATAGAGGACACCGGACTGTACTGGCTCAAATGGAATCAGCGCATTCCAGGCACCAGGGATAGTTAAAACATAATTCAGAGCCGGGGAGTATGCCCAGGAGAAATAGCGAGAGAAGATCGAGAGATAAGAGCAGGAAAGAAGAAGAACTGGAGAAAAAATCGAAAAAAATGGCGAGAAGAAATAGCTTGAAAAAAGAGTGATAAGAGCGAGCT
>CAZXDN010000022.1:4016-12911 GCA_964639235.1 uncultured Methanotrichaceae archaeon | reverse complement strand
GTTGTGGGAAAAATGAGTGAGGGTTAAAAGAAAAAAATGAGCAAAGGTTGAGGAAAGAGCAATAGAATAGACGGAGAAACAGAAACGAGCGCTAAATGAGTTCCTCAAGCCTTGAGAGTATCCTGGTCCTCTGTATCTCTTTGAGACATCGCATATGAGTCTCCTTTGCCTGGTGATCATTGATCTCGAAGATCTTGCTGTTATCCACTGTGGTTATAGCGGCTACTGTGAACAGTGTCAGCTCAAGGTTAACGATATCGTTTATGAAGTTGAAGTACCAGTACACAGATAGGACATCCCTGAGTATATCATCCGGCAGCTTCATGTAGATGTTCTTTGCCTTCAGGAGGTCAAGCCCGGAAGTGCTCACCTTCATCAGTCCCACCTTCGTGCCGGCGTTGAGGGTGATCATGTTGTCTTTGATCTCGTGGTAGATGACTGAAATCACGTTCTTAAAATCGTCCCTGGCCTTCTCCCTCTCTTTGACCTTAATCAGGAGATAAGCTGCAGCTGCTCCAAGGAGAGTGCCCGCTATTCCTATAAATGCAAAAGTGATGTTCATAACGGTAAATCCCCCGCTTGATATCTCTGCGCCTGTCAAGATAGTCATGATCTTTCCCGTGACCTTTCATGAGGATAGCTTCTGAAGTCCGGTTTTATCTAGGGCAACAGGAGACGGACATTCAGATATTATCATGTCAGTCAAGCATTATATCTTTATTGAATACACCTGGTTAGCTGATGAGCAAGACTATCTAATTGGCCGATCTGATCAGAATCTGTAGCTCTATTTCCGGTCCGAGATCAAGCTAATATCCGATTCAAGATCTAGCTTTCAACTTCCAAAATAGCCATGCAAAAATGTCGGGTGAAAGAGGCGTGGATTTTTGCTACGATATTTCTGGATCGTTATACTAGCTATATCCAGCACACACTGCAGATTCCGGCTACCGCAATCTCTGGCGAATGGCCCAGTGCACAAAGTCTTGAACTTGGGTTAGCTCGCACTTAATAAGGAAAATAACTTCCCTAAATGGTTATGATGATCACTTTTCTGAAGAGTATTTTTCTAATTTGTTGTATATCTGTTTCAGGTCTTTGAGGAGGTCCTTTCCTTTGTTTGTGGTAACATATAGCTTGCTTTGATCCTTATCCAGATCCAATAAACCATCATTGGTTAATATATCTAAATATATGTTGACCATTTTGAAGTTGAGATTGGCCTGGTAAACTATCTTGGTCTTGTTTGCACCTTTTACGCATATGTCCAATATATCCAGTATTATCTGGAGCTTATCGCGCCTCATATTTTACCTGCACCGCAAGTCCGGAGAAAGCACGTGCTGCCCTCGGCTTCCTCTATCGTCGCGACTCCTATTTCCGCTTTTTCCCTAATGCCACTGTCCTCAGATCTTCCCATTAGATCTCCCTCTTTGGCCTATTCCCTGAAGCTCCTGGCCTTATTGTGATATAGGTCTATCAGGGATATGTACACCGATATGGGAGTGTTCAGCTCGAGCAGATCTTCAAAGAGCTCTCCCACCTTTTCTGTTGCAGATATGGCTTTTTTCAGGCGAACTTGGGCGTTCTCATCCAGGGAATTTGAATATTCTGAGGAGATGAGCGCATTGAAATCTTTGATCGGCTCAATAGCCACTGGGAGGCAATCGGAAATCTTATCCGTGAACTCCTCAAGCTTCAGGTCTGCCTGTTCCAGCTTATCCATATAGCTTTTGAGCTTCTCTTCTGCGCGCTTTAGCTCAGTGATATCTATGAAGGAACTCATAAGGCAGATGGGCCCTCCCTTCTTATCTTTAACTATGCTCGTCCAGATCTGGACGTCGAACTGAGCCCCGCCCTTCTTGATGGCAACCAGATCCCCCATCCAGCTGCCTTTCGCCTTGACCTCGCCTTCAATTTCCAGCGCAGCTTTATCCGGCTTGAGCAAGTCGATCATCTTCATTCCCAGTATCTCGTTCAAGTCGTAGCCCCAGCTCTTGAGGAGAGAGTTGTTGGCATATGTGAGTTTTCCCTCCAGGTCTGATATGGCTATCGCATTTATGGCAGAGGCCATAGCGCAGTCCCTTATTCTCATCTCCCGATCAGCTCGCCTGCGCTCGGTTATGTCGTGGAAAGTGATGACTGTGCCTATTGACTTGCCGTTATCGTTCCTTATGGATGCTGCATTGTAGTCCACTGGAACATCCTTTCCGGATCTGGAGCGCAATATGTAGTCTTTAGAGCTATAGTCCTTCAAGCTGGATGCCAGGCCCGTGTTAACAGCTCTGGACACAGGACCGTCAACGGGCTCGCCTGTCTCCTCATCTATCACTTTAAAGATATCTGCAATATTCTTGCCCAGAGATTCATCCTTGCTCCAGCCGGTAAGTGACTCTGCAGTTGGGTTCATGAAGGTCACAGATCCGGCTGTGTCCGTGGCGATGACAGCATCTCCTATTGCCCTGAGAGTTGTAGATAGCCACTGCTCGCTTTCTTTGAGCTTCTTCTCCATCCCGTGTTTATAGAGAGCCATCTCTATACTGGAGTAGAGCTCCCTCTCCTCGAAAGGCTTCAATATATAGCCGAAGGGCTCTGTGATCTTCGCCCTCTGAAGGGTGTTTTCGTCTGAATAGGCTGTGAGGTACACCACGGGTATGTCGAGCGTAGTCCTGATCAGCTTTGCAGACTCGACGCCGTCCATGTCTCCTTTCAAGATGATATCCATCAAGACCAGGTCGGGCTTCGCCTTAGAAGCCACCTGGATTGCCTCCTCGCCAGAGGATGCCAGGCCCACTACGACGTATCCAAGGTTCTCCAGCCTGTCCTTTATCTCCAATGCTACGATCCCTTCGTCTTCAACTACAAGGATCTGCGCCTTTTTCACCCTAATCCCTCTCCTTGTACTTAAGTTGCCTAAAATCTATCTCGAAAGTTGTACCGTGACTCGAATCAAGCTTCAAGCTGCCATCTATCTGTTTCACCAGAGCGTTCACTAATTGAAGTCCCAAAGTTGAACCTGCCCGCGAGTCAGAATCCTTCTTGAGCCCAATTCCATTATCGCTGATTATCATCTTGAAACCGTTGTCCCCTACTGAGTGCAGCTCTACTCTGATCTCTCCACTTGCGCCTTCTGGGAAGGCGTGCTTAAGAGAATTGGAGACCAGCTCGCTTATTATGAGGCCGCATGGAATGGCGGTGTCAATGCCGAGCAATACGTTATCTATGTTTATCTTGAGTTCGATCTTCCTGGATGAGGCGCCATAGGACTGGTGCAGGTAAGATACCAAGTTTTTAATATACTCTGCGAAGTCTATCTTGGCCATGTTGCTCGATCTATATAACTTTTCGTGCAGTAGCGCCATTGACTTGATCCTGTTCTGACTCTCTTTGAACGCCTCTATCGCCGCCTCATCCGTTGCGCTCTTAGACTGGAGATACAGCAAGCTTGAGACTATCTGTAGGTTATTCTTGACTCTATGATGTATTTCCCTCAGGAGAACTTCCTTTTCTTCCAGCGAAGCCTTGAGCTTCTCCTCGGCTGCCTTTCGATCTGTAATCTCGGCTTGAAGATCCTCGTTCGCACTCTTGAGCTCTGCAGTCCGCTCCTGAATCCTCAGCTCAAGCTCATCGTGGGCTCTTCTGAGCTCCTCTTCTGCGTGCTTCCGCTCAGTTATATCCCTGAATACCAGGACCGCCCCCTGTATGATGCCCCTGTCATCCTTGATGGGCGCGATGCTGTCTGAGATCGGCCTCTGGATGTTGTTCTTGGAGATCAGTATCCGATCTTCCGGGCTGGCAAAAGCTCCTCCCTCGAACGTGCTTATGTAGCGGCTCTCTTCAGACGAGCCGGATATGTTAAAGACCTCTGAGATATACCTGCCAAGAGCCTCTTCCTGACTCCAGCTCGTCAGCGCTTCGGCCGCTGAGTTCATGAATGTTATATTTCCGTTCTTATCCGTAGTTATGACTGCATCTCCTATGCTCTTGAGGGTTGTAGAGAGCCACTGTTCATTCTCTTTTAGCTTCCTCTCCATCTTGTGTTTGTACAGGGCCATCTCTATTGCAGTCTGCAGCTCTTTATCCTCAAAAGGTTTCAATATATACCCAAAGGGCTCTGTAATCTTAGCCCTGTGTAGAGTCTGGTCGTCTGCATAGGCTGTGAGGTATATTATGGGTATGTCTATCAGGTTGTGGATCTTCTCAGCGGCCTCGACTCCATCCATCTTGCCCTCAAGGATGATGTCCATCAAAATCAGATCTGGCTTGATCTCAATGGCTATCTTGACCGCTTCTTCGCCTGAAGAGGCCAGGGCAGGAATCTCGTACCCAAGCTTTTCCAGGCAGTTGTGAATATCCATCGCAATTATGCTCTCGTCTTCGATCAGCATTATCCTGGCTTTTGCCATTACAACCTCCCGCACTTCAGGCGGCAAAGGTGATCCTGAACTCCACTCCATCGACATTTCTCATGTCCATCTTGCCTTTGAGCTGATTTACCAGAGTCTCGATCAGCTTGAGGCCAAGAGAGTTCGTCTCCTTGAGATCCATGCCTTCCTTTAAGCCTACTCCATTGTCTTTTACGATCATAGTTAGCAAATCCTTCTCAGACTTTATGTTGAGGCAGATCTCTCCACTCTTATCGCCTGGGAAGGCGTGTTTCAGGCAGTTGGAGACCAGCTCATTTATGATCAGGCCGCAGGGTATGGCCTTATCTATGCTCAAGAATACGTCCTCTACGTCCAGCCTGAGCTTGACTACATCTAGCTTGACGCCGTAAGATCTGAAGAGAAAGCTCGTCAGGTTTCTGGTGTAATCTGCAAAATCGATCTTCGACAGATCGCCTGATCTATAGAGCCTCTCGTGAATCAGAGCCATAGATCGTATTCTGTTCTGGCTCTCCCTCAGCACCTCGATCGTATTTTCGTCCTGAATAGAGCTGGACTGGAGAGAGAGGAGGCTGGAGATGACCTGGAGGTTGTTCTTGACCCTGTGATGGATCTCTTTGAGCAAGAGATCGTTTGCACGCAGAGATGCCATTATCTTTTCCTCATAGATCTTCCTCTCGGTCAAGTCCATCATAACCCCTCTTGCGCCTGTCACCTTATGATTACGGATTATGGGACTGGAGCAGACCATGACTGGAAAAGTGCTCCCATCCTTTTTCCGAGCAGTGCACTCAAAGCAGGGCAGATCTTTGTTGGTTAAAAGCTTCAGCATCTCTGCACAGGATGCAATTCGTTCTGTAAGGATAACATCGCAGGCTTCTATCCCATCATCGAGATCAGACTCATCGTAGCCGAAGTAATCAAAGGCGCTGTTATTGATAAATGTTAAGCGTCCGCTTTTGTTCATCTCGAACAGAGGCTGTGGTAGGGTATCAGCCATCTCCTTGTACTTCCTCTCGCTGTTCCTCAAGGCATCTTCAGCTCTCTTCCTGATGATGGCTCCTCCAATGCAGCTTCCGAAGGCTTTCAGTATCGAGACCTCCCAGTTAGCCCAGTGGCGATCGGGGTTGTGGTCGCACAGGCAGATGAAGCCCCAAAACTCGCCGTCGAGCAATATGGGAACCACGAGCATGAGATTTGCGCTGTAGCCCAGAATGCACTTATCCAGGTCATCAAAGTCTTTGGCCGTTCCTCTTACAGATTTTCCCGTCATCAAAGGCGCCTGCCAGGAAGACGGAAGCCTGCCGCAGCATGTATTCTGGCGTTTGATCTGGCCTACTCTATTGCCTCTGCTTGACCTTGCCTCTCGCGTCCAGGAGAACTTGACGCCTGCGAATTGCTCTTCTGCAATTCTGTGGGCCTCGAAGACGCAGATTCTCTCGACCTCAGCTGCCAGCCCCATTATCTCCAGGGCCTGGCTCATTCCAGCCTCGTAGTCCTGCACAGTCAGGAGAAGGTTAGAGGCCACTGCTATTCCCGAAAGAAGCGTATCTCTCCTCTTCATGGCGCTCTCAGACTTCATCCGATCTGTGATATCGCGTATGGACTCTATAGACCCTATCAGACAGCCTTCTGGATCATAGAGCGGAAGGGCAGTTTCCCAGACATACGCTCCTCTGCCGTTGAAGAGAGAAGGTATGAACTCCTCAGTCATTATTTTGTTGTCTACCCTCTCTGCAAAGGGATACCTGGACTCTATGGCCTCATCTGATGCCCCGACGAGGTCTATCAGCATCTCCCTGGGCTCTGCATAGAATGGCACTGCGTAGAGGCCTTCTCCTCTGCCAATCATATCCTCTTTGCCTACGCCCGTCATCTCTTCAATGGCCTTATTCCAGGCGGTCACCCTTCGATCTTTATCTAAAACGAATGTTGCATCTGGCAAGAACTCTATGATATCCTGGAGCCTGCGGTGAGCTTCGCTAAGCTGCTCCTCTGCGATCTTGCTCTTGGTTATGTCTGTTATGAGCCCCCTGATCTCGTATACCCTGCCGTATTTGAAGATAAGGCGAATTGATAGGCGCAGCCAGCGGATCTCTCCCGACTTGGTTATGATCCTCAGCTCTTTTGAGTCCTGGGACCCCGAAAGAATGCTGTTGAATCCCTCCCTTATTTCATCCTTGTCTTCATCAGGGACGAGATCATAAAACGGCTTGCCGATGAGTTCGTCCGGATCGTAGCCGCTGACTTGCTTTGCTCCTGGACTTATATAGACTATGTCCCCATCGCGGTTCAGCGAGCAGATTACATCGCTGATGTTCTCTATCAGATCACGGTATTTCTTCTCTGAGTCCCGAATGGCCTCTCCTGCTCTCTTGTGCTCGGTTACGTTGATGCCTATCAGCATCAGCCCATCCTGACCATTGCTGCTGCGGACGCGATTGCTGCGCCAGGAGATATAGAGCTCCATGCCCAATTTCGTCAAGATGGGGCTCTCAAAGGAGAAGGCATCTTTTAACGCTCTTGAGGTGACTGCATTCAGTCCGCGCCTAATCGCAGGATATATGTGAGCTGGCACTGCTATATCGAACCAGGCCCTTCCAATCACCTCCTCTTTCCTGTAGCCCGTGATCCTCTCTGCTGTGGAGCTGAAGACTTCTACACGCCCGGACGCATCCAGGACGATCACTATGGCATTTGCAGTCTCTATGAGCATCTCAGCATAGGCTTTCTCTCTTTGCAGTGCGAGCTTTGTGGCCTCCAGCTCCTCTACCTTAGACCTGAGATCGGCATTTGCTGCTGCCAGATCCTGAGTTCTCTCCATTACTTTGGACTCAAGCTCGGCTTTGGCTTTGAGGAGGGCGTCTTTTTCATGCCTGCACTGTGTCACATCTCGCACTGCTGCCAGAAGGTGCTTCTCGCCTTCGAGTTCTATAAGCTTCACATTCAACAATGCGTGGTAGGTGCTGGCGTCCTTTCTCCTCAGCGTGACCTCGAAGTCGCTTGCCTCGCCATAATCCGCCAGGATGTCCAGAAGCCTCTTGCGATCGTCGGGATTTTCGTAGACTATATCAACAAGAGTATTCTTTAACTCTTCAAGAGTGAAGCCCTTGAGATCCAGCATTGACTGATTTGCCGCTATTACATTACCCTTGAGGTCTGTGATCCCTATTCCAACTGGCACATGATCGAACAGGGTCCTATACATCTCTCCAGATTCTCTTTGGGCTTCCTTCACCATCGTGTCCTCAGTGATGTTCAGTCCAACCGCGCAATATCCAATTATGGAGCTAGAGTCGGATTCTCGTATATCTCTTGGCAACCGGAGTAAACCATAACGTGATTATCCTTCACCTGAGCTTGGACTGAAAGGCTCAGGGATCCGCTCAAGCTCAAGACATGCCTTGTGGCTAACTTCTTATTTGGCTATGCTCACCTAATGCTGGTTTCAATCAAGTCTGGCTTCAATCAAGCTTCGATTTTTGTTCAATCTATTTTGATCAAGACCTTGCTCTGACCAAGTCAAAAGCAATATCCCGTCGTGGGATCTATTGCAGATCGATTGCCATAACCTTCCTTAAACTCAGCTCTATATATTTTGCGAATTTTCAATTTCCGAGAGATCAAAAACAGTGCTGGCTCGCAGGTTAGCAACTGCGAAGAACGTCGAACACTCACAGGGCACCCATATAGCGCGATACAAAAGATACGACTGCGTTTAAATATTCTTCAAGGCCGTAGAGCATCAGAGTGTTGTGCCCGGCGCCTGGTATTATCAGAATTTCCCTTGACACAGATGATGCACAGTTATAGAGATCCATGCCGTCTGATAGAGGAATTATCTCATCCATCTCTCCATGAATCACCAGCAGGGGTGACTTCACCAGCTTGACCTTCTCAAGGTTGGAGATCAGCGATTCCCTCGATGGATCGAGAAGATCTGGATCCACGCCCAGGTTGACCATGAGCCGATAAGTGTGAGCAAAGCCGCTCTCGATTATCAGGCCCGCTATCTCATCGTGATGCATGGCTGCCAGCTCCAGAGCAGGAGCAGAGCCTATGCTCCTTCCCATGATGAATATGGGCCCGGTCAGGCTGCGCTCTTCCAGGAAGTTCATGTAATTCTGAAATACAGCTCTGGCATCGCTTATCATCGTGGAGTATGTGGGCTCGCCGCCGCTTGTGCCGTAGCCCCGGTAATCTATGATCGAGAAGTTAATCCCAAGTGATGCGAAAATTGGGCCCAGGTCATCGTAATCAGAGGCGGTTTCGCCGTTGCCGTGGAAGAGCAGTATGTTGGGGGAAGAGCTGCCAGCCAGGTGCAGCGCGCCTTCTAGCCTGATCCCATCTACTGGAAAAGAGATGGCTGCCTTATTGGGAGATTCAACTACTGGTGCAGTCTTTCTGGGATAGAATGCAAAATGGAGGATTCCCGGCAGATCCATAAACGATATGTCTTGACCTATCTCTTGACCTATCTCTTGACCTATCTCTTGACCTATCTCTTGAC
>CAZXDN010000022.1:1766-3916 GCA_964639235.1 uncultured Methanotrichaceae archaeon | reverse complement strand
TCTTGACCTATCTCTTGACCTATCTCTTGACCTATCTCTTGACCTATCTCTTGACTGATCTCTTGATCTATCTCTTGATCTATCTCTTGATCTATGTCTCTATCAGCACTCATCTCTTCATTCCTGTGCATATTTGCATTCATATTCATCGGTTCTGTCCTTACTCATCGCCGCCTATGGTCTGCTGAAATTAAGCTTGAGCTGACAAGATCAGCTTGATCTGGAAGAGCATGGGCCAGAACTTGCCTGTGACAAATAGCCTGTCCTCATCTTGATCATAGGCGATTCCGTTCAACACATCTGTCTTCGAGGATCTCTCCTCAGAGCGAAGGAGGCCCTCCAGGCATATCCAGCCGGTCACGTTGCCGGTTTCAGGAGAGATCATGGCTATCCTGTCTGTGCCCCAGACGTTGGCGTAGATCTGGCCTTTGACGTACTCGAGCTCGTTTAAGCTGGTGACAGGAACCCCATTGGATCTGACATCTATCTGTCCTGTGACGTTTAAGGTCTCTGGGTCCAGAATGTAGAGCACATTTGTGCCGTCGCTCATTATCAGGCTCTGGCCGTCTGATGTGAGCCCCCAGCCTTCGGTTGAGTACATGAAGTTCTTGACCTCTGTGAAGTTCTCCAAATCGTAGACAAATCCCACTCTGGACCTCCAGGTGAGCTGGAATACCTGGCAGTTCCAGATTGCAATTCCCTCTCCAAAGTGCCATGATGGCAGGCTGTGCTCATTCAAGACCTTCCCAGAGTCGAGATCCACTTTTCGAAGTGACGACTCGCCATAGAGGCCTGTGCCTTCATACAGAAATCCATCGTAAAAGCAGAGGCCCTCTGTGAAGGCATCGTCGTCATGAGGATAAGACCTGACTATCTCATAGCTGTATATCGGCGTCTGTTCAGGTGCGTCGGAGCTGGGATTCCAGCCTTCTGCTGCCGGGCTGGCAAATGCTGGAAATACCGCAATGCTCAATGCCGATATGGCCAGGGCAAAGCCTATGATCGATGCAATTGCATTTCCCGCCACTTGGATCCCTGCCTATCCTTCAGCTCCAATCTGCTCTCATTCTTGCGCTGGGAGACAAAAACTCTGCGCCTCAATTCGTCTCAGCTGGAGCCTGCTCCGCATCTGGAGCACAGCGAAGAGATGCTTCCCTGGAGCAAGGCGTAATCCAGGTTCCTGCCTCTCCTCTCAGAGCCTCCTCCAGGTGGTCCACGTCGGTTATCAGAGCCATATGGCCTGTAGCCTCTGCATACCTGGCTGAAGATTCAACCTTTGGGCCCATAGATCCAGGAGGAAACTGGCCTTCTGCCAGAAGAGATTTTGCCATAGCTGTGTCCATCAAGTGGATAGGCGCCTCTTCAGGAGTCCCAAATCCCCTGGAGACATGGGGCACCTCTGTCAGGATGATCAGCCTGTCGGCTTCAAGCGCCACGGCTAATAGGGCCGCAGTCCTGTCTTTATCTATCACCGCCTCTAATCCCCGGAGCCTGTTTTCCATAGAGACCGGGATGCCACCGCCCCCTCCTGCGATCACCACATGGCCGTGGCTCACCGCATCTGCTATCGTGTGCATCTCCACGATCTCTCTGGGCAAAGGAGAAGGAACCACTCTCCTCCAGCCGCGGCCTGGAGCTTCAGTCATCCTCCAGCCCAGAGAACTCTGAAGGTGCTCTAACTCAGAGCTGCTGTAAAAGGGACCTATTGGCTTGTCGGGCCTGGAAAACGCAGGATCGTCCGGGTCCACGAGAACCTGGGTGAGGACTGCTGCAACCTCTCTTTCCAGGCAGGTGCGAAGAGCCCTGGACAAGAGATACCCTATGCTGCCCTGGGTTTCGGCCACCATTATGTCCAGGGTCTCAGGCGGTATCCTGTCGCGGGTGGCCTCGATCCTCAAGAGGATCATCCCGACCTGAGGGCCATTTCCATGTACCAGCGCCATTCCAGCTTTTTCCGGCAGGATGAGCCTCATGGCCCTTGCAAATTTCAAGGCGTTCTCCTCTTGAGCGTCCGGATTATCCGGGTCCGGGAGGAGGGCGTTTCCTCCGAAGGCCAGGACTACTGGTCGGGGCATCTCGCCTCTGTCCCTGTATTCATCTGCAGCTGTCTTCATTTTTATCCATGTCTTTTAATATCTTTATATCTTTAT
>CAZXDN010000022.1:0-1666 GCA_964639235.1 uncultured Methanotrichaceae archaeon | reverse complement strand
ATATCTTTATATCTTTATCCGGGTTTTTTCGCCCTTATCTTCGCCTCTCCTGCATGCTTCCAGGGTTTTTGACTCTTGCAATGAACTTCTCGACCTCATCCCTGAGAGTGGGCGCACCCATGTCCACAAGCTCGTAGGTGGCTGCTGTGCTCGGCTTGCCGATCTTTATCAACCTTCGCAGGTCCATGGGAGTAGCCACAACCACAGAATCGCAGTCGGCATTGTCTATTGTCTCTTTCAGCTCCTCAACCTGCTCTGGATAGTATCCCATAGCCGGAAGCACACTGCCTATGTGCCTGTACTTCTCGAAGACCTCTTTGATCGAACCTACAGCAAAAGGCCTTGGGTCCACGATCTCTGCAGCGCCATATTTCTCAGCGGCCACCTTTCCAGCGCCATATGGCATTCCTCCGTGGGTGAGGGTTGGGCCGTCCTCAATTACCAGCACCCTCTTGCCCTTTATCACATCCGGGTTCTCAGCCACGACCTCTGACGCTGCTACGACTACTGCAGCCTTTGGGTTTACGAGTGCGGCATTGGCCTTCACGGAGCTTATCGCCTCTCTGGAGGCTGCATTGGCCTTGTTGATCAGAATTATGTCCGCCGCCCTGAAGTTAACCTCGCCTGGGTAATAGGTCAGCTCGTGCCCAGGGCGAAGGGGGTCGGCCACAGTGATCCAGAGGTCGGGCTTGAAGAAAGGGGTGTCGTTGTTTCCCCCGTCCCAGATTATCACATCCGCCTCTTCTTCGGCCAGCAGGAGGATGGCCTGGTAGTCGACTCCTGCGTATACCACTATGCCCTTATTGATGTGCGACTCGTACTCCTCTCGCTCCTCGATTGTGACTTCCGCCCTGTCCAGGTCAAAGAGAGAAGAAAACCTCTGGACAGCTTCAGACTCCAGGTCGCCGTAGGGCATGGGATGGCGCACAACTACGACTTTGAGCCCCTCAGTCCTCAAAAGGTCTGCCACATATCTGGATGTCTGGCTCTTGCCGCTTCCCGTCCTGACAGCGCATACGGCTATCACCGGCTTTGCAGATTTGAGCATGGTGTGCTCTCCTCCCAGAAATCCGAAGTCTGCGCCTATCGCCAGCACCCTGGAGGCCAGGTTCATGACTGCCTGGTGAGATAAGTCGCTGTACGCCAGTATGCACCTGTCCACAGCCTGGTCCTTTATTATGTCCTCAAGCTGCTCTTCAGGCCAGATGGGAAGGCCCTTAGGGTAGAGCTTGCCTGAGAGCTTAGGAGGGTAATTGCGGCAGGCGATGTCTGGTATCTGGGCAGCCGTAAATCCAACAACTGCATAGCTGGGGTTATCCCTGAAGAAGATGTTGAAATCGTGAAAATCTCGCCCTGCCGCTCCGAGAATTAGAATTCTTTCCCTCGCCATATGCATCTCCAGCTTAGACGTTCTCAATATAATTATTCAGGAAGATGGGCATCAGGCCGATATAGATGCAGACGAAATCCAGACCTTTGAGCAATGCCGGATGTTGTTTGGACTGCTTATGATATGAAAGTTTTCCTTCCAGTATTTCAATGGACAAGCGCCAAAGCCATTATCTTAAAATATCTTATGTTGGAAAAATTGATAGTCTAACCTTATTGGGTTGTTGAGTATGGAGACCATAACTGGACAAAACAACTCACCACAGAGGCACAGAGA
>CAZXDN010000021.1:31980-37616 GCA_964639235.1 uncultured Methanotrichaceae archaeon | reverse complement strand
TCAGAGTGCACCACCACTCCTGAGTGCACTTTTTGCATCATGCAGTGGTCTGGCAGGAATTTCACAGTCTCTCCAACCTCTGGGGTCCTGCCTCTGACCACAGTTCCCTCGAAGGCTGCGACCATGCAGATGCCTATGTCTTTGTAACTTGGGGCAGAGCCTGTGATCAGGTGCACGGGCCCGACCATGTGGACTGTGAGGATGCCGTGCTCCCATGAGAGAACTTTGCCGAAGTGGGTGATGGGGCAGCCAAGCGGCCTGTACCTGACTATATCGCCCTTCTCGAATGCAAGTGAGCCGTCGAATGGATGCAGATCCTCTCTGCAGACGTGCTCTCCTTTCAGAGGCCCCAGGGCCAGATCAGCTTCGAGGCCGTCGATTACCCCTGTGATCTTCTCCTGGCCCTCTCGCTTCAAGAGGAGTGCTCCGATCTTCTCTGCCCTTGAAAGAAACCTCTCCTGGGACATGAACGGGCACAGGGTCAGGTCTGATAGAACTGAAATTTTATCTGCAAAATCCCTGCAGCTCTTATGTCCGCACTCGCCGCAGTTGTATCCTGGCAAAAGCCTGTCTATCTCAGCCAAGGTCTACTCCCCTGAGTACTCCATGAAGCCGTCCAGATGCCTCAAAACTCCGCGGTGGTGCTCCTTCGAGACCCGAAGCTCACCAGTGCACAGCGTGCATATGGCCAGAGGTGGATTGTGCCTGAGGGACATCTCATCTGGGGCCTCAGGCCAGGAGCGCACTATGTCCGCCAGCTCTGAAGATCCTTTGCCGCTCAGGCCATTGGCCTCAACTATCCTGCACTTGGGGTTGGCCTCAATCGTCCTCTCCCTGAAGACCTCCCTCTCTGCCTGGGAGACAAGGTCCCCTTTCGTCATGACCACTACATCTGCTGTGGTCAGAAGCGGCCCTACCTTCAGAGGCGTGTTGGGGCCTGTGGTCACGTCTATGACACATACAGCGAGAGCCCCGTCAGGATAAGGAGCACAGCGAAGGCACAGCCCTGCAGTCTCGTTCAAGAGAACGTCTGCTCCCTCTTTGCCTGCCCAGTCCATCATCTCGTCCACGTTGTAGATGGCATAGTGGTCTGGGCACATGTCCCTTGAGAGGCCCACAGCCACCGGGACTCCGAGCCTCCTGAACCTCTGGTCGTCTTCAGTCCAGAGGCAGTCGATCTTGACCACAGCCGGGTGCATTTCAGACCTTAACAGGTCCCTGACTGCGTGCATGAGCACAGATGTCTTGCCAGACCCAGGAGTTCCTGCAATTACTGCCAGCTTCAAAGCGCCACTACCTCCCCCTGCCTTATGGTCTCTCGCAGAGCCATGAGCCAGTTGTCCACGCGCTCTATGTCCAGAAAGACCCTGTGTTCCTCGTCTGAGGTCGAGATGATTTTTATCACAGACCCGTTCTTCATGACGATCCTCCTGGAGGTCATGAGAGCAAGCATGGGGTCGTGGGTGACCACAACAACGATCTTTCCCTCGCCAGCTAATAGCCGCAAGGCCTCCTGCTTCTTTATCCCTGCGTTTTCTATCTCGTCTATGAGCACAATTGGAGAGTCGCTTATCACTGCTATGTCTGCGGTCATCAGGGCTCTGGACTGGCCGCCGCTCAAGATCGTCAGAGGATGCTCTGGATTTATTGGCTCTCCTGTGAGCGTGTTTGCAAGCTCTATGACCCTTGATGCTAGAGACGGGTCTTTTCCCCTGGACTTGGCGTGCATCCTGAGAAACTCTGCAACTGGCATGTCTGCCAGGAAGTGCATGTTCTGGGAGAGCTGGGCTACCAGCTTCTTTCTCGGATCTGTCCTCAGCTCAGGTCCGGGCTCATGGCCGTTGATGAGTATCCTCCTTCCAGAAGGCGTGTCTCCGTGGGCCAGCTGCTCTATGTCTGCTATAAATGTGCTCTTTCCAGACCCTGTGGGGCCTACTATGCCCACGATCTCTCCTGGCTGAAGCTCAATCTCCTCGACTTCGTCGGGAGCGCCGTCTTTGCCGCAGCCGCCTATGACTTTAAGTTTAAGTTTTGAGATGATCTCTCCCCCAGAAATTCAAGAGCTTCTTCGTAATTGGACGCCACGAAATCGGGCTTCAGCATCTCAGGGCACAGCTCTTCTTTGAGCCTCGAGACCCCGCCGCCAGTTATGTTCAGCAAGACCGCGTCTTCAGGCCTGACCTCTCCTGACTCAATCGCCCTGATGAGAGATGCTATGGCAATGCCAGGCGCGCCCAGTATGTCTATCTCCTCGCACGACTCGAAGAGCTTCCTTGCCTGATGGGCCTCTTCGTTCTTTATCCCGTAGACCTGGCCGCCTGTCGCGCCCAAGGCGTCCTTGACACCTCCTGGCATAGCATACGGCGGCCTGCGGTTGAAGAGGACGTCGTCGTACATGCATTCAGGAGCAACTGCTCCAAGCTCCTCGCATGCCCAGGCGCAGTAGATCGGGGCGTTTGGCAGGTTCTGGCCCAGCTGAAGCCTCGGCATATTCTCCCCAAACCTGCCGTCTCTGATGAGCCTGATCGACGCCTCCCAGGCAGAGATGCCTCCTGTGCCGCTTCCCACAGCCTGGAAGTAGTGGTCTGGAAGCCCGTTTATGGCAAGAGCTGCTTCGAGCATCACTGTGCCCATGCCGTCTCTCCTGGCGATGTTCCTGGCGCCGCCCTCAGGCACGAATCCTTCCTGGGCAGAAATCTTGTCTGCGATCTGGATGGCGTCGAAGTAGTCGCCTTTGGACCCGATGAGCGATATGTTCTCTGGGTTTGTCGTGCCTGTGATCCAGAGCCTGTGGAGCGATGACTCAGGCACCACGAGCACCAGCCTCTGACCTGTGACTGAGGCCACATGTGCAAATGCCCGTGCTGTGTTTCCGGCTGACGCCACCACGAGCGTCGAGACGTCGTTTTGTTCCCTCAACCTCTGCATTGTGGGTGGGGCCTCCAGGTCCTTGAAGCTGCAGGTCTTCATCAGGGCACCTCTCTCAGGCCAAAAGCCGCTGAAGCTTATGAACAGGTTTTTGAGGCCCAGCTCCCTTGACAGGGCCTCTGACCTGTATGTCACAGAGCCTTCACCCACCCCTCTTATGATTCCGTGGACTGGAAGCCAGGGGCAATACTTCCACATCCCTGGCAGGTCCATGAGATTTAGCTGGACCTCTGAGTACTCAGATCGCAGAAGCGAGCTTCCGCAGTCGCAGCTGAGGGCATACGGATTTTGTATCGCCTTGCAGGAGACGCATTTGACGATGTAATCGCCCATGCAGGCATCTGCGGGAGACGCCGATATAATGTTTTCTGTTTTAGGCCAAATTCTTTCCTTTGAGTATAATTTGTTGGCAAGGAATATACAATTGGCATGAACTTCTTGGAGAGAAAGCTCAGCAGATGACGAACACCCTCCAGCAGATGTTGTGCCCAAAAGTACAAATAGTTTGCAAATGCATCCCATTAGTATGCCAAACGCCGACCGCGTCATGAGGTCCGCGTTCCAGTCTGACGAGGCCCTCAGGGACACCCTCAGGGAGGTCCTCTCTGAGCTGGGGCTCTCTGCCAGAGAGTTCTCCAGGATCTCTGAGATTCCTCAGTCCACGCTCTACAAGATACTCTCAGGCCACAGGGAGCCCAACATCACTACTTTGCGGCAGATAGTCAAGACAATAAAGCAGCTTGAGGGCTCAGATGGAAACTTCGTGGCCATAATTGCAGCGCGTCCTGTCCTTGACAAGATAAGCGAGAAGAAGATGAGGGTTGGAGACAAAATGCTCACCCTTAGGGAGTACTCGGCCACCACCATAGAGGAAGCCATAATCGCAGCCATAAGGGCTGAGAGGGATGGCGCCGCAGCCCTTGTCTGCGCTCCGATAGTGAGTCCCACTGTGGAGAAGCTCCTCTCAATACCTGTGGCCACGATAATTCCAAGAGACAGCGTGATGAGGGCAATTGAGGTGGCTGCCAGAAAGATAGTGTGAGGGCAATTATTCGAAAGACTTTTATCTGCCCTGCAATTATCATTCTATTCTGGGGTGTGAATTACGAAAGCAGTATTTCTGGCAGCAATTATATTCGCTATGTGCGCCTCAGCCCAAGCCCAGGGACTGACTGCGGGCAGCGGGTCTTCTGACGCAGGAGCGGCATTCCAGTCGGTGGGCGGGGATTTCGGCAAGTCCTGGATAAGCGAGTTTCAGGCTCAGAACAAGGAGGAGAAGAACGAGTCTGACGACCTGAAGAACAGCCTCTGGTCATGGGGTGGCGCCCCAAAGGGAAAGAAGCTGGTCAACGGCAAGCTGGTGGATTCTCCATACTATAACTGGTCTCTCTACAACCTCTCTATGAACTGGCTCGGAGACACAGCATACCTGGGCGACCCAGTGTACATGAACAACACGTCTCTTGGCTACTACGGCTACAACTATACCTCTGGAAAGTACGAGGCAGCTCCCCTCTCGCCGCTCTACCTCTCAGACGATCCCTGGGTCCTGGCTCAGCAGCTCGGCCGACCGGTGATAAGCGACAACCAGGTGTACTATCCCTGAAAATTTTTTAAATTTAAGGAAAAAATGAACTGGGAGATTGTGGGCTTTGCGGCAGCTGCGCTTACCATGTTCGGGTTTGTGCCCCAGATACTGAAGATTCACAGGACCAGGTCTGTGGAAGACGTCAGCCTTCCCATGCTCCTCCAGTTCAGCCTGGGAGTCTTCCTCTGGATGCTCTATGGCCTTTACCTCAAGAACACAGTGCTGATTGTGGCCAATGTCATATCCTTCTCTTCTCTTGTGATAGCAATAGGGTTATACATGAGGTACAGATCTAAAGGCTCTGGGAGGATCTGTGATGAAATTTAGCGGCATTATCTGTATTCTCATGGCCATTGCGGCTGTGGCATCTCCAGCGCAGTCGTCTCTTGAGGCTTCGAACTCCTCTGACAGTCTCTTCCAGGCATCGACCATAAATGCGCTTATGATTGGCATCTTCGACGGCACGGTCACATTTGAGGAGCTTGGCAGATACGGCGACCTGGGACTTGGCACCTTCGACGCCCTTGATGGAGAGATGATGGAGGTAGACGGCGCTTTCTACAGGGCCAGGTCCGATGGAAATTTGTATTTGGTGGAGAACTCGGATAAGACCCCTTTTGCAGCAGTGACCTTCTTTGAGCCAGACCTTTCTGCTCACATCGCCGGGGTCAACATGACCCAGGCTGAAAGACGCATAGACGAGATGCGCCCAAGCGACAACCTCTTCTACGCCATAAGGATAGACGGCACATTTGAGAGCGTCAAGGTCAGGGCGCCTCACGCCCAGTCGAAGCCCTATCCGACGCTTACAGATGCCCTTAAAGACCAGTCGGTCTTCGAGCTTCACAACCTGAACGGCACTGTGGTGGGATTCTGGTGCCCTGAGTATGTGAACGGCGTAAACGTCCCTGGGTACCACCTTCACTTCGTCAGCTCTGACAGGAAATCCGGCGGACATGTCCTGGACTTCTCAGCCGAGAATGCCTCGATAGGATTGGATGAGACCTCTGGGTTCACAATGGTCCTTCCAGACAGCAGCGAGTTCTCAGGCGCAGACTTAACTGGCGGCAACGAGGCAGAGTTAAATGCAGTGGAGGGCAAGAAGTAAGCTTCTGCCTCA
>CAZXDN010000021.1:0-31880 GCA_964639235.1 uncultured Methanotrichaceae archaeon | reverse complement strand
CGGCAACGAGGCAGAGTTAAATGCAGTGGAGGGCAAGAAGTAAGCTTCTGCCTCAGATATGGCAAAGTGGCAGAGCAACGCTGCCACTCGTCCATCTGCCAAATGGCCCCTGCATGATGCCGATGGGCCATGCAATATCTGGCATGGCGCAGAGAAGCGCTTGAAAAACGCTTCTGATGGCTTTTAAATGCAGGTTTTCTGATATCTCTTGACTGGCAGGCTGCTGGCCATGTTGGCTGCTGGCAGAGGATGAATGGCGCAGTGCTCAAGTTTTGACGCATCTGACATATATCCTGTATCCAAATAGGTTTATTTGGGGCAGATGAGGCGCGACCTTCGCCTCTATCAGCCTTGAGAACCTCTCCTGAACGAATCCTGGGTCCAGGAAGCTAGACCACCTGCTCGTGAAGAGGTAACCCTGGTATGGCTTATAATCAAACCCTCGGTAGTCCTGGACATCGAAGCCTGAGTTCTCCAGGAGCGACCTGAACTTTTTAGGAGATATGTACTCAGGAGGATTAATCGTCTCCCTCAGCAGGACTTTTCTCACAAGCGTGAAGTGGGAGAGCTGGTTGAAGAAGTCAACGACCAGGGTGCCTCCAGGTTTAAGAACCCTGTTGAACTCACAGAGGGAATCCTCTGCCTCTTCAGCTGAGGTGAGACAGGTCAGAACTCCGCTGCTCACAACCCTGTCAAAGGACCGGTCTTTGAATGGCAGATGGTTTATGCAGCCCTGCGAGAAGCGCGTGCCTGAGAGATCTCTGGCGCGAAGCGCTGCTCTGGATATCATCTTTCTCGAAAAGTCTGTGCCAACGTACTCCATCCCTGAGGGAAGGAACTTCGATGCGCGCATGAGGATGTTGCCGTTTCCGCAGCCTGCATCCAGGATTCTCCCACTGGCTCCTTCAAAGCAGAACTTGGCAACTTCCTCTTCGAACTGGGAGAGGATGCCAATTATGAACTCAGGGGTATCATCTGGCAGGTCCCGCGCGTATCTTATATCTATCTCTTCTCCTCTTTTCTGGATGCTCTCCCAGAAGAGGCGTTCGTCTCTCTGGAGGCTCGTTTTTAGAGGAAGAGAAAGCTCTGAACTGGACATCTCGATCAGCTGTTATCTCTTTAGATTGACATGGCATCCTGCTATCAGGTGCCGGCAAACCTGGGGGCTGTTCGTGGAGATATTTAATAGTTTCCATACAATCGCAGTCTGTGCCTTCAGAAAGGAGCAATATGAGGCTCACAGGACAAAAAGAACTATATACTCTCGGGAGAACGTTCGACCTTGTTATTCCTTTGAAAGATGAGAGATGAGTGAGATGAGACAAACATTTGCAGCATTATTGCTGGCCTTCATGGCCTTTGTGGGAATTGGGGTGCTGGGCGCGTGTGCCCAGAGCGTGGGCGAATCCGGGACGATTGCTCCGCCTGATACCACCGCACCAGTCATAACTCAGCCTGTTACCACGTCGACTCAGACAGATTCCACCGCAGCTGCCGGCACCTACAGCGAGGACTACAAGCAGGGCATGCTTCAGGGCCTGATGATGGGATTCACAATGCAGCTCCTGATGTGCGATGCTCAGTACAACCAGACGGCTGCAGAGGAGTACAACTCCAGGGTAGATGAGTTCAATCAGGTGATCTCCCAGGTCTTCGGATCCGAGGCCACAGAGGACATGTACCTTCAGCCCCTTAACATGACAGCTCTTGAGGAGCTCTACGCGGCTCAGCAGCAGGCGGCTTCGCAGACAGCTCAGTAGGACAGATGATCGAGATGAGACTTAAGTTTACAGCCATAGCGCTGATCCTGCTAGTCGGGGCTGGGATGATCTGCGCTCAAGCCCAATCCACAGACGGCCAGGCGATAGCGCAGTCTGGAGTGCAGTCCTCTGTCTCCGCCACTGCCGCAGCTCTGGCAGCTTCAGCTCCAGCATCAGGCACGACAACTGCATCAGGTACGACAGCTTCTGGGACCACTGGCACATACGAAGAGGGCTACAAGCAGGGCATCCTCCAGGGCCTGAAGATGGGGTTCACAATGCAGTCTCTGCTGGACATAGCTCAGATGCAGTACAACGTGACAGCTGCAGAGGAGTACAACTCCAGGATAACCGAGTTCAACCAGGTCGTCTCTGAGACTTTCGGCTCTGAGGCCACATCAGACATGTACCTCCAGCCTCTGAACATAACTGCGCTTCAGTCTGCATCCGCAGCCCAGCAGGCTGCAGCTCAGCAGACAGCGTCAGCCACAGCTCAGCAGAGCCAGGTGCAGCAGACCGGAACAGGCGTTGTGAGCGTGGGATCTGTCCCCGCTCAGCAGTACATACCAGCGCCTCTGAACCCAATGAGCTTCACATACAACTGGCCTGTGCATCAGATAGATGGAAGCCAGAAGGCTCAGGCCTACTTCACACAAAACGGAGCAGGCCAGTTCCAGAACCAGCCTGAGGGCATCAAGGAGGCTTTCTCAGGAAAGGACCCCGACAGCCTGGGATCTATCTGATATTCTAGACCTCTAGCGGGCCCATGCCCGCACCTTTTTTGCTCAAACGCAACTTTTATCTGGCTTTGCACAGAAAATATCCGGCTAGAGAATGTCCTCTGACAGATGTCCGAGGCCTGAGGTTTGGAGATGGATATTGAGGACAGCCCACGGCTCAAGGTTGTGGCTTCTAAGGCTGTTGAGCTTCTTGATGAGCTTATAGGTGCTATGGAGAGCGCAGCCGGCCACCTGGCAAGGGGCGGGGATTCTGGATTTGCGGGCACGTCCAGCTACGAGCTCTATCTGGTGCCACCATTTGAAGGCCGGGATGAGGGAGTTGCCTGCATAATGGACGCAGATAGCTGTTTTTCCCTGCTGGAGCGCGCTGCAAGAGAATGCGGCGTAGATCTAAAGGCGACTGAGGAGCTGTCTGTGAAGCCTCCTGATATGGAGTTCGAGGAGGGCCTGGTCACAGGAAGCTTCATGGCCTTCAAGGGAATCTCTGTTGAGATCGATAACGACCCCCTGGAGGAGATGCTGGGGCTGGTTGTGGACATCTTGTCTTCAAGAAACATCTCTGTGAACTTCGACGACTCTACAGATGAGGCTGAGGTGATCTTCTTCCTGCCGGTCAGGCGCTTTTCAGGACAGAGGGGCTAGATGGCTTCTGGCGCTCTTCTGATGGTCATATATCTCTCAGTCTTCGCAGTGTCGCACAGCTTTCTTTCGGGAATCAGAGCAAAATCCCTTGCAAGGAACTATCTGGGAACTGTGGCTGACAGGTGGTATCGTCTAGCCTTCGTCCTGGTCTCGCTTCTGGAGATGCTGCCGGTTGCATACCTCCTCATCTATCTTCCTGGCAGAGTTCTGTACCAGGTCCCACCTCCCTGGAGCTATCTGATGGTTACAGGCCAGGCGCTGGCTGCCATATGTGTTTTAGCTGCGCTGATGCAGACTGGGGCGCTCTCATTCCTTGGAATCCCCCAGGTCTCAGGAAAGCAGCCCCTGATTGGAAAAAGCCCTGGTCAACCTGAGCGCCTTGTGACAGACGGGTTCTACTGCCACCTGCGAAACCCATTGTTCGCTTTTGGCACTGCGTTCGTGTGGCTCACACCTCTCATGACCACAACTTTTCTGGCGCTGTGCATCATGGTCACAGTGTACTTCTATCTGGGGTCCAGGCACGAGGAGAAGCTCCTTCTGGCTCAGTTCGGCAGGGAGTATGAGGAATACAGGGCAAAGGTCCCGGCTTTCCTGCCGCAGCTGAGGTGTTAGAGGATCTAATTGCCTCTGCCAGGGCTGGCCAAATCCAACGAAGCCCGGAGAATCACAGCCTTCCAGGCCCTGCCTTGAACAGGGCGCCCAGGTTGATCTGGCAGGATGTGTGCAGCAGCGCTGCGATCAGGCGTATCCCAATGCATGCCGGGAAATAGCGCTCGCCTAACTGCCTGGCGTCCACCACATGATCTATATACTGGAAAACTAATATTTTATTGTGATACATGGAGGAGTTCGATTGAAAGCCCTGGCACTGTTGATGATGGTTCTTTTTACAGGCTTGGCCTGCGCAGATGTGTTGGAGAGAAACGAGAGCTGCATCTCTACGTGCTGCTCTGGCCATATGGGAGAGAGCTGCTTCTACTCATGCACCGAGCCCTGCACCTCCGGCATTCTCTCAGAGGTTACGGCAGTCTCCACTCTGCAGCCTCTCGACCCACAGCTGTGCAAAAGCAAGCTCTGGATAGCGTGCGTCTCCGGTCCTCTGAGGCTTTCCGAGATCTCGGTGCCCATGCACAGCTGGGCGGCTCTGGAGCTGGTTCCAGGCACAGAAGGCTATGTCACCCTCATCCAGAGGACGCCTTCAGGCAGCCTCAAGTCCAGCTTCAAGGGCTATGTCTACCCAAAGCACAGGTACAGGGCCTGGTTCTTCGCAGACGCTTCTGGGACGAGCCAGCTCTGGTACAAGGTAGGTGGGCAGGAGAGCAACAGGATAACTCTAAGCGTGCTTTAGCTGACCCCAAGACGACATAAAATCAGAATTGTGACCTCAAGGCTGCTCCAGGGGCCAAATTCTGGTTGACAGACGGCTCATTTGCAGGTCCAGGTAGGCATGTTCAGATCACGTCAATGTGACTTTCAGAGGAAAAGCAGAGATAAATAGAAAGCGAGAGAGATCACATCGTGTCTTTCGGATGAGGTGTCTTAGTGAGATTCAACGAAATTGCGCTATGCCTGCTGGTCATCCTGTCTTTAGGGATGACAGCATCTGCTGCAGATGAGGCATTTAGCCAGGCATCTGCTAGCAGTGGGGTCATCTCGCCTTCAGGAGTGCTCGGCGCTTCTGCGGTTGAGACTTCTTACCAATCATATGAGTCGTACTACAGCGAGTTCTACTCCAGCACAGGGACCCAGATAGTCGGCGGGATAATCAGCACTCCCTCCAGCACAAGCCTTAATGGTAAAATTCCTGAGAGCATCTATCTTGCCCCTGGAATGGCGATCTCTTATGCACAGTACACATCGAGCGCTGCTGCAGCCAGGTCGAGCGAGCTCTGGATCTCAGGCCAGAGTGACTGGTCCAGATATGTCGCCTGCCCAGTTGGCACATGGCTTCAGCTTCTGGCCTACGCTCCTGCATCCGGAGCTGCAGACGTCTATGAGATCGTGGGCAGTCAGCTCCAGCACAGGCAGTACCAGTTCTCTTCAGGCTACAACACAATGAGCTACCAGGCAGACCAGCTGGGAAGACACATCCTTCTCTTCGTCTCAAATAACCAGTCCAGCAACGCCATCATAGTGGACGTTCTGGCAGCATCCTCTCAGCCGACTGCTGCTCAGACAGCGCCGCAGACTAGCTCTGTGCCGGTAACTACAGTGCCTACTACAGTAACCACCACAGCGACTTCTGTTTCGCCAGCGCCTGTGGCGACTTCAGGCGACACACCAGTCACCATAGTCTCTCAGGGAATGAGGGGATACCAGGTCTACCTCGATGGCAATTACATAGGCAAAGAGGGCACAGGAGGAGACGCCCTTGACGGAAGGTTCAGCTTCACAGTTGTGGGAGATCAGAATCACGATGTCAGGGTCTACGACGGCCAGTTCAACTATCCAAAGACCATCTACTTCCAGAGAGGAGTCACGAAGATAATCAACGTCGAGCCCGGAACTGCTGTCTACATTTAGGCAGGCCAGATCCGAGTTCATCTCCTTTTTGTCCTTTTAGGTCTGCCTCCCCTTCGCCTCAGGAGTGCAATCGTTTTGGGCAGTATCCTTTTAAGCGCTTTTACAGCAGGAAAAATTTAAATTAGATCACATGCCTAGATAATCTGAGGTGATGGGAGTTGAGAAAAGACGAGTTTCTAGAGCAGATTGAGGACTGCAACCTTCCAGACAGATTCGACGAGCACCTTCTGGACCACGCAGCGAACATGTTCCTGCAGTGGGGAAAGAGCAGGCACGCAAATGAGGACGAGCACCTATTTCACAGGTTTGGCCTCGCAGATGAGCGCGATGACAGCAGCGCTTTGAAGAGGGAGAAAGAGGCATTGAGGTGTCTGGCTTTGAAGGTCATGAACATGCAGATAAACAGGGAGGACGCCTCAGATCTCATGAGGAACTTGAACAGGATAAGGGACCCAGACTATATGCCGAGGCTTTGATATTTTAGCGCTGCTTAAGAATTTGGCTCTCCTGCATTGCTGCTTAGGAAGGCCAACCTCGCATTTTTATGTGACTTGCGTCTCGCATACGAGAGCACAGCTTCCAGACGCGATATCTCTGCATAGAGCTGAAAGCTATTCTGCAATCAGGCGCATTCACGCCAGCCTCATGAGGGCTTTTTGGAGCATTGTGGGCTGAGGACTTCGGATACTTCTGAATACTATGGCTCGTAGCTTGAGACGCGGCGGATTATAAACATAATATGAACCTCGGCCGTATATTGACATAAATCATATATTATATTTGGGCAGGATCGCTCAAAATTAAAAAGCTTGCTAATGGCTTTGATTCAAACTTCATGGAGTTTTTGGGGTTTTTGCCCTAATTGAGATTAAAATAGCCGTTTTTTTAGCCCGATAATCTAATATAGGGTGAGATTTATCTCAAAAGCACGCCATGAAGCGGTGCTGTTGCGATGAGCGTAATGCTCTTCCGGGGCTAGAACGGGATTCATCTGCCTGCAAAGCCTTATCTAGTCGATTATCAGGCGCATTCCGGGTGAAGGATGTCTTCAAGCTTCAGGCATTCGAAGTAAGGATGCATTGCATGCCAGGCGTGTGTTCGGATATTAGAGGCAATCAAATCTGAGAGGAGCGTTGAGGGAATGAATTGTATTACCAGTGTCGACGACGCTGTTCAGTGGTGCGTTGAAGAGTCTGCGGATGTGGAGTTCCTGAACAACCTTGGTGTCAGGAGAGTGTGGATCAAGGTCCAGGGCCATCCAGTGGTTGTAAGAGATACTCTCCTAGAAGCAGTAAGCGTGCTCAACGATCTCATAAAGAAGCGCAGATCTGAAGAGTGTCTGTACATCTGGTGAGACATCGGTTAAGCATTCGGCAAAGAATGTTTGATCAGAGGCCCGTCCAAGCAGAGGCGAGCTGTAGGGAAAATGCTCTTTTTCCATTTCGCCCTTTATCTCTTCTTTCTCATTCCCGTATCCTGTTGCCATGTCAGGTCGTCCTTCATTCTTTCGCCAGCGCTTAAACCTGATGATCTCCTATCGCTTAATCTGATGATCTCCTATCGCTTAATCTGATGATCTCCTATTTTGCTCGCCTTCCACCTCGCCTTTAATACCTGCTTCTCTTGACGTTTTTCGCACTTTCGTCTCATCAGAGCCCTGAGTAGACCTCGCTGTACAGGTAAAGCCCCAGGGCTATAGAGATGGCCCACAGGCCAATAGAGAGCCTCATGGCGTTCTTGAGCGTGCTGAACCTCACCTTCACTGCATAGCCTATGTTTATGAGCCCCCAGAGGACCACAGACGCCAGGCCCAGAGCATGGTGAATTATTGTCACTTCTCCCAGCGGCAGAGACGCCTGGCCGACGTAAAGCGACATAGCAGGGTACATTATGCCTATGATCAGGACAATCTGTGCTGCAAACAGCGCCCTGGTTATTGTACAGTGCATCTTTGCCCTCTTCGTTCTGACGTAGTATATCGAGGCTACCAGGGCAAAGAAGAGCAGTATCTGGGCGATGAGGTTCGCCCCAGCCAGTGTGAGAATATCCAGTGCCATTGCGAGCTTATTTTGCGCATAATAATTTAAATCTTGGCATTACAGCACTGGCTTAGGAGAAGCCAGGTAGCTTGAGCTGAGGCTTCCAGAGCTTCCTGGCCAGGCCAGCTGCGCTCTAAGAGAAGCAGACGACGTGCCTCGTGCCATCGGGTACGATGATGGCGTCAAAGAGGCTGTATGCCCCGCATGGTCGGCGCTCATGTCGGTCTCGATGAGAATCGTGCGTGATGATGGCATCAAACATGCTCTATGCAGTCATGCTATATGCAGATATTTTGTATGCATATATTCTGTATGCAGGTATGCTGTGTACTGATTTGGAGATTGAGTCTGCCATCCGGCTTTATGATGAACAGCACCTTTAGCCCCGAAGGTGGCACAGGCCCTGGAGGTGGCATAGAATTGCTGCTAAGCGGCGGGTAGTCTGCCGCAATTGAGTTGATTTAATGAGCCTATAAAAATTCACCACGGAGACACAGAGGCAAAGAGAGATTTCAGTATTATTGTTCTGAGCCTTTTTGTATCATCTCTGCATCTCTGTGCCTTTGTGGTGAGTTGTTTTGTCCAGTTATGGTTTCTGTACTCAACAGCTCAATATAGGCAGACAACCAAGCGGCGATCATCATCTATAATATGGGTGGGATTGGATGGAGCCTTTATAAGGAGATAATTGTCATGCGCCTGAGTGCAGCTACCTCGCGCCTTCAATTGACGAAAAACCGCGGCCGGCAAATGCGAAGCGTATTTGGCTGGCTGCAGATATCTTTATTAGCCACTTAGTCACTATTATTAGATAACATTATGTCTGAGAGAGTTACCCCCAATCCAAGCAGGGCTCTGGCCAGGTATCTGGAGGTTGAGTCATTGCTCCATGATTTTTTTGAGAGTAGCGGATATTGCAGAGACAACTTTGGCAGGACCTGCAATGGCTGCTGCAACGAAAATGTAGTTGAGTTTCCCAAAAAATACTGTGGTTGCCAGGAGCTGGATGCAGAGAGGTTGCAGATCTATGGCGCGGGCGACTTGACAAGAGGCTGCCCCTATTCAAGCGATAAAGGCTGCGTTCTTGAGACGCATAAGGCGCCAAAATGCATAGCTTATATCTGCCCCCAGTTCACAAAGGCGCTAAATGAGCAGGGCATAGATTATGACTGGTTTGAGACCCATGCGCTGCTCGTCAGCGTCCTCAATGAAGCCAAGTTTGACTGGTGGAGCGATTATAAAGTTGAATCGTACTGCATCAGCGATGAAGAGTTCTCAGAGATCAAGAGGGCGTTTGAAGACTCGCTAAAGCCCAGGATTCTCACATCTGCCGGGCAAAAGAGCAGTCAGGCTGACCCCAGGGAGCGGCAGCCTGCTGATCAGAGTGTAGCGGGATAGTCCTCAATTTAAGCAGACCATCCCACGCATATGCTGGAGTTGGACTATTCCTTTAGCTTCTTCATGAGCCAGGCCATATTCTGGCCCAGCACTCTCATCGTCTGTAATCCCTCTGAGTCTCTCTCGACTTCGCCAATCTCCCTGCCCATCCCTATGTTCCAGTAGCTTGAGCCCGCGATGATCATCTCATTGATCAGGAAGAAGTGGTTGATGGAATCGAAGACGTGAACTGCTCCAGCCCTGCGAACTGCCACCACTGCTGCACCGACTTTACGCCTAAACATGCCATTGTTGGCTTTGGCCACAAATCCAGACCGATCTATCAGGGCCTTCAGCTCTGGGGTGAGGTCAGAGAAGTAGGTTGGAGATCCGAGAATAATCCCGTCTGCCTCTGCCATCTTCTCTATATGGCCATTGATCTGGTCTTCCTGGGCGCATCTCCCATCTTTTCTCTCAAAGCATTTGTAGCAGGCGATACAGCCGCGGATGGGTCCTCGCAGATGTACCATCTCGGTTTCTATCTTCTCTTTCTCCAGCTCAGATAGCGCTTCTCTTATCAGGATTGACGTATTCCCCTCTCTCCTGGGGCTTCCATTGAAAGCAACTACTTTCATGCTCTTCCTCCTATGACGCTCAAGAATTCCAAGACTCAGGCTGCATTCAAGCCTCAATTAGCCTGTAGTCTGCGCTCCCAAGGCCTATCTCCTGGCTGTACTCTATCAGGTGGATCGCATCTGTATATGGCCAGACTCCCTTGAACTTGTCCTTTCCAGGCTCCAAGTTGGACTGCAAAAGCGTGTCTGCAATTCCCCTCTGGGCGTTTACCAGGTCCAGGCTGGCCTTGTCTATGGCCACAGGGTCTCTGGAGGCCAGGATTCCTATATCCGGAACTATGGGCGCATCCGACCAGGGAAGGCAGTCGCAGTCTGGAGTGATGTTAATGAGAAAATTGAAGTACCCAACGGCCCCAGACTTGGTTTTTGCTGCACCTAAAGCGTGCTCAGCCATCCTCTCCAGAAACGGGGGAATCTGCACCAGCCAGTCGAGGTCTATGGCGTGCGCAGGGCAGATCCTGAGGCACTCGCCGCACCCCCTGCAGGCGTTGTAGTCTATCTTGGAGATCCTGGACTCGACTGTCACTGCGTTTACAGGGCAGGCCTTCTCGCACCTCTTGCAGCCCTGGCAGAGCTCCTCGTTGAATACCGGCTTTGTGGAGTGCTGGTCTGCCTTTCCTGCAGCAGGGGCACATCCCATGCCGAGGTTCTTTATCGATCCGCCAAACCCAGAGAGGATGTGGCCCTTGAAGTGCGAGAAGACGATCATGCTGTCAGCTTCAGCAATGCTCCTTGCGACCTTCACAGATGAGAAGTGCTTTCCTCTGACCTCGACTTCTGAGTAGCTCTCGCTCCTGAGGCCGTCAGCAATGATTAAAGGCGCGCCCAGAACTGAGTATCCGAAGCCGTGCATTATCGCAGTCTCAAGGTGGTCCACGGTGTTTCCCCTGCCGCCTCCGTAGAGAGTGTTTGTGTCTGTTACGAAGGGCTTTGCGCCACTCTCCTTGACTTTGTCCACTGCCTGCCTGACCAGAAGGGGGCTTATGAACGAGTCAGATCCTCGCTCTCCGAAGTGGACCTTTATTGCGGTTAGGCCTCCTTCTTCCATCATCTCCCCAAATCCAGCCATATCAAAGAGCGTCCTTATCTTCTCTGATTTGCTCTCTTTCTCGCTTCGTGCCCTGGCATCTGCGAAGTAAACCTCAGACCTCATCTCCAACCCTCTGAATACTGGTTTGACCTTTAGGCTAGATAAAGTGGTGCCCAATCCAAGGTGGAGAAGCTATATAGTTTCATAATCGATATCGTCTAGATAGTTTTGGTGGCGGTTCAATCCATGAGCGCAAAGAACTACGAGGCATGGGACGTCCAGGAGTCCGACTTCCCGGAAAAGGGCACTGAAGAGCAGATGGAGTTCCTACTGAGGTATGCGGTCTTAGCCCCATCAGGACCAAATACCCAGCCCTGGAGGTTCTCTGTAAATGACAACTGCATACAGGTCTACGCCGACCTCTCCAGGAGGCTTCCAGTCGTCGATCCTTCAGACAGGACGCTGTATATGAGCGTTGGGTGCTCGATTGCCAACCTGCTCATAGCTGCAGATCACTTCGGCTTCAAGTCCAAGCTCGACCTTTTCCCCAGGGGACAGGGAAGCGACCTGGTGGCAAAAGTCGTCCTGGACCAGGGAGGAAAGCTTGCATCTCCTGGCCTATTTCCAGCCATAACTCTTCGGTATACCATCAAGGACAGGTACGAGGACAGGAAGGTCGGTCGAGAGGACCTCGCCATGCTCAAGATGTATGCCGATCAGCCTGGATTCAGGCTCGACTACTTCTCAGATGATGAGACCAAATCGAGGATAGCTGACATGGAAGAAGAGGCCCACAAGATCCAGATCGGCAGCAGAGAGTTCCGCCGTGATCTTGCAAGGTGGCTTAGGCCAAACAACACGAGTGCAAGCGACGGCATGCCCCTCCACACATTTGGAGTGCCGGGTGCAGTATCCCTGGTCTTCCCCTCTGCATTCAAGGCCTTCGACTTAAGCCCTCTGGTGGCAAAAAAGGACGTGGGTCTCATCAAGGGATCTGCTGCTATGGCAGTGCTCAGCTCTTCATCAGACGACAAGCTCTCCTGGGTCAAGTCAGGGATGATTCTGGAGAGGCTCTTTCTGGCTGCAACCCTGCGGGACATAAGGCTCTCATTCTTCAGCCAGCCCATAGGGCTTCCTGATCTTCGAAAGGAGATTGGAAAGATCGCCAGGGCGAAGTATCCCCAGCTCCTCTTCAGCCTGGGATATTCTAAGCCTTCAAGGCACACTCCCAGAAGGACTGTCGAAGAGGTCCTGATCAGGGACTGACCTTCTGGGAACTGCTACAGCTGACGAGCGCTGCCAGAAGCGCCTCAATCTGCACCGGCTTTGCGATATACCCGTCCATACCGGCGCTGATGCAGCGCTCTTTATCTCCCTGCATGGAGTAGGCTGTCATTGCCACCACCTTCGGGCGCTTCTCTTTCCAGCGCTGCCTGATCGCCCTGGCTGCGTCCAGGCCATCCATCTCAGGCATCTGGACGTCCATCAAGACGACGTCATAGCTCTGCCTCTCCAGAGCCTGGAGGACCTCAAGGCCGCTTGCAGCCACATCCGCCCTGTATCCCATTCTCTTGAGCATTGAGAGCGCGACCTTCTGGTTTACTGGATTGTCCTCTGCAAGCAGGATCTTCAGGGGATAGCGCTTGGCTGTGTTCGGGTCTATCTTCAGCTGCTGCAACTGTCTCACTGGAGACATGGGCCTTCTTGAGAAGATGCACACAAGCGCCTCGTAGAGCTGGGACGGCTTCACGGGCTTGTTTATCAGAGCCTCGAAGTTGACTACGCTCGACTCGTGGTTGCCCACATTTGCCATCATGACTATGGGAAGGTCAGCATCCCTCCTGCAAATTTCAGAGGCAAGAGAAAGTCCGCTCATCTCAGGCATCTTCATGTCCACCACAGCTGCGTCGAACTGCTCTTGGCTTAATATCTCTCGGGCTTCAGAGCCAGATGCAACTGCAGAAGCTCTCATGCCCCACCTCTTCATATATCCCAGGAGCATAGATCTGCTGGACTCGTTGTCGTCGACTATCAGTATGCGCTTTCCTGAGAGCTGTGGGGCCTCTACGTGTGCTTTGGCCTTGGGCTCGACTGCATCTGCCGTTATCGTGAAGTGGAACTTGGACCCTATGCCCACCTCAGACTCTGCCCATATCCTTCCGCCCATGAGCTCGACCAGACGCCGGCTGATGGCAAGGCCAAGGCCTGTTCCGCCGTATTTACGAGTGGTGGAGGTGTCGAGCTGTGAGAAAGACTTGAATAGCTTTCCCAGAGAGCATTCTGGTATTCCTATTCCTGTATCTTTTATGGAAAAGCCAATCAGGTGCCTGGCCCCAGAGCGGTGGGCCTCAACTTCGAGCGCCACTTCTCCACACTCAGTGAACTTGACTGCGTTTGCGAGCAGGTTGACCAGAACCTGGCGAAGCCTTGTGACGTCGCCTGCGATCAGCTTTGGCACACCTTCATCCATTGTGTAGATAAGCTCGAGCCCTTTTTCTGCAGCCTTTCCAGCCACCAGATCTAGAGAAGCTTCAATGCAGTCCACCAGGTCGAAGGGCTGGCGCTCAATTCCGAGCATCCCCCCTTCTATCTTGGAGAAGTCCAGTATGTCGTTTATGACTCCAAGGAGCGCGTCTCCGCTGTTCCTTATGGTCTCGACATAGGACCTCTGCTCAGGTGTGAGTTCTGTGTCCAGGAGGAGGCCGGACATGCCTATCACTGCGTTCATTGGGGTCCTGATCTCGTGGGACATGTTGGCGAGGAACTCCGACTTGGCCCTGTTTGCAGCCTCAGCCGCCAGCTTTGCGTCCCTGAGCGCTTTTTCGGCCAGGGTATGCTCGGATATCTCCACCCTCAGGTCCCTGTTCACCTTCGCAAGCTCAGCCGTCCTCTCTGCCACCCTTGCCTCAAGCTCCTCCTGGGCCCGGAGAAGCGCGTCTTCCGCCCTCTTTCTCTCAGTTATGTCGCTTATGAAGCCCTCTAAAGCCAGGAGGTCGCCCTCAGGCGAGAAGACTCCCTGGCCCTGCTCCCATACCCATTTCTCTTCTCCTGAATAGGTCCTGATCCTGTATGTCAGCGTGAAAGGCTTCTCTTCTGAGATGGCTTCCTGGACCTCGTCCCAGACATACTTGCTGTCGTCTGGATGTATCAGGTCTGCATAGGAGACAGCTGCGCTCTCTATCAGGCTTGAGGACTGGTAGCCTGTGAGGTCGAAGCAGCCTTCACTGACAAAGCTCATGGTCCAGCGCTCATCGTTCCCACACCGGTATGCCATCCCAGGGAGGTTGCTCATGAGAGTGGAGAGCGCCCTTTGGCTCTCCTCAAGCGCCTTTTCAGCCCTCCTGCGCTCCAGTATCCTCCACATCCCCATGATGAGAAGCGTAAGCTGGCGCACATCTGAGTCGTCGTAATCTCCATCTTTGTTGGCAACGCCAACTACCGCCACGATCTTCTCGCCGTCTTGGATAGGCACGTTCATGTGGCGCCTGATCTCTGGGTGGCCTTCTGGCACCCCTTTCCTGTGTGGCGAAGACAGATAATCGTTGGTTATAATCGGCTTTCTCTGCCTGATTGCCTCTCCCCAGAGCCCGGTCTTTTCAACAGAATAGACCACTTCTCTGTGGGCTATGTCGCAGTCCTGGAGAGCAGACCTCGACCAGGCGTGCATGAGCATGGTCTTCTCGTCATCGCTTACGAACGCCAGATACCCAAGCTGCGACCTGGTGAGCTTGACTCCGGCATCAAGCGCGTAGTCTGCGATCTCTCGAAGAGACGCCTCCTCCATTTGATTTAGCTTGAGGAGTGCCTCCAGCCTCGCCTCGTCCAGGAGAAGGGCCTCTTCAGCTCTTGCCCGGTCGGTGATATCATACAGGTTGGCTAGAAAGTGCTCAGGTGATCCGTACTCGTCGCGCACGACTGAGCAGATGGCCTCTGCTGTGTATACAGTCCCATCCCGCCTCATGATCGGAAGCTCCCCGTGCCACACCCCCTCTGATATCAGCGCAGGTATCACCTCCTCTCTCAGCTTGGCATCTCCGCCTGCAGTTGTGAACTCGAATATGGATCTGCCAAGTATCTCTGAGGCGTTCTGGTAAGAGCCCATGCAGAGCAGCCCCCTGTTGACGTACTCGGCTGTGCCCTGTGCATCTGTGAGGATGATGGCTGCAGGCATGGTCTCTATGGCCTTGATCAGGTCATTCATCCTCCCTGGTTCAGTACACTTTGTTATCTCCCTCAAGATGCTTATGGTGAGGTTCTCCCCACTCACCTCTGCCCTGTCAAAGCTGATCTCAGCTGGAAATGTGCTCTTGTCCTTGCGGATGAGCCTGGCATAGAAGAGACCATCCTGGGATTTGGCATTCGCCAGCCTCTCTTGCAGTTCCCCTCTGCAACTAGCATGGCAGAGATCTTCTATGTTCCTGGAGATGATCTCATCGCAGCTGCATCCGAAGGCCTTCGCTGCAGCCTGGCTGGCACCTGCGATGCTTCCATCATCTCTGATCAGAAGCATCATCTCGCAGGCGAAGCTCAAGTCGATCTGGAAGATGTTCTGAGGTCCTTCTGGCCTCTTGGCCTCGATCTCATCTCCCCTAAACGCCCCTCCTTCGCAGGCATTCACAGGATCAAACGACAGGCCAATGCGATCCCTCTCTCTTCCCATTGTCGTGTTCACAGGTACCCCCCCACTCTCTCCTCGCCCCTGGATCTAGCATCCATTAGAGCGACCTCTTCATCAACGTCCCCAATAGGGCATGCAGACCTCAAACCTCGAAAATTCGGGCTGCAGCATCGAGAAGCAAAGCTGCTATGTGCCAAGACCGCAGGAGGGCGCGCGCCTGCATGCGTTAGATCACGCAGGCAGACATCCATGCCGTCAGAAGACTTGCTCATCAGCAGAGGTTTTTTTCCAGGACTCAGATCGATCCCCCTGAGCTCCGAGCCTGAGCGACCACTAATCTGATGATCTACCTCTGTGTTTGCCCATATCTTCATGCCGCTAATTCTCCCCAGAGGATCTCCTCCGTTCGTCCCCATATTATATGCTTACTATTTCCATCCTGCGGTAAATTTTGCGAGTTCGCGCAGCGCATCTCATGAACAGTCTTCATTAATTTTATCTGATTGGATGTAGCCAAATAATATATACAATTATTGGGCCAGGATATATCTAAACTTTTCGTGCCTTGACTATCCCGAACTTATGGCGGCTCACGAAGCCCAATTGACCCCGACTTTTGGAAAAACTGCTCCCAGAACTTGCCAACTGTTTGCTGTTTTCGTCCCATTTCTGGCAATGTATGAGATCTTCGAGCAGTCCCTAGTTCATCAGTCTCTACATGATCCTTATCTCTTTTAGTATTCTTGTGATAACCAATAATCTGGGATGGGCGTTGATTGCGCTTGAGCTCGCAAACCTCACATTTAAATTTATACACGGCCATCTTGTTATAGTATCGCCTGAAATGTGCGCTTTCATCCAAAGAGGGTTGGGGGACAGATCATAGCGTCGTCAAACGATGAGGAATACGATCTTGAGGACCTTCTGCTCGGCCTCGGGTTTACCAAGGACGAGATATTGAGGACAGCAGACGAGCTCGACGCTTACAGGAGCGTGCCCGGCACTACTCTGAGGAAGTACATCAACAGGACCCTGGAGGCTGTGGAGGAGGACAAGAGGATAGCGTTTCTCAAAGGCCTGATGGTGGGCACAGCCATCAGCCAGGAGGCGGACGATACAGACCTGGAGGACCACATCGACCGCCTGGTTACAAAACGCCTGAAAGAGCTGATGATGGACCTGGAGGGAAGGTGCTCCTGAAGGCCTGGTTTTGAGATGATATTTGGCCATGAAACACAGAACCGGCTTCTACAACACATGGTCCATGACGATGACGGCTTGAAGCGACAGCTCTGCGTGCCCCGTCTACCGCGGCGAAGTTATGGGCGGACACGCCCGCCTGTCGCGCGCTTTTCCTGACCCTCTTTTTGGCAAAATGAACTGCAGCGCTTGAGGCCAAAAATAGACGCGGCCGGTGCAGCCTTACCTTGCTGCATCGACCTTCTTGTAGAAGACGCGCTGGGCCTTCCCATCCTGGCGCGGGAGCTTGCCTATTGGATAGACGTCTCCCTTCGGGCTGAATCCCAGGGCCTCCTTCAATGCCTTCTCGACCATGTACCCCGTCACGTTCTTCTCTGCCTCGACGTTTACCCTGACGTCTTTTACTCCGTCTAGCTCCTCGATTATGATCTGGTAGTTGGAGCCAACTCCTGGGATCTGCATCAGGGTCTGCTCTATCTGCTTGGGGAAGAAGTTTACACCTTTAATTATCAGCATGTCGTCGAGGCGCCCGGTTATTGGCGCGATCCTCACGTGTGTCCTTCCGCAGTCGCAGGCATCTCTGGAGAGCACGCGCGTCAAGTCTGCGGTCCTGAACCTGATCACAGGCAGTGCTTCTCTTGTGAGGGCTGTTACAACCAGCTCTCCTGGCTCGCCGTCGTCGACTGGCTCTCCGCTCCTGGGGTCGACTACCTCGACTATGTACTGGTCTTCCCAGACGTGGATGCCCTGGTGAGAAGTGCAGTCCATTCCAAGAGTTCCCACTCCACCGCTCTCGGTCATGCCGTAGATGTCAAACGCCTCTATTCCCAGCCCTGCCTCTATCTTCCTCTTCATAGAGTCAGAGAAGGCTTCAGCTCCAAAGATGCCTATCTCCAGCTCTGGAAGCGTCTCATTAGCCTCCTCCAGGACCTCCATCAGGCGTACTCCGTAGCTGACAACTCCAGTGATGACCCTGGTCCCAAGGTCCTTTGCAAGCCTGATCTGCCTGGCTGTGTTTCCGGGGCCTGCAGGTATTATGAAGAGTCCTGCGGCTCTTGCGCCGTGGTACATCCCAAACCCGCCGTTGAACAGGCCAAACAGCGGCGTGATCTGGACTGCGTCTCCTGGAACTGCTCCCGACATCCTGTAGCACCTTGCCATGCACTCAGCCCACTGGTTCAGATCTGCCAGTGTGTAGGGCATGACCACAGGAGTTCCAGTAGACCCGCTCGACATGTGCATCTCAACCACCTCTGACCTGGGAACGCAGCTCAGCCCCAGGGGATAGCTCTCCCTGAGGATGTCCTTGTTTGTCATTGGAAGCTTTGTCACGTCGGAGAAGGTCTTTATCTCCTCAGGCTTTACTCCGTGCTGATCAAGGAGTCTCCTGTAGATGGGGTTTGAGCTGTAGACGCGGTGCACCACCTCTTTGAGCCTCTTCGTCTGTAGCTCTCGGATCTCTTCTAACGACGCCGTCTCCATCTTCTGGTTGTGATAGTTGTTCTTCATTACAGGTTCCTTCCGATCTCAAAAGCTCTGAGGTTCATGTCCCTGAGTTTCTCTTTGACGCAGGAGGCGATGGCTTTGTGCCAGGCCTCTGTTGGCAGGTCCAGGCCCTTGGATAAAGCTCCCAGGAGGACGATGTTTGCAGCCCTCATGTCTCCCAGCTCCCTGGCCTTCTCTGCTGCGTCCAGGTAGACCAGCCTTGGAAAAGCCTCTTTCAGCATTGAGAGGACATCTTCAGGGTACCTGCAGCCGCCAGCAGACGCAGTCACAGGTATTATGGACTGGGCGTTGACCACTGCAATCCCATCTCTTGCCAGGTACTCTGAGTGCCTGAGGGCCTCCACCTGCTCCAGCGCACCAAGAACTCTGGCTTCACCTCTGGCCACAAGTGGACTGTGGACCTCTCTTCCAAACCTTATCTGGGCCACCACCGATCCTCCTCTCTGGGCCATGCCGTGGACCTCGTTCGTCTTGACATCGAGTCCAGAATTCATCGCAGCCTGGGCCACGATCTCGCTTGCCAGAAGTATCCCCTGGCCTCCCACGCCTACTAAGACCACGCTCTTGGTTTGAGTGTCCATGATCAGGCCCTCCTGCTCACTGCGCCAGTTGGACAGACCTGCTCGCAAAGCCCGCAGCCTCCGCAGAGAAGCTCGTTAATCCTCGGGCCATCAGACCACTCGATCGCAGGGCAGCCGAGCTTGAGGCAGATCTTGCACTTCTTGCAGTTTTCTGACTTAATTGCTCTTACAGGGCCCACGCGCCTCCTCTCTCTGAGTGGACACGGCGCCTTGGAGACTATGAGCGAGGGCTCTTCAACAGAGATCTCTGAGGCTATTGTCCCCTCAGTCTCCTCAAGGTCGTATGGATTGACCTCAAAGACGCGCTCTATTCCACAGGCCCTGCCTATGGCCTGGATGGAGATCGCCTTCGTCTCCTGGCCTGAGATCGTCCTTCCGGTTCCTGGATGGTCCTGGTGTCCAGTCATCGCAGTTGTGCGGTTGTCGAGCACGATTATGGTCGCAGTCCCTCTGTTATAGGCTATGTCCAGGAGGCCAGTTATCCCTGAGTGGAAGAACGTGGAGTCGCCAACCACCCCCACGACCTTTTTGGGGTCTCCTGCCTTCTCTATCCCCTGGGCCATGGAGATTCCGGCTCCCATGCAGAGGATGGTGTCCATCCTGTCCAGTGGCTTGAAGGCTCCGAGGCTGTAGCAGCCTATGTCTCCTGTGACTGTCAAGTCGTGCTTTCCAAGGGCATAGAAAACTCCGCGGTGGGGACATCCTGGGCAGAGGACCGGCGGCCTCGATGGAAGAATATCCCAGAACTTGGGATGCTTCTCCTCCGGGACCATTTGCCCCTCCATCTTGGCCTTTGAGGCCACAAGCCTGTCAACTGAGAGCTCTCCAATTCCAGGCACATATTCTCGTCCAAGGCACTTTATGCCCAGGGCCCTGACGTGCTCCTCGATGAACGGGTCCAGCTCTTCTACAACGAGCACCTTTTCAACGCTCTGGGCAAAGCTCCTGATCAGGTCATCTGGAAACGGGTATGAGAGCCCCAGCTTCAGTACTGAGGCCTCAGGCCAGACCTCTCTTGAGTACTGGTAGGATATTGATGATGTGATTATTCCCAGGCCTTTTTCGCGTCGCTCAATCCTGTTTGCAGGCGAGGACTCAGACTCGGACCTCAAGAGCTTGAGCCTGTCCTCGACCTTCTGCCTCATGGGCCTCCCCCATACAGGTATGGGCACAAACCTGGGAGGGTTCTTGACAAAGCCGACCTTTCTTTCGGGCGTTTTCCTATTCCCGACCTCAACCAGGCTCCTGGAGTGGCTCACCCTGGTTGTGGACCTGAGAATTGCTGGAGTCCTGAACCTCTCAGAGACCTCAAGCGCCATAATGACGAAGTCCCTGGCCTCCTGGCTGTCTGAAGGCTCGAAGATGGGTATCTTGGCGAACTTGGCGTAGTTGCGGGTGTCCTGCTCGTTCTGGGAGGAGTGCATTCCTGGGTCGTCTGCCACACAGGCAACAAAGCCTCCCTCGACGCCCAGATAGCTAAGCGTCATGAGGGGGTCTGCTGCGACATTCAGGCCCACGTGCTTCATCGTGGCAATGGACCTGGCACCTGCGAGAGCCGCCCCTGCAGCCACTTCGAACGCCACCTTCTCATTTGGCGCCCACTCACAGTAGACCTCAGGATTTGTGACCAGGTTTTCCAGAATCTCAGTTGAGGGAGTTCCTGGGTATCCAGCGCCTACAGTTACGCCAGCCTCATAAGCTCCCCTGGCTATGGCCTCGTTTCCAGACATGAGCTTCTTCAATGCCAGACGCCTCCATGAGAGGCGCCACATGACTTCCAGAGCGAGTTAAAATCGACCTTCAAGCTAATCCTCCGCGCCATTGATCTTAGGAGGCCATTCCTGCCAACCATTGTGCATCCATGGCCCAGGTGCGATCATGCTTCAGGCTTATAACGGTTTTGGGCACTGCTTTAGCAGCACCTGGCCCTCTAGGGAAATGTTTTTAAGTGATATTGTATCCAAAAACACATCAAAGTACAAAAACGTACATAAGCGAGGATAGTGCATATGAATATTTATGGAGTTTATGCCTTTGGAGAAGAGAGCCCGAAGGAGATGGCCTGATGGTGCCTCTTCCCTACCTGGCTCTCATAGCCTCTATGATAATTATGCTCTCAGCCACGTTCTACTTGATGTTTCGGAGGGGCAATGATTAACCAGATACTGCTTGGGATCTACCTGGCCATCATAATTATCCTCTCAATAAAGCTCAAGCAGGGGACCTTCTCAGGGTTCGTGATCTCAGACAGAAACGTCGCCCACCCGGCAGTCATAGGCATCGCCTTCACTGCAGCCTACTTCAGCGCTGCCTCGTTTCTGGGAGGCGGCGGCTACGGCCTGGTGGCGGGAATGGCCTGGCCGGTTTACGCGACCTTCCTCCACGTCGCATTCGCCTGCCTGGCGTGGATCATGGCGCCCAGGGTCTGGGCTATGGCCAAGAAGTACGACGCAAAGACCGTTCCTCAGATGCTTGAGAAGAGGTACGGCTCGCCCTCAGGAAAGGTAATTTTAGCTGTGATCATGCTTCTGATGTACACAGTGTACCTCGTGGCCATCTTCAAGGGCTGCGCCAGCCTCTTTGAGGGAATGCTTGGGATCACATACCTGCAGGGCCTGGGCCTAGCAGTGCTGATTGTGGCGATCTACTACGTCATAGGCGGGCTTCCAGCAATTCTCTGGATCAGCTTCCTCCAGGGAGTAATCATGCTCCTCGGCGCAGTGCTCCTCTACGGAGGGCTTCTTGCCAAGGGCGGGGGAATGCAGATCTGGGACCACATCCCATCTGCGATCACTAGCATGGACGGGTACACAGTTCCCTGGCAGACATCGTTTGGAAGCGCCTTTTCGATATCGCTTGGTCTCCTGGCGCTTCCAGACCTGCTGATCATGATCTTTTCGGCAAAGGATCAGAGGGTGGTCAAGTTCGCAGGAGTCTTTGCCCCGATATCCATTGCCATCTACGCCTTCTGCATCTTCTCTCTGGGCGTTCTGGCCTACGGAGCCTTTAGCCCTGAGCAGCTTGAGCCGTTCCTCAAGAACTCTGACAAGCTCGTGCCTTTCATGGCACAGGCAGTCCTGCCAGAGGGATTTAGCGCAATCATACTCCTTGCTGCCATCTCAGCTGCTATGTCCACAATGAGCGCAATTGTGCTTGTGACCACAACCTCGCTCACATCCGATGTGCTTCGGTTCCTGCGCCCATCGATCTCTGACTCCAGAGTCCTCCTGTTTACAAGGGGGGTGGGAGTTGTGATAATCGCAGCTTCGGCATTCTTCGCAATGGATGTGCCCTCTCAGATAGTGCCACTGGTCTCTGTGAGCATGGGAGTCATCGCGTGCTGCGTCTTTGTCCCACTGGTCTTTGGCATCTACTGGAATGGAGGCACGGCCAAGGGGTTCGTTGCAAGCCTCATAGCGTCTTTCTCCTCAGTTGTGGCCTGGCAGTTCTACGGAAATCCACTGATACACCCTGTCTTCATAGGGCTGATCTGCGGAGCAGTGGCATACTTAGGAGTAAGCCTAGTCTCATCTCCTTCTCTCCCTCTTGGGTCCAAGGGTTCAGAAGCGAGGTAGATGCGTCCAGGTGTATGTGTTTAGCCCTCCAGAATGTTTGCCTGGCCTCGGTTTTGCCAGTCAACTGGCGGCGACGCACCCCGCTGCTCTGCAGCGGGGTATTACAGCAAAAATAATGGCATGCCGATAAACGGCGTTATCCAATGCTAGACATCGTGGAATTGGCTCGCCGATGCCGATGAGGTGAGCCAAACACATACGTCCAGGTTAAGCAGGAAGCTTTGGATTTTCTTAGACCAAAAAGAGCGCTAAAAAAGGTGCAATGGCAAAAGCCATGCATTTACAGGCTGAACTCAACGTGGAAGGGCACGTAGAATATCCAGACGAAGTACAAGGCCATGAGTATGAGGCCAAGAGGCACTCCGAGCTTTGCCCACTCCTTGCTCGTGATGTTGAGCTTGCTTGCCGAGATGATGTTTGGAATGTTTCCAGGAATGAGCATTCCGCCAGAGACCAGAAGTCCCATGAGGACGGCCTTGATCTGAGAGAGCTCCATCCTGGGGCTCAGCTCTGCTGCTGTGAGCGTTGCATTGTCCAAGATGGCTGAGATCATGTTTATCCAGTAGAGGATCTCAGAGGGAACTCCTAGCAGGTACTTGTCTATTACGACCTTCATGCCTCCGCCCAAAAGCAAGAGAGCCATGACGAAGATGTAGACCTTGACAGCCCTCATGACCACGTCTCTAAGTGACTCGGAGCTGTCAGATGCTGCAAGGCACTCCTCAGAGCCCTTCTTTCCTGTGAAGAACACGGCCAGGAGGCCCATAGCTATGATGCCCGGCATGATGTATATTGCCAGCTGGTTGAAGAGGAAGAAGAAACCGGCATGGTAGGGCTCGCCCTGGAGCTTGGTGACAGCTATCGTAGATAATGGCTCGCCCACAGGCGTAAGGACGGCTCCTAGGCCAATTGCAAAGCAGGCGATGATCACGAGGTTGACCTTGGTCTTTCTGTCAAGAGGCATGCAGTTCATGATCTCCACCAGCAGGAGCGCAGCGATGATGGCTGTGATCACGCTCGATGCCACGCCCAGCACCACCACTGTGAGGAAGATGATCAACTTGACAGATACCTTTGTCAGTATCGAGTTCATCGCGCTCTGAGCATAAGTCCTGCCGTAGTGGAATACCAGGCCTGCCACCAGAACTGCAGGAACTATGCCTTTGACTATTGGCTCCATTATAGCTTCTTCAACGAGGTGCATCTCCCATACGCCTGCTATGGTCACAGATAAAACGCCCATAACAAACAGAAACGCTTCTAAGTTGTGCTCAATCTTCTTGACCAGAAAAGGTCCTAAGAGCACAGCCAGCACTACGGCAAATAGGCCTATGTCGATAAATGTAACTTGTGGCATAAATTCATCCCCTCACGCCTCTGCAGCAGACTATCTTCTCTTTGAAGCAGCCGAGGCTACAGGAATTCTCGATCACCCAATCTATCCCGCAGCAAGTCGACTGACAAATCCTGCCTGGGTCGAAGGTGGTCGGGCGGACCAGAGATGATCCAGCTGATCTGTGAATTGACCAAACTGGGCAATGTCTCATCCAGCCAAAAATGAGAATTGAGGCTGAGAAGATCATCATCGGCTTGAGGGATGCTGAAGCATTCATATCTGGCCCACCTGTTTTTCCATTTATCCTTAATTGCCTTTTAACCTTTTCGGCAGAAGGTTGAAGCGACCTAATTGGCCAGGAGGTATTGGAGGCAAATTTCAAAAAACAATGCTAATGAGCCCTAAAAGGTCCAAATTCTGTTTGAAAAAAGTTCTGGCCAATATTGGCCAATTCCTGGATAGCCTGGCCAATTGGAGCCAGGTTGACCATCAGGAGAGATGGCCTTTGGATCTAAGGAAGCTCAATAGTTCCAAGAACCCTGAGCTTTGCGCCCTCTGGGTAGGTCAGAACTGCGCGCGATCCTGCCCCTGGCCTGTAGACTAGCATCTTGTCCAGAGATAGCTTGAGCGTGGGCTTGTGCCAGTCGCCTTCTGTCTCCACAGACTCTATCCTGGCTGGGACATACTGCATCCAGTACCCCACGTGGAGCACCATCCCCTCCTTGAGAGGCGCTGGCCAGTACTTGACTATCTGCGCCTTTGCATGGATGGAGGACGCGGGCTTCAGAGACTCGTCAGTGGTGAGAATCGTTCCCCTGTCCAGGTCGTCGACCTCTATGCCTTTTAAGGCAATCCCAGTTCTGTCGCCCGTTCCTGCGCAGTCGTAATCTGCATCGTGCTTCTGTATTGACCTCACCTGCGCGACCTTCTCTCCTGGAAGGACTCTCAGCTCGTCGTGCTTTCTGATGGTGCCCTCTGAGACGCTTCCCAAAACGACAGTTCCTATGCCCCTGACGTTGAAGAAGTGGTCAACAGGCATTGTGCCCACAGGAGAGTCGCACGAGGCGTTTAAGGAGACAGCATCTGCCAGAAGGCGCTCGCGAAGCGCGTTTTTGTCGTCTTCGATGAACTCGTAGCCCTCGACTGCAGTCCCCTTGATCAGAGGCATGACCTGCTCTTTTGAGAGGTAGTTTCTGAGAACCACAAAACCCTCCTTAGGGCCAATACAGTCGAGCATGATCACGCATTCGCCAAACGTCGGGTTTATCTCATCTACCACCAGCAGCGCCTTCTTGCCCATAGATACTGCGTAAAAGAGTGGGGCAAGGCGCTCAGGATACCTGGCAGGCTCGATCAGTGTGACTGTATCCTCGCCCTTCTTCAGGTTGTAAAAGTTGACGTCGCTGGCAGTGCCTTTCTTGCCAAGGTCCTTGGAATAGTCGGGCGCTCCCAGCACTGCAACGTTCAAGTTCGCCATAGAGTGCTGGAAAGATTTCCTGTAATAATAGGGTTTGCGGTATCCGGCCCCCTACAGCTGCAGTCGAGGATATTTATACCTGAGAACCAGAGGTAGGCAGATGTGCGGAGCAGATCTTTCAGATATCGAAGAGCAAGACTTTGAGAATAAGAATGGCCAGGTGAAGAGAGGAAAGAAGCCTGAGAGCCAGAGAGGAAAGAAGCCTGAGAGCCAGAGAGGAAAAAGTGTCGACTAAAAATTTATTTTGCCCTGCCAATGGTCGCCCTCAGAGACCCATTTCCTTCGTCGTCTCCAGAGCCGTCGCGCCTCTGCCTGGCAGAAGTGATCTTGAGCCCTGACTTGTGGAGCTGCAGCTCCAGGGCCATCCTCTTGTTATACCACGCCCTGACGAACAGCGGCTCGACTTCGATGGCCCTGTCATAGCAGGCTATCGCCTCATCATAGCGCTCTAGCTTGTACAGAGCGTTTCCCTTGGTGTTCAAGACAAGGGCGTTCCTGGGGTTAATGCTGAGAGCCTTCTCGCAGCAGGCCAGCGACTCCTCGTTCTCGTCTTGAAGGTACAGGACATCGGCCTTTGCAGCCCACGCCTCCCAGCTGTCGGGTTCCCTCTGCAGCTCGCGCTCGATTATCATCTCAGCGCCCTGAAGCCCTTCTGAAGAGAGCAGCCGTAAAGCTCTTGACATCGACTCATCACCCAAAACGTCGTCTGAAGATATCATCGAGAATTCCCAAACCCCTGTGTAATTGGATTTACATCAGACAGAGCCCCCATTTAGAACATTAGGAAAACAGCCTACGAAATTCTATTACGGAGTATAATTACGGAATAACAATTTAGATTATTTACAGCCGTATGAGACATCAGCAAGGAAGCAGATGTGTCATGCGCATGCTGCAGACATCCTCACCTGAGGAGCATCAACAAGAGGCAAATCCCATCAACAGCGTCGCAGGTGCTAGAGATATCCCAAGTTCAGAGCATATGGGCTGGAGATACAACAACAGGACAAAATGTTTTTATCAGTTGATTGCAGAAGATATATTCTGGCCTGCACATCAGAAGAGAGCCAACAGGCCGACTTTTGGAGGTTTTGAGATTGGCGCGCGATGACAGCATAGGCAAGGTAATCGAGGAGATAGGAACTGGAAAGGCATGCTTCACACAGTCGAACATAGACGACCTGAGAGAGCTTCTGCTCAAGCAGGGCTACGATGCAGCAGAGGGGAGAGCTGCCCAGATGATGGGAACTGATGGGTACACAGACCTGATCAGGGCCATACAGATAATGAGAAACCACAACCTGAGCACAGAGGCGGGAGCAGATATCTTAAGAGACCTCTTCCAGATAAGGGCGGGGCACTTTTAAGGCAGGATTTTTAAAAAAAAGTTGCCCAAGGTAAAGACAGAGAAATCTGCTCTAATCCCAGAGCCATCGCCCCGGTAGTTCCTATTTTTATCCATCACTTCATGACGCCCTGGTGCGATGCATAAATTTTATATACGATGTACTTAGCTATCCACTATAGTACGAAGTTATACATTATAGCTGGTGGTTCATCTGATTTATCTTCAGCAGATAGTGGGCGGCCAGAGCCTGGCAATTGATGAGGCAGAGGCGCTCTTAGGAGAGGTGTTCACCTCAGCCACAGATGCGCAGATAGGCGCAATGCTGGTTGCTTTGAGGATGAAAGGGGAGTCGGTACACGAGATCGCGGGTCTCGCCAGGAAGATGAGGGCCTCGGCCATCAGGATCGAGCCCGAGGTCGAGGGCACCCTCGTAGACACGTGCGGCACGGGCGGCGACGGCACCAACACGATCAACATCAGCACCGGCGCTGCAATAGTGGCAGCATCCTGCGGGGTGCCTGTGGCCAAGCACGGCAACTATGCAGTCAGCTCCAGATGTGGGAGCGCAAACGTGCTCTCAGAGCTTGGAGTCAACATCTCTCCAGGGCCTGAGCAGGTGCAGGAGGCGATTGAGACTGTGGGAATAGGCTTCATGCTGGCTCCAAGCTTCCACCCGTCGATGAAGCGGGTGGCGCAGCTCCGGAGGGAGCTTGGGATGAGGACCATATTCAACGTTTTAGGGCCATTAACCAATCCAGCAGGCGCCAAGGCTCAGGTTCTGGGAGTCTACGACCCAGGGCTGTGCGAAAAGCTTGCATACGTCCTCAAGGTGCTGGGCTCAAAGAGGGCTATGGTGGTCCACGGAAGCGGAATGGACGAGATCACGAACACTGGAGAGACGCTCATCTCTGAGCTCAAAGACGGGTCTGTGGACTCATACTACCTGGAGCCTGAGGATCTGGGCTATCGCAGGGCCAGTGCGGAAGAGATCGCGGGAGGTACGCCTCAGGAGAACGCCAAAAAGCTAGTAGACGTGCTTCTGGGGGAAAAATCTGCTGCTAGAGACATAATTGCATTGAACGCAGCTGCCGCAATTTACGTGTCTTCCAAGGCTTCCGACCTGAAAGAGGGAGCCTCCCTGGCAGAAGACGCAATGGATTCAGGGAAGAGCCTGAAGACCCTGGAGCGCCTGGTTGAGAATTACGGAGAGCCAGAGAAGCTGAGACGGTTTCTATGACCAGGGTCAAGATCTGCGGGATCACCGATCCCTCTGAGCTCTTCTTCGCACTGGACCAGGGGCCGGATGCAGTCGGGTTCGTGGTCGAGGTCGATGGATCGAGGCACAGGATAATGGCCAGAGAGGCAAAAGCGATGATAGACTCAGTGCCGGTCTTCACGAAGAGCGTGGCTGTAATTGCTCCGAGGGATTTAGACCAGGCAGTCAACCTGGCAGACCAGACTGGTTCTGACGTCCTGCAGGTCCACGGTGGTCTGGGCCCAGGAGAGATCGAAGACCTCAAGAGCAGGATATCCCAAGACGTGGTGGCAGCGGTGCCGTCAGGCTCTTTTGACCTGGCAAGAGAGTTCGCAAAGGCAGCAGATGCAGTCCTACTTGACACGTTCAAGGACGGAATGCTCGGAGGCACAGGTGCAGTGCACGACTGGTCGAAGAGCAGGGAGATCGTCAGAGGCCTGAGAGTACCTGTGATACTCGCAGGGGGCCTGAACCCATCGAACGTCTCAGATGCCATAAGCCTGGTCAGGCCCTATGCAGTCGACGTCTCAAGCGGCGTGGAGACCGCTGGCAAGAAAGACCCTGAGAAGATTGCGGCGCTTGTGAGGGCGGTGAGATCGTGCCTCTGATTCCATCGCAGCAGCTCCTGCAGGCGAGGCCGCCCGTCTTCGTGGACGTCACCGACAAGGTCAGCGTGGACGCTCCGCTATCGCTCTACCTGGCGCTTCGGGAGAGGAAGTATTCGTACCTTCTTGAATCAGTGGAGAAATCCGGCCAGAGGGCCAGGTTCTCGTTCGTCGGAGCCGACCCATCGGCTCTGGTCACTGTGAAGAACAGGCACCTGGTCATGGAATTCTTCAATGGGGGAAAGGAGGCGATGAAGGAGCGCCTTGAGGAGTGTGTTGATATTGAGGATCTTGGCAGGAAACTTGCAGGGCCGATAAAGGAGGGCTTCGACATCTTCGATGCGCTTAGGGCTGCCATCCCCTGCGGCCGCGGCGCTCCAAACGACTTCGGAAGGCAGATATTCACAGGCGGCGGCATAGGCTACCTCTCCTATGACCTGGTAAAAGAGCGCCTTGGAAAAAGCTCCAACTCTTCAGCTCCAGATGCCCAGTTCGCAGTGGCAGAGAGCACGTTCGTCTTCGACCACCTCACCAGGAAGGTCTACTTCGCCCTGGCCCAGATATTTCCAGGAGCCAAGGTAAACCTGGTAGAGACTGTTGAAGGCATAGACCCGGATTTCGGAGAGGTCGAGGAGGTCCAGGGAGACTTCCTGGGCATGGGAAAGGAAGAGGACTATTGCGATTCAGTGGCAAAGGCAAAGGTCCACATCAAAGATGGCGATATATTCCAGGTGGTTTTGGCCAGGTCTGCAAGAGTTGGGCTCAAGTCGAGCCCTGTTGACCTTTACAGGAAGCTGAGGAGCATCAACCCAAGCCCTTACACATACCTCTTCGAGTTCGGAGGCATCTCAATTGTAGGCGCCTCTCCTGAGACCCTATTTAGCACATACAACAGAAATCTAGTTGTAAACCCGATAGCTGGAACCTGCCCCAGAGGAAAGACGAAAGAGGAGGACGAGTCCCTGGCCAGCAAAATGCTCTCTGATGAGAAGGAGAGGGCAGAGCACGTCATGCTTGTGGACCTGGGAAGAAACGACGTCAGGGCTGTGTGCAAATCCGGGACGGTGAAGGTGGAGGACTTCATGTCGGTCCTGAAGTACTCTCACGTCCAGCACATCGAGACCACGGTCATAGGCGAGATGAGGGAGGAGTGCGACCAGTTCGACGCAGCAAGATCGATATTTCCTGCAGGGACCCTCTCAGGCGCGCCCAAGCTTCGGGCAATGGAGATCATCGATTACCTGGAGCCTGAGAGCCGCGGGATCTACGGAGGTGGGGTGGGCTATTTCTCAGTTGATGGAAGCTCAGACTTCGCCATAGCCATCAGGAGCGTTCTCGTCCAGGACGGAGTGGCCACAGTGCAGGCGGGAGCGGGAATTGTCGCAGACTCAGACCCGATGAGAGAGTACATGGAGACAGAGAGGAAGATGGCGCCAATGAGAAAAGCGCTTGGAGTGGAGTGACGTAAATGAGGCCGATACTCTTCGTGGACAACCAGGACTCCTTCGTATGGAACCTCGTGGACTACGTCTCCCAATTCTATTCAGAGACTGTGGTTGTGCCAAATGCTGTGAGAATAGATGAGGTGAGGCGCATGGACCCAATAGGAATAGTGATCTCTCCGGGTCCTGGGCATCCTGCAAACCCAAGGGACATAGGGTCCTGTCTTGAGATCATAAAGCAGTTCTCAGGGACGCCAATACTTGGCGTGTGCCTGGGCCACCAGGCAATGAACCTGGCTTATGGGGGAACGATCTCGCACACCACGCCCCTGCACGGGAAGACCTCGATGATCAAGCACGACTGCAAGGGCATATTTAGAGGTCTGAAAAGCCCGATGATCGGAGGGCGGTATCATTCATTAGCTGTGGAAAAGCTGTCCCCAGTGCTGAAGGTATCAGCGGTCACCTCAGACGGAGTTGTGATGGGGATAAGGCACGAGAGGTTTCCACACAACGGAGTGCAGTTTCATCCGGAGTCCGTCTTGACCCCGGAAGGAAAGAAGATCATCGCCAACTGGATAGAGGACGTGAAAGCATGAGCCTCCACCCTGTTGTGGAGGAGATACTCAGGGCCAAGAGAAGCTCGGCCCATCAGCGCTCTACAAGCGCAGAGCCTGATCAGGGCCATGTTTCACATCAAAAGAGAAGAGATTTAATTCAATTGGCCAGGTCGATTAAAAGCCAGAAGAAGATTCCCATAATTGCGGAGATCAAGCCCAAGATTTTGGGCAGACCCCTGTCTCAGGAAGAGGTGGCAGGATATGCCAGTGCCTACGCCTCTTCAGGAGCCTGTGGGATCTCTGTGCTCACAGAGACCACGCATTTTCTTGGGGCTATTGAGAATCTGTGCACGGCGAGGGATACTGCTCCAAATCTTCCAGTGCTTAGAAAAGACTTCATAATCGACGAGCGCCAGCTCCTGGAAGGATACGGGGATTTAACGCTCCTCATAGCTGCGCTGCCAATCGACCTTCAAAAGTTTGTCTCGGCAGTCAGGTCGTATGGATCCGAGCCCCTGGTCGAGGTCCACACCGCTGAAGAGATGGAGAGGGCTCTGAAGACCGATGCCAGGATAATAGGGGTCAATAACCGGAACCTGAGGACTCTTGAGGTGGATCTGGGTACGTTCGAGCACTTAGCGCCAAGAGCAAGAGAAGCAGGAATCTTTTTGGTTGCTGAAAGCGGCGTTCATACTAGAGCTGATGCTGTCAGGATGGTCGAGGCTGGAGCTGATGCCCTGCTGGTGGGAACGAGCATAATGCAGGAGCCAGCGAAGCTCGTGGAGCTGAATGGCTATGAGCAGATGATTTAACCTTCTTTATTCCGCCGACCAAGGCTCATTTAAGTTAACGCCCATGCTTGAGAAGACAGGCACCCATTCTCATTGAAACGCCCATGAGCCCAGGACGGGGGCTCACACGTGACAAATGTAAAACGAGATCTGCTGACATCTTGAATTCAGTTTTACATGGGAAATAATGTCTCAATTGGTGGCGTATATAAAGTTAATCGTTTCAGGAATGCATCACAGAAATCGCCGTAGAAATGCCTTTAACCTTGAAGCTCGCAATTAAAGCGAGAATGCCCATGGAAAAGTTGCATCTGCCAATACTCGTTGAAATCGATGAAGATGGCATGTACATAGTTAGCTGCCCTCTTTTCAAAGGATGTCACTCCTATGGAGAGACGATAGATGACGCCATGGAAAACATAAAGGAGGTCATTGAGATGTGCCTGGAAGAGACGCCGATCGAGGACCTCAACACGTTCGTTGGCTTCAGAGAGCTGGAAGTCGTTTCTAATGCAAAAGCTTCCTGCGATTGATGCACAGGAACTCTTGAAGTTCCTGAAGTCTCTCGGGTTTGTGGTTGTCCGAACAAAGGGGTCTCATGTCCGGCTCAGATCTGAAGATGGTCGAGTTGCTACAGTTCCTGTTCATAGCAATCGAGAAGTGCCTAAAGGTCTGATGAGAAAGATAATCCGGGAAGACCTGGAGATGAGCCTGGAAGAGTTTTTAGAGCTTTATTCAAATTTTAAAGGAAAATGAGCATGCAAGGCTCATTCAACCCAAATATCACTGCTTCATCTTCTGCTTCTCTTCCTTCTTCCTCTGGACCCTGTACTCTGA
>CAZXDN010000020.1:25001-39056 GCA_964639235.1 uncultured Methanotrichaceae archaeon | reverse complement strand
GAGATGGTATGAAAGTGAAGGGATATTATTTCATAACTGATTCAGGCCTGAGCCGTGCAGGAAACATAAGTGACGTCACACAGGCGGTATCATGCGGCGTTGAAGTTGTCCAGTACAGGAATAAGAGCGCTGAGACGAGAGAGATGTACGAGGAGGCGCTGAGGTTAAGACAGATCTGTCGGGACGCGATTTTTCTTATTAACGACCGCATAGACATTGCCCTGGCAGCTGGTGCAGATGGCGTCCACCTGGGCCAATCCGACATGCCCTGCCTGGCAGCCAGAAAGATTCTTGGGTCAGAGAAGATTATAGGCGTCACAGTCCACAACCTCGCTGAGGCTCTGGAGGCTGAAAGTCTCGGTGCTGACTACCTGGGCGTCTCTCCAATATTCCACACTCAGACCAAGTCTGATGCAGGAAAGCCTTCTGGCATCTCCTTGATCGAGGAGCTTCGTGAAAGGATCAGCATCCCACTGGTGGCCATAGGCGGGATAAATCACTCAAACGCATCTGAGGTAGTTAGAGCCGGAGCTGACGGGATCTGCGCCATATCCTGCGTGGTTGCAAAAGATGACGTGAGCCTGGAGATAAGGAAGTTTCAGGAGCTATTTAGGGAAATGGGGAAAGGGGATTAACCTCTTCATCCTCTTGATAGCTGATAGCTCTTAAAAGGTTTCGACTGCCGTGGAAAATATGCTTTGAACCATGTGCTTTAATGCTGCTTTGACATGGCTGTCGCCTACTTACAGCTCTCGCCATCGCTTTGTGCCCACCTGGATTGGTCTGAGTTCGCAAAGGCGATCGAGAAGCTCCGAGCCTTCTCGCTGCAGGCCTTGATGCACCTGCCGCACTTTATGCATCCAGTGACGTTTAAGAAATTTCTCTTCCCCAAGTCCACATCCATCGGGCAGCTCTTCGAGCATTTCCCGCAGCCGCTGCACCTGCTCTCGTCTTGGGTTACCTTGATCGGGGAGACGTAGTTGAAGAGCCCGTACCAGGCTCCCAGGGGGCATAGATACCTGCAAAACCATCTTCCGCTGACGGTGATAGCAACCAGTATCAGAAGAAGGCCTGAGAAGATGTGGAACCCAAGCATTTCTCCCATCCAGCTGCCCTGCAAAAGTGCCTGCTTAAAAGCCGGAAGCCCAGTGGTCAGGTAATAGGGCATCAGACCATAAACGACTCCGCTCTGACAGAGAAATGTGCAGAACAGAGGATACGGCCAGAAGACCGCTGTAAGCAGAAGTGCCAGGACCAGAAATTTGAGATAACTGACCTTTGCAGGAATCCTGAGCCTTTTGACCGATATTCTGTCCACCGCATCAGATAGAAATCCAAATGGGCAGAGCCACCCGCACACAGCCCTTCCAAGAAACGCGCCGCTTATGATCAGGGTGCCCAGAACCAGAAAAGGAAACTCCATCTTAATCAGGCTCCACTGGAGCATTCCCACTGGACATGCGCCTGTTGCCATCTCGCAGGCCTGACAGTTGAGGAAGTTAAAGGACCCGAAGGCTGTCCTGGAGACCGGACACAGCCCTGAAACCCTGAGCACCCCCATCCTGGCCAGGGCGAAGGCCGACCATTGGGCGAATTTTCTGTGCATAAAATCTTCTGAGTTCCTGTAGATGGAGACTGCAAGCATGAAGATGAAGAGAATGGAGATGAAGATCAGCGGCGGGCGGTGGAACTCTCCGTAAACTATGCTCGATGCCAGGTCGCCTATCCCAGGATGAAGCTTCATAACCCAGCTCTCAGTGCCAGGCAGGTCGTAGTTTCCATAAGTGGCTGCAGACCTGATGAGGTCCAAATCGGCATTAAAGCCGATAGCCAGCATGACTGCCCCCAAAGCTATTGATGCTGACAGCAAGATCCCATGCCTGTTTAAAGGGATCACAATACTGGAACAGCAGGACCTGATGCTAGCGAGCTTCATAATGCCTCTCTGAATTAGAGCTTTCAGCAGAATAAGAACTAGCTGAGTCACAGTCGCAATACCTCACTGGATTGATGTATCCAGCAAGTATCATCTGGTCAGCAACGACCAGAGCTGCCATAGCCTCAGCTATTGGAGCTACTCTTGGCGTGAAGTTCTTGTCGAACCTTCCATCCAGGAGAAGAGTCTCCTCCCGTCTCGTCCTCCAGTTCACAGTGCTCTGAGGCATGAATATGGAAGGCGTGGGCTTAACCGCAATTCTGAAATTCAGGTTAAGGCCTGTGCTTATCCCTCCCAGGACTCCGCTGGCGTTGTTGCTCAGAGGCAGCATCTTCCCATCCACTATTCCAAAAGGATCGTTGAACTCGCTTCCCTTCATTCTAGCAGCGTTAAATCCATGACCGCTCTCTACGCCTTTGACGCCTCCAATGGTGCTGACTGCATACATGATCAGGGAGTGGAGCTTGCCAAAAGAGGGACTTCCAAGGCCTGCTGGAACGCCTTTTATCTCCAGGGAGACTACTCCTCCAGTAGAGTCGCCGCCTTCTGAGATCTTCAAACATTTTTCCTTTGCCAGCTCCATGTTTTCAGGAGTTGAGCAGTCCACTCCCGCAAGCTCGTCTACCTTGCTGTGAAACGTTATTCCATTTTTTAGCAGGAGCTTCTTGGCGACTGCGCCTGCAGCAAGCCTGGCGATGGCTTCTCTGCCTGACGCTCTGCCGCCGCCATAAGGATTGAAAATCCCATATCTCCTGTGATATGTGTACTCGGCGTGCCCAGGCCTGTAGTAGTCTTTGATGCGCTCATAGTCGCCGCTCTTCTTTCCCTGGTTGTAGATGACGATGCTAATAGGAGTGCCAAGCGTCAGGTCCTCGAACACTCCTGAGAGAATCTCAAATCCATTTTGCTCTCTCCTCATGGTGCCCAGGCTTCCATCTGGTATGTCTCCATACAGCGCCCTCTGAATGTCAGACCTGAGAAGCTCCATGCCTGCAGGGCAGCCGTCTACCACGCAGCCTACCGCTTTTCCATGAGATTCGCCCCAGGTAGCGCACCTGAACGCTTGACCAAATATATTCATAGCCTACCCCTTCGTTCAAGATATTTATTTCACACAAAATTATAGTTAATTCAATCAACTATCTTTGTCCTGACGCCTACAAGACAGTCGGAATCTCCTGGCGCGACTTGCCTCTGGCATCCAGGACTTTTATGACCGACTTCGCCTCCCTGACTTGCCTGTACCTGGTCATCTTGCCCAGAGGCACGAGAGCTATATTGCACTCAAGCCCTGTGGCCTCGGTGAGATCGCTTCTAAGCCCAGATAAGTCGTGAGACGATCTGAGAAGGCTGTCGTGCTCTTCCAGCAGAAGGCTTACTTTGTCATCTGAGATTTCTAATCTGTAGTTCATGAAGAGGCCATGCCTGAATATGATCTCCTCGAAGTCCAGGCTGCCAAGTGTCCTGTCGTTTATGTCGACTGACAGCTCGTACCTCCCGTGAGGAGTTATGGACTTGTGATACCCATGTCTGCAGTCAGACTTCTTTACAGTCACCAGGTCGTCGAGAAGGTACCTGACCATTGGGGTGGATCTTCTGACAAGATTGGTGAAGCAGAGCCTTCCCCTGCCGTATCTGCCAGCGGGCTCCATATTCCCGTCGAAGAGCTCTACATCCAGAAGGTTGTCTATCAGGTGCATCTCGCCGCAAGGGCACTGCACAGATGCCAGGCCATCGACTGAAGCATATGTGTTTATCTGAGTTATGCCGAAGTAATCCTCTATCTGGCGCTGCCTGGAAATGGCACATGGCTCAGCAGTTGAGAAGAGGAACTTGAGGTTCTCCAGGACCTCTGGGTAATCGTCCGGATAGTCAGACTTCACAATCCAAAGCCAGGACATGAGGTCAAGAGGCGTGGCAGAGATCACGCTTGGCTTCAGCTTGATTATCGTCTTTGCCATCCTCTCAGGCAGGGCTATGGTCGATCTGGTGCCGAGCTGAGCCACCATGAAGCCAGCCTTCTGGAGGATTGCCCCGAATGTGAACCCGGCTATGGTGAAGCCGAACGTAAGCCCGTTTACAGCCGTGCGGTTTTCTTTTGCTGCCTCCTTCAAGGCTGAGGAGTAGGGACTGAGAAGGCTCAGAAGCACCAGCCCATCAAATTCGCTTCTGGTGAAAAACGAGGGCGTTGGCGATCCAGAGCTTCCTGAGGTCTCAGCATAGAGAAATGTCCTGTCTTTGAATTCGTCGCTCAAAAGATCGTAGGGGCTAACACCCTGAAGATCGTACTTGGTAAATACTGGCAGGCTTTCAAAGTCATCCAGAGAACATCCTTCGTACAGCCGGCTGTAGAACTCGGTGTGAGATGAAGCGTACTTCGCCATCTCCAATGGGGATCTGGACTTATGTTTTAGCATCAGGTTAGCAATGCGAGATCTAAATTTGTCCATATCTTTTATCTCCATACAATATAATAAAATTTACTATAAGAAAGTTACGGTCTAAAATAAATTTATTAGTCATTGACAGTCATTGCATTAACTGTCCCCGAAGATCACAATAAACAAGATATTAACGTATTAATTAAATATCTTAGTCTGCAAGCAAAAAAGTGTTCACAGTAAGCGCTTAGAGAAAGCAACCAGTTTTCCCTCCTATGTGATGCCGGATTATGCTTTCTCGCACAGCGCTACCAAAAGGAGCCTGCCCAGGTTATGAAATCTGCTCAAGGCCAAGAAAGCGGAGGATTACCCATCGCGCCATTCGCCAGATAAATCGCCAAAATACAAACCATCAAACTGACAGGCTTTTCCAGCCAACCAGCTGAAATCGGCTGGCCAGTGCTGCCTGCTAAAGTGCTATCTGCTCAAGTGGTCAAAAGTCTGCTTGAGATCAGACCGGAATTGCTTGCCAGAATTTCTCAGGCCTCACTCGTTGATCTCCTTCCACTGTTTTCCCCTTTGTGGAGCCTTTCTCAGGGCTTCTTCTCTCTCTCCGTCTTTGAGGCCCTCCAGCCAGTCATTCAGCTTCTTTCCCAAATTATGCATCGTCCAGTAGGATTGTAGCCTCACATGGGCGTCGCACCTGTAGTTCAAAGTCATGCCCAGCCTGCAGATCGGCCCGGAACAGATGCCGTGACCTTTTAGGTCGCACTCAGGAGAATTTTCTTGATTCATTCAATTTTCATGCATATCTTTCAAGCTTATAGGACTTACGCAGTTGCTTGACCAAGGTGGATTTTTCCTCTCCGGATACTTGGCAGGCCAAATAATCGAGCGCTGCCTTTTATTGGCCTGCGGTAACTGGACAGGCGCATGGAGCCAAGATCAGTCAAAGTGGGAGTGGGCGTTCTGGTCTGGAAAGGGGACAAAATTGCGCTGATCAAGCGCACAGGCGCATCCGGCGCAGGCACATGGTCTCCTCCCGGCGGCCACATAGAGTTCGGCGAGTCAGTGCTTGATGCTGCACGCAGGGAGACGATGGAAGAGATCGGAGTTGAGATAGATAGTTTGGAGATCCTGGGTTTCACAGAGGACATCTCAGCAGAGTACGGCACACACTACATGACTGTCTGGGTGAGGTCCAACTGGGCATCCGGCGAGCTGAAAGCTGAGGATGTGGAATTTACCAAAAGCGGCTATTTTAGCATGGACAGCATCCCAGGTCCCTTATTTCTCCCCTTCAAAAACCTGGTGGTGGGAGAACTGCTGCCGAAAAAGATGCAAATTCGCAAGTAGCCAAAGTGCCTCTCAAATATTATGCCAAAATGCATCTCAAATATTATGCCAAAATGCATCTCAAATCCTATCCCATAATGGCCCACTGGAAAGAGAGAGCCACTGCCCAAAGCGATCCAGCAAATTTTTATCGTTCAAGGTAGCTTCGTCCTCTCAGGTGGCATAATTTGAAGATCGCTCTAGACGTGGACGGCGTTCTGGCGGACCAGGTTGCAGCGGTGCTCAAGAGAATTGAGAGAGATTACGGCCTGAGGTACACCAAGAACGATGTCAACCGGGCTCACTGGTCCTTTGAAGGAAAAGACGTGTGGGAGGAGATATCCAATCTGCTGAAAGACCCGGAATACGTGATGGCTGTGCCAGTTATCAGCGGGTCGCAGGCAGCCATACAGCAGCTCACAAATCAGGATCTGTGTGTTGTTACAGCCAGGAGGCCTGAGACCGAGGCCGCCACAAAGCAGTGGCTGAGGATGCACTTCCCAGGCCTGACAGAGTATTATCATGCCCGGACTGGAACCAAGCACTCCATCCCCTCAAATGTCCTGATCGACGACTTCGATCTCAACATCGTGGAGTTCGTCAAGAGCGACCGAGATAAAATCGGAATCCTGTTCAAGCATCCCTGGAGCCTGAACAACGCCGAGATCGAGAAGTATGAGGACCAGGTGTATTTTTGCGATGGGTGGCAGAGCATAATCAGAGTCATAGACGAGATAGACGTCGCCAGGTAAGATGTGGGCAAGTAAACAACTACTTGGGATAGACGGTGCCCTGTTGAGAATAAAACGTGATTGAGCAGGGCGTGCTGCCAGGACAGATGTATGCCCTGCCTCATGTCAAGCATCTTACGCCATCATGCTCTCGTGCCGTGCATCTTTCATGCCGTGCATCTTTCATGCCGCGCATCTTGCATTCCGTGCATCTTGCATCGTTATGCACCTTGCATCATGCCCTCAATCCTGGCCCTCAAGCTCTGGGCGCCTTCTGCCTGGCCCTGACCTCGTCCAGAGTCACTATATCGATGGCCCCTCCCTGGAAGTTTCCAGCCGAATCTCCCATCTTCTCCTCCATCCAGCCTTCGATCTCCAGATAAGACTGTCTGAGGGCATCCAGCACCTCAGGATCGGCCTTCCACAATCCTCTCTGGTTTGCTTCAAGCAGGCGCCTGCCTATCTCCTCCATAGCCCAGGGGTTGTTCTCCTCGAAGAACTTCCTGTTCTCCTCATCCATGACGAAGGTCCTGGCTATGTCGTCGAAGACCCAATCATCGACCTCCTTGGTCGTGGCCTCCCAGCCATAAACCCTGCCGATGCGCTTGGAGATGTCGCTGGCTCCCTTATAGCCGTGTCTCTTCATCCCTTCAATCCACTTGGGGTTGAGGAGCTTTGTCCTGACGACGCGCTTCACCTCCTCTGCCAGGGTTCTGACGGCCACCTTATCTCTGTCCCTGGTGTCGCCGTAGTAGGACGCTATCTCCTGACCTGACAGCTCTTTGGCTGCGGCGGTCAAGCCTCCGTGGGTGCCGAAGTAGCAGCAGCAGCCGAAGAGGTCGTACTCATCTGTCACTGTCTTGTTGAATGTGACGTCGACGCTCTTCAGGAGGCCGGTGAGAGCCCTCGTGGACTTCTGGCCAAAAACTCCTTTTCCGTATGCGTAGCTGTTCCACTGGACGAAGATATCTGATAGGTCTCTGTCGTCCTTCCAGGCCGAGGCATAGATGGCCAGGTTTACTCCGTTTCCATAAGTCCCTGGGCTGCTGGCGAAGATCCTGGCAGCTTGTGCCCCGGCACCTGCACCACCAGAGCTTTCAGTGGCGTCTCCTGGGGCACCTTCAGATACATCTATATCGTCTGGGCCGTGCTCAGAGGCATAACCAGGGGCATAAGCAGATGCGTGCTCTGTGTTGTGTTTCCTCAGATAGTTCATCTCTTCGGGCTCGTCAAGGGCTGCGACCTCTCTTATGGCAGTGTCCAGGTACTCGATGCAGTTGAAGAAGCAGTCCCTGGTGATGCTGCTCACCCTGACGGTCAGGTCGATCCTGGGACGGCCCAGCTCCTCAAGCGACATAACCCTGTAGCTCTTCAGCCTGCCGCCTCTCCAGAGGGGCTCAACTCCTATCAGGTAGAGCATCTGGGCCAGCTGCTCTCCATCTGCCCACATGATGTCGTTGGCCATCCAGAACATGGCGATGTTCTCTGGATCTTTTCCACGCTCGCGCCTGTACTTGCCTATTACCTCATCTGCAAGCCTCTTGCCGATCCTCCAGGCAGCCTCTGTTGGTATGTTCGAGGGGTCCAGGGAATAGAAGTTCCTCCCTGACGGCAGCACCTCAGGCTTTCCTCTGGTTATGAGGCCGGATGGCCCTGGCTCTATGAACCTGCCCTCCATTCCCCTAAGCAGGCTGCCAAGCTCATCAGAGGCGTCGATTCTCGAAGACAGGTCCAGGACTTTATCCCTGACAAAGCTTAGCGCCTCATGATCGGGATTCTTGAGCTGGTCTCCAAAGATCCTATCAGCGGCCTTTTGGGGATCTTCGCCCAGGACCATTGCCGAGATAAGCTCTTTGGATACGGCGTCGACTTTTTCGAGTTCCTCTTCGTCTCTGCCTGTAAGCCTTGAGATGAGCTTCTTCTGGACTGAATCGTACTTTAGAATCGAGTTTATCAGCTCTGCCTTTTTCTCGCCCTCCGGGATCTGGCCGAAGATGTGCATGCCGTCAGGCATCTGGGTGCTGTAGACCTCTGAGACCTTCTGGTGTGCCTTCTCTACGACCAGGTCAAAGCTTTTCCCGCTATCCATCAGCATCTCCAGTCCGATCTCCTCAGACAGGTTCGACCTGGAGATGAGGTCTGTGATGATGTGCTCCAGGGCGTGGGCCCTCCCTCTGTCGAAGTCCTTTGTTCTCCTGTACTCGGCGATCCTGTCCTCAAGCTCTTTTAGCTCGCCGTAGGTGCCAGACTCGGTCATCACAGTTTGCATATGGTCCACGAGCGTTGCATAGCTCCGGCGCTTGGCGATAGTCCCCTCAGGAGGATTGTCTGAGTTGTAGATGTACAGGTGCGGCAAATCTCCGATGGCTATGTCCGGATAGCACTCGCCCGAAAGGGCTGTCGACTTTCCGGGCAGGAACTCCAGGCTGCCGTGGGTGCCCACGTGGATTATCACGTCTGCCCCAAAGTCGTTCTCGATGAACCTGTAGGTTGCCAGGTACTGGTGAGTGGGAGGCACTTCTGGATCGTGCAGTATCTTGCAGACCTGGCCGTCGCACCTGGAGCCGGCACATCCCCTCTTGGGCTGGACGCAGACTATTGAATTGCCGTAACTGATGCCTGTCACCACTATCTTTCCCTGGTAGACCATGGCTGCAGGCACGCCGTCTTTTTCTTCGCCAGGAGGCATGCCCCAGGACTCGCACATCTTGGACCTGGTCTTCTCGTCCAGACGATTGAACCAGGGCTCGTACTCCTCTTTGGCAACAAGCGCCAGAGCGCCTCCCTTCTCGACTATCTCCTCAACCGGAGTCCACCTGAACTCGGAGATGGCCTTGCGGTTGAGGATCTCATCGATAAGCTCCTTTCCGCTTTCAGGATAATCAACTGAATACCCGGACTCTGCCATCCTCCTGAGTATGCAGGCCACGCTCTCCAGGCTGTCCAGGTGCGCTCCTGAGCCAACCGTGGCCTCGACGGATGCACAGGGATTGTTGTGAAGGATGAACGCCACCTTTCTCTCAGAGACCGGTTTGTTCCTCAGGGATATCCAATTGCTCACCCTTCGGGCGACCTTCTCGACTCTCTCGTCCACGCCCTGGTGGCGCTCGAACTCCTCGCCCTGGACCTCGCCTCTGGATGCCACTCCTGCAAGAATGGGCTCTATCATGCCCTCGAACTCAGGCATGGCCACAGACCAGCCCACCTCTGAGCTGTCCATGCCGTGAATGTCCTCTCTCCACTCAGCTTCGCTCTTGTGGTAAACAGTCAGTGGATGAAACACGGGGACGTCCAGCTTCTTCAATGCCTGGACTGACTTCTCAACAGAGCCCGCGTGAAATATGGACTGCAAATTTACCAGGGCATCCACCCTTCCTAGGAAGAACTCCTCTACAACTTCGCCGCTCGATCTGGCTCCGAGGTCCTTGTCCCCCATTCCAAAGCAAAATGCCGGCAGGACGTTGAACTCCCTTTCCAGCCTCCTGATGAGCGAGTCCACGATCATCAGGTCGCCGTTTGCCCAGTAAGTCCTGAAGAAGAGAAGCCCCACTGTTCTGTCTTTTTTTGGCCTGCGCCATGCCAGGTACTCCTCGACGGTCTTAAACGCCTCCTTCGAGTCTGGGTGATACAGCCCTTGCCAGAGCGTCTCTTTTGGGGGCTCGCACTGATACTCTAGGCCCAGGACTTCTTTTCCAAGATACTTGAGCATGTTCTCGACGTTCTCCAGGCCGCCGTGGGTGATGTAGGCGTTGACAGTGGCTGTAACCCTGGACGGAACGCTTGAGAAGGCCCACAGAGCCTGGTCCAATCCAAAAGAGACGATGGGAATTTTTCCGCCAAGGTGGTCGCAGATCCGGTCGAAGAGGTCTCTCTGCTGCGAGGGGTGAAGCAGCACCAGGTCTGCACCTTTCAGAGACTCGAAGCACTCCTCAAGCGCGCTTTTCTCTTCCAGATCCTGAATGGACCAGATCTTCAGGTCGATTCCGAGATCTCTGGATGCCTCAAGGAGCAGGGCTATATCGCTTCCCCAGGTAACGGCCCTCAATCGCATGCCATGCCTCCGTTTAAAGATCTTATCGGTATGATGTACGGTCGGTCGAGGCTGTCTACCACCAGCGCCTCAACTCCGTAGACCGTCCTTATGCTCTCTGCGCTCAGAAGCGCTAACGGTGGGCCTGCTGCTATGATCTTTCCGCCTTTAAGCATCGCCAGCTTATCCGAGAACCTGGCTGCAAGGTTGAGGTCGTGGATGGCCATCACTGCTGAGATGTTCTTGTCTTTAACCAGGAAGGAGATGGTCTCCATCACCTCCAGCTGGTGCTTCATATCAAGGCTCGATGTGGGCTCGTCGAGCAAGAGCACCTCCGGCTCCTGGGCAAGTGCTCTTGCAATCAAGACCTTCTGCTTCTGGCCGCCTGAGAGCTCTGAAAAGTCCTTCATGGCAAACTGGCCGAGATCAAGCAGATCGATTATCTCCGCCACTTTATCCAGGTCTCTTTCTGCGACGCGCCAGCCTATGTGAGGCCTCCTTCCCATGAGAATCGAGTCGAAGACAGATGTGGCAAGGGGCGTGGAGCTGGACTGAGGGACGTATCCAATGAGCCTTGCCAGATCCTGTCTGGACATGGCTGCAGCTTCGCGCCCATCCAGAAGGATGCTTCCTTCAGGCTTGAGAATTCTGTCTATGCATTTCAGAAGCGTAGTCTTTCCTGAGCCGTTAGGTCCGACCAGTCCCAGGATCTCAGATCTTTCTACGCACAGGTCCAGATCATCCAGGATCTTGGAGCCATTGTAGCCAAAAGAGAGGCCTTTGATTGTGATGTTTACCAAAATGTCTTCCTCCTAAGCCAAGAACAGATCAACCTCTGGCCCTCCAGAGCCATGCCGCGTATGCTGGACCTGATGGCGAGCAATCCCAGTGCCTTAAAACTCTGCAGCCTGGAGACCTCATTTATCATACCAAAACACCATTTAAGACGTTTCCTATGGGATCTATGTTTGGAAACTATGTTTAGGTTGATAAGGATTCTGGTTGAAGTATTACTAAATCAGATCTGCGTATGTTGAAAGATCTCTGAACAATCGAGTGCTCTTTTAAGTCTTAGAAAATTGTCAGCCTAAAAAAGGGATTATCCTGGCTATCACTGCAGCTCAGGATAGACGAATATCCTTTCCTCAGGGTATTCCAACCCTAAGCGCTGGAGATATTCTTTGTGCACTGAAACGGGATCCAGGTCTGCGTCAGGGTGAAGCATCTTTGCCAGATACGTCAGACCAACTACCTGGTCGAGGCCTGCCATTACGTCCCAATCCACAGCGTAGATATTATCGTTTTTCGCTGCGGAAAGGCTCTTGGCTCCTTCTCTGCTGGCCAGTTCGTTTATGACGTTTTCAAGCTTCACTGTGTCCTGCGACGGGCCAGCGCTCCAACCTATGGACTCCTGACCGGATGGCTGGGTCTGCCTGATGATCACGAAATCTGGGCTCTCTGATACTACCCACTCCCAACCAACCTTTGGATAGGAATCCTCAAGATCTTTGGCAATGTTGTTTCCGCCTGCAACCTTGACCATGCCATCTGCACCTGAGCCAGATCCGAGCGTCGAGAGCTCGCCCGACTTCGAGCTCCACTCAACATAGACCTTGGGCCTGAGCTGCCCTTCTATGGCCTGCTCCACCTGGGCATCTTTCTCATCATACCAGTCGATGTAGTCCTTGGCCTCCTCCTCCTTGCCAAGTATAATTCCCAGCTTCTCTATCTCAGCGGTCATGTTCTCAGGCTTGTAGAAGTCAAGGGCAACGGCAGTGATGTTTCCGAAAGTCTCCAGCTTCTTATCCACTGCATTTATGCCATAGGGCTTATCTGGATAGCTGTAGCCTATGACGATGATGTCAGGCACAATTGCGTCTCCCTTCTTCGCAATCTCGCCTATCATCTCGTAGTCCGGATCGTTCCATTTGCCGATCGACTGCTTGTCCTTGAGATTCGAGAAGTAATAGGCCTTGTTCTTAACAGAGTCTGAGACTCCTACGACCTTGTCTGCAGCACCAAGCATAGTGACCGCTTCAGCAGCGTCAGTGCTCAGAACAATTATCCTCTCTACTGGCATCTGGAGGGTGATCTCTCTTCCAGCAGAGTCCACTATCTTCTTTGGGTATCCCGACTCAGATGCATTTTGCTGTGCCAATGCACAGGAACAGATCAAAAAGATGCATAGCATCCAGGCCAGGCTGCGCAGTATATCAGTCTTCAACGATCTCCCACCTACAATTTCAATTGGATCTCAATATAAAAAAAAGATGTGGCTGCAGTTCCTCATGCCTTGTCTTTATACTCGGCAGTTGGGAACTGGGCAGCGGTCCCATTCCACTCTGGCTGGTACTTGGAAAGAGATGTCTCACGGCAGGTGCAGTCGAATATCCCAACTTCTCCGGGCAGGAGATACTTGTAGTCCTGGATATCGAAGTAGCCGCCAGAGCAGCAGGGCAGCCAGTCAGAAGAGCTCATTGGGTAATCCTTCTCGATATTGAGCTCCATCTCTTTCTCTATATGGAAGTTGCCGATATAATTGACATCTATCTCTATGAGTGGCTCCTTCCATCCCTGTTTCTCGAAGGCGTCTTTCTTGCTGTAGAGGGTATCGGTCTGCAGTTCGCCGACGTGTACAGTTCCCTGTGTGACATCGTCTAAGATCTTCATCTTGGTGAGTCCCTTGCCGTATACTCCTTTTCTGTAATCAGACTCATAGCCTGCAGTGCAGTTGAGCTCTACAGAGATATCTCCAATGTAGCCTCTGGCATACTCAAGCTGGTGGACCATTGATGATGCCTCCTGGTAGCTCTTGGCCTCAGTCTTGTCCTTCAGAAGAGAGTTGTACTCGACTGGGTGGCTGGCATACCAGCCTGTTCCATATGCGAAGCTGGTTGGCGCCTGAGTGCTCTCACTCTGCTTTGTGAAGCAGATAGCGCTGTTTGCTCCCTTGGACTTCTTTACCCATCCTTTAGTCGCACTGTATACGTAATACGTGTCAGAATCGTGAGTGGTCGACTGGGTTGAATTCAATATCTCCGCCTGCTTGAAGCTCCCGCTTCCATGAGAGTACTCCAAAAGTGAGAGGTTATTGGTGTTTACTCTCTGATACTCCATCATGTATCCCTCTCCCTCTACCGAATCTTGGAAGTCGTGCGTGTGCTTCAATGCATATTTGCCTGGATTGAAGTCCCATGTATCTGCAAGCGATGTGCCTGCAACTATCAACAGCAGCATGAACACAGCACTAACGCTGCGCCAGCCCGTATGATATCTCGTATTATTCCCTCCTACTTGATCTATATATGTGGCTCAAATATGATAAAGTGCTATTTAATCCTTTTTCCATAAGAAAAACAATTAAGAAAATAAATAAGATAATTAAAAGTATTAACAAATATCTAATAAATAAGCATTACGTATTATTAAGCCGCCAGATTTATTAATCTATGGAACAATAGGACTCCAACTCTCCATCTAGTTCAAAAGGCAGAGGTCGGGACTTCGGTTCTTGATCTCCCTTTTTTATTATACTTCTGATTGGTGATCTCACAACTCCATTGTGGCTCATGAATACAATTTTAACGAGTTTCTGTTGGTGGCTTGCTACTGTCAATGTGCTTTCAGCAATATGCTAAATTT
>CAZXDN010000020.1:19540-24901 GCA_964639235.1 uncultured Methanotrichaceae archaeon | reverse complement strand
CAATCAGCAATATGCTAAATTTTCAATCAGCAATATGTTAAATTTGATTTCAGCAATATGCTAAATGCACCAGGCGAAGCTGCTGCAGTCAAACGAGCGGCTGCGCACAAGCAGCAGAGCTGCTGTACATGCAAGGCGCCGCATAAGTATGGCGATATGCTGATCTGGTGCCGGCAAATCCCTAAATTGGATATAGACCATATTTATTCATTAAACTTTATTCAAAATCTAATGCAAGAAAAGAGATTTTGGTGCAGGCATTTATTGAGATTTTGGAATACACGTCTTCAGCACATTGATCAGCTTCTCTTTCTGCACAGGCTTAGCCAGATATCCGTTCATGCCAGCTTCGAGGCACCGTTCCTCATCTCCATCCAGGGCAAAGGCAGTGATGGCCAGTATCTTTGGGAGGTCGCCAGGCCAGCGGCTTCGTATCCGACGCGTCGCCTCCAGGCCGTCCATCTCAGGCATCTTGATGTCCATGAGTATCAGATCGTAAGGTCTGCGCTCAAGGACCTGAAGTACCTCGCTTCCGTCGGCCACAGCATCGGCCCTGTAGCCCATCCTCCGGAGCATCTCCAGGAGCACCTTCTGGTTCGATGGGCTGTCTTCAGCAACCAGAATGCGCAGAGGATACTGCTCTGCAAATTTCTCTGAGAACGCTTTTTCTGCTCCCTCCGGCACTTCGTGTTTGTTTGGCGCGGCCTCAATCTCAACGGTAAAGCAGAATATCGAACCTTTGCCCTCTGCAGATTCAGCCCAGATCTTTCCGCCCATTAACTCAATCAGGCCCTTGCTTATGGCCAGGCCCAGGCCAGCGCCGTCGCGCTTTCTGCTGATGGTCATCTCTATCTGGGAAAACGGCTGGAATAGTTTGCCCATCTTCTCTGCAGGTATTCCTATCCCAGTGTCGCTGACTTTGAATAGAATCTGGTGTCTGTTATTTCCCAGAGGCGTGGAGGAGACGGATACGGATATCTCTCCGAAATCGGTAAACTTCACAGCGTTGGAGAGCAAGTTGAGCAGAACCTGTCTGAGCCTTCCCGGATCGCCGATGATCGAATCGAGCGTGCCATATTTTATGGTATGAGATAGTCTCAAGCCCTTCTGGTTCGCCTGAGTTGATACCAGTTCTAGCGATTCTTCGACCAGAGTCTGCAAGGAGAGAGGCTGATGCTCCAGCTCCACCTTCTCCTTCTCAACCCTGGAGAAGTCCAGGAGATCGGTGATGAGGCGCATGAGCGACTCTCCTCCTGTGCGTATGATCTCCACAAAGTCCCTCTGTTCCTCGTCGAGATCCGTCTCCAAGAGAAGGCTGGTCATGCCTATGACCGCATTCATGGGGGTCCGCAGCTCGTGGCTCATGTTGGCCATGAAGGACGCTTTGACTTTGGCCGCCTCCTCTGCATCTTCCTTGGCTGCAGACAGCTCAGCAGTCCTCTCCCTGACCCTGAGTTCAAGCTCTTCTTCGGCCTTCAGTCGCTCTGTCACATCGCGCCAGATAACTGCAAAGCCGTCCCCAAGCTTCACCGCCCTGAACTCCAGTCCACGCGACAGCTTGCGGCAGCCTTCGCAATTGTTTTCGTAATAATATGATTCCTTGATCATGGGCTGACTGGACTCGACCACTTTTACGTAATCTTCAAATATACCCGTTTCTTTGTCTGAGGGCCGAAGCTCCAGAAGGCGGCAGCCCAGCTGTTCTTCTGCAGTTCTGCCATTCAGGCTGCATCCAGATCCGTTGATATACTCGTACCGGAAGTCAACAATGCTGTCGTGGTCGTCTCGAACTGCTGAGAGTATGGCAAAGCCATCGACCATGTTCTCTACGGCGAATCTGAATCGCTCCTCGCTTTTACGCAGTGCCTCTTTGGCATGAATGCGGTTCATGGCTATAGATACCTGATCGGCCACTGCGCTCATCATATCCAGATCATCATCGCTGAACCTGGTCATGGATTTAGTGCCAAAGGAGATGGTTCCTATGACCCGCCCTTGGGCTAAAAGAGGATAGCAGGCATAGGCATTGATGCCAAATGACTTTACAAGCTCTGTGAGAGGGTCCGAGTTCTCAGATATGTTCTCGGAGATCATCCGCACGCCATCACGGGCAACACATCCGCAGACCGTAATTCCGTAGTCAAGCCACTCGACCTTGCTTATGTCTTCTTCAGAAATGCCTGCATGGGCATTGAGGTGCAGGCATCTTTTATCTTCATCTACCAGGTAGTTGAAGAAAGCCTGACAGTCGAGGAACTCCATCACCTTGAGGCAGAGTTCCTCCACTATATCCTGTGGACTGTCGCTTACGAGCAGGCGACTGGTCACATTTGACAGGATCTCTGCACGCTCTTTGTTCCAGCGCAGTGCCCGCTCAGTAAGCTTTCGCTCAGTGATCTCCTTCCGGAGCTTTGCCAGCGCTCCTTCCAGCTCTGCAGTGCGTTCAATGACCAGCTCTTCGAGATGAGTGCGATACTTCTCAAGCTCAATTTCGGCCTTCTTGCGCTCTGTTATGTCGCGGGCAGCGGCAAACACCCCTATGACCTGTCCGACATCGTCTCTGTAGACCGAGGCATTGTAGAGTACCGGTGTAATGTAGCCATCACTGCGCCATATCTCCAGAGGGAAATCGCGCACAAGCCCTTCTCGAAAGACCTGCTGGTACCCTGCGCGGGCTCTCTCAGGCTCTGTAAAATAGTCTGAGAAATCCGTGCCGATGAGATCGTCTCGCTTGCGACCTGTCACAGCCTCTGTGGCGACGTTCACATCGGTGATCTTTCCGTCTGGCCCAATTGTCACCAGCGGGTCAAGGCTCGCTTCAATCAAGCTCCGGTTATATGCATTTGCCAGACGGAGCGCTTCTTCCGCGCGTTTGCGCTCAGTGATATCAATTCCCATCTCCACGATGAACTTGGAGCCGTCGATGTCGCTGAAGGGATAGTCAAACACGTCGTAGTTGCAGCCGTCAGGACCGGTCCATTCCCAGCAGTGGGAGGCACTGGTCTTCAGCACTGAAAATGTCTCGCAGGTCTCGCAAGGCTCGCTTCTTCCAAACAGAAACTCGAAGCAGCGCTTGCCATGAGACTCTCCAAAGCGCTCCTGAAAGGTGCGATTGGCAAAAGGAACGTGATAATCAGGCGCAATAAGCACCAGGTAAGCCGGAAGCATGTCCAGAACCTCGTTGAACCGCCGCCTTTCAGCCTCCAGAGCTTCCTGTGCGCGTATACGCTCAGATATCTCCTCCTGTAGACCCTGGTTTGCTCTCTCTAGCTCAGTAGTCCTCTCTTTGATGCTGGTTTCTAGAGGACCATTCACTTCATGGAGATGAGCTTCTCTCGTCTCATGGATTTTCGTTCTGATTGCTGTGTTAGCCGGAGTTGCCTCTTCGACCGCCTCGAGGTTCTTGAGATCCCTCTTGCATTTGTTTCCAACATCGGACATTTTTTCTTGATGACAGCCCGGTCCCTCATCGGCTGAAGATAGTTCTTTCAGGATAACGTTAAGCTCCTCGATGGCTTCGGACAAGATATTTTCTGCGTAAATCGACTCCTTGGATGCGCATGACTTCAGCTCATTTAGGCGATGCACAATCTCAGAGATCTTCTCAGGTAGATTGCCGCTTGACATCTTATTGCTCCAGGCCTGCAGACTTTTTATTGGATCGCTCTTGTTATCGCAGATAGCAATCATCAGATGTAGTGCATTATTGCAGAAAATGCAAATTAACCTTGCGGATAAGCTCCAGAAATCATTCATATCATAGAATTTATATTAATGCATTGAGATGTCAACTAGTTATCACTGATTTAAAAGGATGATGGATTGAACTCGATAAGGAATCGGATTTGATATCAGTTTGATATCTGACTGGACCCGACATTGGATCGACTTGATGGCGAAACAGCCTTGAGCATTGGATATAAATAATTTCCATGAGTAGCTGTAAACATGATGCCAGGAAGAGAACCCAGAATTGGACTGCCAGATGTTGGAGATAACCTGATAGTTCCTGAGAGGCCGCAGCTTCCAGAGATCAATGTGCCGCCCAATGTGCCGGTCGAAGGTCCATTTGGCCCACTCAGGGCTACTCTGGAGAGAATAGAGAGAAAGCTCGACGATATAGATAACCGGCTGAGAGCAATTGAGGGAAAGCTCTAGTTTTTTATTTTCAATCCTTTTCTCTCCTAAACTGGCCATTTCCAAGGGCAAAGCTTCCCAGGGTGAACTGATTCTGGAGCCTTATCTCCTTTGATTTGTGCTTTACGTGCAGCATGTCCATGAGCTTGAATGCATTTTTCACAGCCTTGGACCTGGCATGGTTGTTGAAGTAAACTCTGACCTTCTCGGCCTTTATCTCAGCATCTCTGATTCTGGGAACCCATGACTCAAGCTGGTCTGAGGTGTAGAGGTAGTCGTATCTGTTGAGCCTGTAGTCGCTCTTTATCTCATAATTCCCGACTTTGTGGCTCTCGCGCTCTGATTTGTAGCTTTCTTCTCTGACAATCTTGACTTTGCCGTTCTCACTTTTGTTACTCTCACATCTGTTACTCTCACATTTGTCGCGCTTGCCTTTATCCTCATCACTTTTGCCGCTCTCACCTTTGACATCGTCTTTGTCCTTATCTTCCCCACTTCTGTACCATATATCGAGGTTCCTTCCGTGAAAGCGGACGTAAGCATGGTTGGCGGTTTCTTCTTTTGTTATCGGAAAGCCAGGGCTGTCCATTATCACGTTGGCCACGTTCCTCTGCCTGAGAGCATCCAGTACGGGGGCATCGATCTCCTTCTTCTCTTCATCAAGCCAGCTCCTGTGCCTGAACTCGACTGAGTAGTCGTATTCCCATGTTGAGAGGGAGTCGAGCACTCCCTCCAAAACGGACAGCGAATCTATCTCGTCTCTTAAGCTGCCATTTCTGAAACCATTTCTGAAATAAGGAGACAGCTGAATCAGGGTGCACCCCAACAGCCCCTCTTCGGCCAGAGGCTTGAGGCATGTCCTCTCGAACGTTTTTGCAACGAATACGGATTTCTGAAGGTCTCTTTGCACCATCGATTTATGGGTTACAAGCTGGGGCATCTTGAGGGAGTACTCGAAGCCTCCTGTCTCTTTGGCTTTCTTTATCCAGGATCTGACTGCAAACTCGTTTGGCATCGAGTAGAAGCTGCTGTTGATCTCAGCCGTCTTGAAGTAATTGGCGTAGTAGGCAAACCATTCTCCTTTCTTCCTGGCAAGCTCAAGGGGATAGAACATGCCAATCCAATCATCATAGGACCAGCCGCTGCAGCCAACTATTATCGCCATTATGCAAGGACCATAGGAGCCATGCCGAGATATAAGTTATCCAGAAGCTAATTCCAGAA
>CAZXDN010000020.1:13448-19440 GCA_964639235.1 uncultured Methanotrichaceae archaeon | reverse complement strand
CTAAGTCCAGAAGCTAAGTTATCCAGGGGCATATGTGGCAGCGCAGTTAATCCTGAAAGCAAAGCTACTCTGAAGATCACCAAAACGGACGAAAAAGAGAGGGTCGGAGATCCAGATTTCCCAGGATCTCCCTAGCTTATGGTATAGCTGGTGATCTTGGCGTCATCGTAGGCGTTCTCGCCTGCGTGGTTCTTGTCCCTCACCTGCACCTGGATCTGGTATGTTCCCTTATCATATCTCGTCTTGGTGAGCAGCCAGTACTTGTCAGGTATCCAGGATGACTGATCCTGCCAGGCTCCGCCTGTCGATGGGCCGTTTAGCAGGTACCTGAAGTAGATTGTGTCGCCGTCAGGGTCGCGAGCATCTGTTATGAACCGCACCCTGTTTTCGCCTAAGCCCACTGGAGTTGGGACCTCTGGGCCGAAGCTTACTATGTACGGCGCCTTGTTAGAGCTCGTCGATCCGGTTCCCTGAGAGGTTTGTCCTCCCGTGCTTCCTGGAGTGGTTCCAGAAGGAATCGAAGTGCCGGTGCTTCCGGAGCCAGTGGATACCTCAGATGAGAAGCCGTAGCCGTAATAGTAAGATGATGGGTAGGTGTTATATGGGTAGGTATAAATTGGCACATAGGTCGGATTTTCCACCGGGTAATACTGTGAAGTAACCACATCGACGATCACAGCGTTGCTGGCAACCCCGTTGACCGTGAAGATGGAGATATGCCTTCCTGTGGTGTCGCCGTTGAACCAGACGTAGTTAAATCCGGATCTGGCAGTGCCCAGGTTGTAGGTTGCAGTCATGCCTGATGGATATATCTCATAAACTCTGAGAGGACCTGAAGACGGGATGTACATAAGCTCCCTCATCCATCCACCAAGAGGCAGCATAGCGTACCATGACCATCCGCCAGCTGTGTCCAGCCAGAATCCTGGAGCGCTTCCGAGATAGCTGCTGGAGAATGTGTTCCAGGAGATCGATCTTCCTCCATAGTACACAGCGCTGGGTTGCTCAGCGTTGAGATTATAGGCGTTGAGAACTTGCTGCTGCGATGTGGGTGGAGCGCTCTCGGCGATTCTCGCCACGCTCGAAGTGTCGTACTCCCCTGCGGCCAAGTCCTGCGAATAGGCCAGTGTGCTGGCGCTTGTTCCCATAGCAGTGCTGGATGCTGTGCCTGAAGCCAGAGCATTTGAGCCCAGAGCGGGCAAAGACGTGTCCACTGCGCTTTGAGAGCCGCCCAGGCTGCCAAGAGCAGTGCTGGACATCAGGGCGCAGAAGACGATTAATGTTATGACCAAACGGCGATTCATGAAAGTCCTCCTGTATTTCAGCATTATATAATGAAGTAAACCCATTTAACAGTTTGTTATATATCACCTCTATATTGGATTCACATTATCCCTGCCCTGACTTTGTGCATGTGAGCTTAAAATATTCCAGCAATTATCCAATCTACGCAGGATGAAGTCTCAGATTGAGACGGATTTCGAGATCGATAGTGGTCTGTTTTAGGACAATAACGGTTTATCTTCGAAGGCAATATCGATTTATTTTTTGATAGCTATAATGGCTGTTTTAAAGAGCGATAATAGTTTATTCGATAACTCTTAATTCGGTGTTTGTAAACGGTGTTTGTCACAAGGTTGGTCGTAGATCGCTATAAACAGAACAATTGCGAGCAGGTTGTGCGGTAACTATGTGCAATAAACCCAATTCGGTCACAGGTCGAGGCGGACGTATGCTTCTCAGCGCCAAATTTGGACACAGGTCAGGCCACATATTTTCTGGCGGCGCTATTTCCGGCCACGCAGCTGTTCACGCATCTGGCCACGCATCTGGTCATGTCTTTTTCGACAGCTCCTTTGACCCGGAGACGAGGACAGAGGCGCCAAAGATGAGAAGAAGGGCTACAGCAGAAAATACAGTCCTCAGAAATGCGATAGTCAGAAATGTGATAGTCAGAAATGTGATAGTCAGAAATGCGATAGTCAGAAATGCGATAGTCAGAAATGCAACAGTCGGAGATGCAATTCTCAGAAAGTTCGTCATCCAATCAATGGTACTGGGATTGGTCTTTATGGGATTGCTGTCTCTGGCAGCTGGTGCCGCCGGGCCTGGAAATCCGGCAATTCAGCAGTTCGAGGCAGATCCTGGCATGGTGGAAGCGGGCAACGGTTCTCTTCTGAAGTGGAATGTATCAGGCTGTGCCTTCGTCTTGATAGAGCCGGGAAGCTACCTCGTCCAGGCTTACGGATACGGCAATGAATATGGAGATGGAGCTTTAGCTCCTGGTGAAAGGGAAATAGGGCTTCAAGGATCGATGCTCGTTTTTCCAGATAAAACCACCAGCTATACCCTCGTCGCTGGAAACTCTGAGGGGAATTCCACTGCCAGCACAAGCGTGATCGTGAGCGCCTCTGGTGTAGCGAAGCCTGCAAACACGCCAGAGACTGCAAACAATCCTGTCATCAGCTACTTTGGCGCCAGCCCTTCATCTGTGACATTGGGAGCAGGCACAACCCTTTCCTGGTCAGTCTCAAATGCTGCAGAGGTGACTATCTCAGGCGTAGGAAAGACTTCTTTGTCAGGATCGATTGCTGTGATGCCTTCCAAGTCCACAACCTACGTCCTTACAGCCAGGAATGCCCAGGGCGCATCCACTGCATCTGCATCTGTCACTGTCATTAAGCCACAGGTGAGCAAGCCTTCCATCACCTACTTCAGCGCTCAGCCGACCCGATTGATGAGCGGAGAGAGAGCTATCCTCAGCTGGTCAACATCCGGATCAGGGAGCTACAACGTGGTAATTGATCCAGATATCGGAATTGTCAACCCGACGGGCACCATATCTGTGTCTCCGTCCAAGACCACGGTCTTCACTCTGAGGGCATCAAACCCAGCAGGTGCAGTAACAGCTTCTGCCAGGGTCGATGTCATTCAGAGGGTTATGCCTCCAGTGATCGGCTACTTCAGCGCTGATAAAGGATCGATATCGAGGGGAGATACGGCGAGCTTAGTCTGGTCGGTCTCAGGAGCTGACAGGGTGACCATCAGCCCAGGCATAGGCTGGGTTGGTCCATCGGGATCTGTATCTGTAAAGCCGTACACCAGCACGTCGTATACTCTGACTGCGTCAAACTCAGGAGGCACAGCCACAAGAAGCATCTTCATCGAGGTGGGAGACGTCTCGATTCAGCCGATCGATCCAATATCGATGTATCCAGATATGCCAAATATATGAAGGCTGAGAAGGACATAAGGGATGAAAAGATCTCGGTGAACACAGCTCTTTAAAATCGAGCTGTCAGTTGTCTAAATGTCTTTTCTTATCCCTTAGTTTTATTTTTGCTGAGCCGCCATCTGCCGCAAGGCTACAGCGCTCTTCCAAGATCGTATGCTTGTTCGAGGTACTCCGGGCTTTTCCTGATCTCGCCTTTCTCATATGCCCTGGCAAGGAGGCTTCCTGCCGATTCCATTCCCAGGTACCGGAATGACATCAGGAACATCTCATTCATAGGGCCGCAGCAGGCTGGACCTTCTTCAGAGGGAGACACGACCAGGCCTTTCTTGCCATTAAGCTTTCTGCTGGCAATAAACGGCCTCATTCTATCGATTAGCAGCTTCATCATTCCCGTCGGGCCATACCAGTAGATGGGCGTGCCGAAGATGATCAGGTCTGCCTCTTCAATTATGGGATAGATCTCCGTCATCCCATCTTTCAGAGGACAGGTGTTGTCATCTTTCTTGCATCTGCGGCAGTCTATGCACGGCGAGATCTGATGATCATAAAGGTAGACCTTGCTTGCTGTGTGGCCGGAAGCCTCGCTGCCTTTCAGAATGCAGTCTATCAGGATATCTGTGTTCCCTCCCTTTCTAGGGCTGCCAACTAAGGCCAAAATCTTCATAGCATCACTCCAATTAGCGCTATAGTCTTCGCTGTGACATTCTTCATGGTCTCAGACATCATTGCCATTATCATCTTCATCGCCCTCAATATCTCAATCATCGATATCTTGATTGCCATTGCCATTTTCATCTCCCATTATTGCTATTCCCGTCTCCCGCTATTGCCATTATCACCCCTTCATTTCTAGCCATCGTTATCTTAATCATCACCAGCATTACCTCAGCCATTTATCTCGGCCATTTATCTCGGCCATTCATCTGCCGCCTTGTTAATCCAGCATTCATCTGCATCGTCGATCTTCATATTCCTCTACACTGCCACAGGTCACAATGCGAGGTGGGGATAATATATTTTATGATCAATTGTCTCAGTGCTTTTAGTCTGCTTGACGTAATGCTAAATTAAAAGTATGCATATAACTGCTCACATCATTTAATCCCTGATATTTTTGCCTCAATTAGCGGTTCAATTTTAAATTCATTTGCGCTACTTCTGTCCTTTAGATAGCGCAAAAATAGCAGGTTCCAGGCTAATCTGCGCATAAACATCTTATGGGAGAAGAATAAACCGACAGGCGGGACAAAGCAGCATACGATCGTTCATAGAAAGATGGGTGGAAAAAGACACATGAGTTACACAGATGTGCTAGAGGGGATTGGCCAGGTCATTGAGGACGATTTAAGAGATCAGTTCGAGGAGCTGGGCAAAGAGGCGAAAAGCTACCATCCGTTCATCGAAGATGTCTACAAAGCAGCCGAGGAGTTCGTTCTAAGAGGGGGCAAGAGGCTCAGCTCCTGCTGCACTCTGGTAGTTTACAAAGGCTATGCTGATAAGGTCGACCAGGGAATAATCCGGGTCTCATCAGGAGTTGAACTCTACAGACACAGCATCCTCGTTCATGACGACATCTCTGATAACGAAGAGACCCGGAGGGGCGGCAAGACTCTGCACAGGATCTTCGCAGAGCGTTTTGGAGAGAGGTTCGGGCTTGGATCATCGATACTGGTGGGCAACATGCTCTACTCTCTTGCCATAAAGTCTGTAATTGATAGCGGCTTTCCTCCAGAGAAGCTCGCAGAGGTAATAAAACTGACCTCGTGCGAATACATTGCAGTGAACGAGAGCCAGATGCTGGACATCCTCTTCGAGTACACGCAGCCGAATGTGAAAGAGTGGAAGGTAATGGCCAGCAAGAGAGCGGTCTCGCTCTTCAGGATGGCAATGCTCACTGGAGCGATCCTGGCTTCAGCTCCTAAGAAAGATATAGCTCTTCTGGAGAGCGCTGCAGAGCACATCGGCTATGCCTTCGATATCCAGGATGACATCATAGATACCTTCGCCTCTGAGGAGCAGTACGGCAGAGAACCTGGCGGCGATATATCCAAGAGAAAGAAGCCACTGCACATGGTCCTCACAATGGAGAAAGACAGTAGGGTGGCAAAGATCATGAATGGCAACGGGGATATATCGAAAGAGGATGTAGAGGCCATAAAAGGTCTCATGAGGAGCAGTGGTGCTTTAGATGCGGCCAAAGCCATCTCCAGAGATCACGCCATTGAGGCCAAAAAGCTGATCTCATCCACGGATATGAATCTTGAGGCCAAGGAGTTCTTCATCTCGTTTATAGACTATGTGGCAGACAGCCTTGAATGGTACAAGTGAAAGTTATCTCAAAATTTTTAAGTAGTATTGGCCAGTATATTATCCTAACTGAAGAAATCTAGCCAGCCGGGTGATGTAGATGAGACTGAAAATTCTCTTGATGGCAATGGGCATGATCATGGTTCTTGGATTGATGAAGATGATGTGGTATCCTGCATACAAGGAAAAGAAGCTGTTCGAAGAGGTCAGAAAATAGCCAGTAGCCACATCCACATAGCTGATGCAGCGTCCGCTTCCTGGATACTTTGAATTAGCTTACAGCCGAGATCCTCTCAAATTTTTAGTTTCAGATAACTTGAGAGATATTTTGGCGAGAGCTTTTGACAACTTCTTTTTTAGCAGCATCTTTTAGCAACATCCCTTAGCAACCGCTCTATGAGCATTTAGCATCTACTCCAATGGATAACTCTAATGGATAACTCTAATGGA
>CAZXDN010000020.1:10273-13348 GCA_964639235.1 uncultured Methanotrichaceae archaeon | reverse complement strand
CCACTAGTTGCTGCAGTTGTCTACTTCTTGAGGTATATGATAGTGCCATGACAGTTCCATGACAGTGCCAGGCTGGAGCATGTTGAATTGCGCTGAATTCTAACTGGTCCCTGGGTTGAAAGCTATGACCAAAAAAGGAGCCATGTTCGAGGTTGAGATGCATCGTGGGCCGTTTTGCGTTGGAGGGGTTTCTGCCATGTGCCTCAGCGATAATGATATTCATCACCATGCTCTTAGGCATGCAGCTTGGATCCGCGTAGAGGGCAGAAGCGGCAGCGTCGGAGCTTTGCTTTTTGATTCCATTCCCGGAGTTCAGCTGCTAGGATGCACACATCTCCTTTGCCACCTTGTCGATCCTCTCGCCGTACTTCTGTCTGAGTGCAGTCAGCGCCATGTCTGGATATCCAACGTCCTTTATTGCTGTCTCGAAGTCCTGGATCGCTTCCTCATACGATCTAAGATATACGTACATCAGCATCATGAAGACGCTGGATGAGTTCTCAAGCTCCATCGTAGGCTCCTTAATTTGAGACTTTTATGAGACTTTATGGCTCAGTAGCGTTCGTTCGTCTTTCCTGTCTGTTCAACTTCTGTCGTCTTCGAGATCCTCTGCTGACCCGGCTTTATCCCATACCTCGAACTTATTGCCCAATCCAGGAACAAATCGCGCTCCTGCAGCTTAACCCATGTTAAATGTGATAATAAATGTGTTTGAGATTCGATCATAGGCCATGTGATCTTTTATGACTGATTCATAGCTGCCCCTATTCTGGCTGCTCATCTTTTGAGCTTATAGTCAAAATAGAAAACGGAAAAGGAATCAGGCAAAGGCCAGTGCCCTCGACATAAATGGCACTATCACAATTAGCAGCAAGGCAGTGAGCATGGGCCGGGCCATGTTCTTCATGTTCCTGTTGCCCTCCTTGAGCGCAGAGTACGCGTGGTTGATCCCTGACAGAGTCAGGAATATCAGGAGCACGCTCATGAGGCTCAAATCTGCATACACCCCCCAGCCGAGGAGATGAGCCAGAACTACAGTTATCGCCAGAGCCAGGTTGTTCATTCCAGATTGTCTCTGATATGCTCTTCCACTCATATAGCCTGTATTTTCTGATGAGGCCCTTGCAAAGAAAAGGCTTTCGATTCCAGTCAGCCCCGCCATGAAGACGATCACAATCAGTGACAAAATGCTGAACTGCTGCACGGGATTATTTCCAAGATAATAGGCGAAGAATATGCCAACTGGAACTGAGAGCCAGCGTAATATCTCCAGAGTTTGATTAGCTTTAGCATCGTACACTTAAACCACTTCCCACACCAGCGTTACTGATAGCTGTTTTGAATCTTAAGTGAGTTACTATAAAAATATTTCCTTTTATAGAGTCGTCTGTGGTATCCCGAATGCTTTGACTTTGAGCTCATCCCCAAGCTCTCCAAAGCATGATGCCGTCAGCTGGTAGAATAAGTTCTAAGCAAGGTATTAGATATAACGATCGATATATTTGTAGTGTGGGTATGTGCTCTTGAATAAAAATAGTGCAGGCCAGGCCTGCCAAAAGCCGTAACGAATTTGTTTATTTAGGCGCGTATATACCCGACCCCAGGTACCAGGTATCGTCCACCTTTGAGACAAAGCTCAGCTTGTTCTCGCTCTGGTTGGTGACGGGATTTCTCCAGCTGTACTCGTAGAAGCCGCTTCCATTAAGTGCGATTGCTCTCATGTCCCTGTTGATGTAGGCGCCCTCGTCGTTCTGTATGTCTGAGCGGTTTGTGCCTACAGCCTCAGGCATGAATGGCAGGCACAGAGTCGTCCCGTTGAAGTCGTGGGCAAAGATGTACACATCTTCCCTGACCCATGTGCCGTTCAGGTCCATGAAGTCTCTCAAGGCCTTGTCTTTCTTCGAGGTCAGAGCGTAAGTGACTGCCTCCTGCACAAACGTCTTCAGCTCATCCCTGTTAGAGGGCTTCAGGAGGGACAGCGACTGATTCTGGGCAGATGAGGAATAATCGCTGTAGATTCCTGCTCCCAGATACCAGGCATCGTCCACCTTCGTCACATAGCTCATCTTCAGCTCCTCTTGCATCCCATCTCCTGGGTTGGGGTAGATGTAGTAGTGATGGCCAGACCCGTTTCTGGCAATGCCGATGCTGTCAGCCACGAAGGCAACGCCGTTGGGATCTGTGATGTTTATCCGGTTTTCTCCAATCAGCTTCGGCTGCAGCGGCAGGCAAATGACGTTTCCATCGAAGTCATAGGCGAAGATATACAAGTCGCCCTGGACGAAAGTCCCATTGGGATCGTTGAATGCCTTGACAGCTGCATCTTTTCCGTTCTCCAGGGCATAGTCTCTGGCAGAGTCCACAAGGCTTTTCATCCGGCGCTGCTCATCGGGGTTGAAGTGTGGAACCTGGCCAGGAAGGTAAATTCCAGAACCTATCCAGAGGTTGTCGTCAACTTTAAGCACATAAAGGAGCTTCAGGCTCAGCTGGTTTCCCTCTGCCGGATTGGGATAGACGTTGTAGGCAAAGCCGCCTCCCCGTTTGGCTATCTCCATCAGGTTCCCGATCATTCGCACTCCGTTGATGTCGATCATGTCGAGGTTGTTTCTTCCCACAAGCTCAGGAAGGTAAGGGTGAGCCAGGAGAGTGCCGTTGAAATCGTAGGCGAAGACATACATATCTTTTCGGACAAAACTGCCGTTGGGGTCGCCAAAGGCATTCAAGGCATCTTCCCTGCTGCTGTTAAGTGCAAAGGCTTTTGCCTCTTCCAGAAATGATATCAGCTCGCCTTTTGCGCTTTCGTTGGCATTTGGGGCAGTGTACGCGCTTTGATTCACAGTTATATTTTCCTGGGCACCGGCCAGAGAGAAGAGGCACAGGGCCATGACAATGCAGATCAAAATATCAGTTATTCTCAGGGGGATCCCTCCAGATAGCCATTAAAGCTAATTCTATATATTTATCGGTTGCGGATCTTTCAGTCAAATAATGATTGTAGATAAAGGCGATTGTAGATAAAAGCGATTGTAGATAAAAGCGATTGTAGATAAAAGCGATTGTAGATAAAAGCGATTG
>CAZXDN010000020.1:0-10173 GCA_964639235.1 uncultured Methanotrichaceae archaeon | reverse complement strand
GCGATTGTAGATAAAAGCGATTGTAGATAAAAGCGATTGTAGATAAAAGCGATTGTAGATAAAGGCCCAAGGTTTGACCCTGTAGCTAACGACCCTGTAGCTAACCATGCCTTTAACCTCCGGGGTCCAATCATCAAGTCTATTAGCAAATTATAAATACTTCCAAGTGTAATTAAAATATGTAGGAGTGTGCGAAATGGCAGACTTGCTTACTTTGGCCATAATATTCTTTGTAATAGCTCTGGTGCTTGCTGTGCTGGGAGTGCGCGGAGCTGGCATATCGATGGAAATCGCCAAATGGCTGATCATCGTCTTCATCGTTCTGGCAATAATATCGCTCTTGCTGGGCTATAACGTGATCCCCTTAGGATAACTGAAAGCGTATCTGCTCCTATTTTTATTGGTTCCCCTTTTATCTATTTTTAGCATTTGCATACACCGAAGTTTTCTGAACCCTGGGGAAAAGCCCATAATCATTCGATGCAACTTCCATAGATCGAGGAGATCATGAAAGTCTTAATACCCCTGGCTCAAGGTTTTGAAGAGATAGAGTTCACCACTGCAGTTGACATTCTCAGGCGCGCAGGCATAGACGTAGTGATTGCAGGGCTGAAGCCCGGACTTACAGAAGGCAGGAGCAAGGTCAAGGTGATGCCAGACACAACTCTGGACGATGTAAAGCTAGACGACTTCGACGCCATCGTCCTTCCAGGCGGAAGCCCAGGCTTCGTCAACCTGGGAAATGACAGTCGGGTGATCAAAGCAGTACAGGATATGGATAAGGCGGGCAAGTACGTCGCCGCAATCTGCGGAGCGCCTTCAGTTCTCGTGAAAGCCGGAGTCATCAATGGCAGGCGAGCTACCATCCACCCTGCAGGAAAAGACGAGGTCGCCTCCTGCGCCCAGTACGTGGACGAGAGAGTTGTGGTGGACGGCAAGATGATCACGAGCAAGGCTGCTGGCACTGCTATGGAGTTTGCCCTGAAGCTGGTAGAGATCCTGGCTGGCAAGGAAGCAGTAGAGAAGATCAAAGAGGATACCCTGGCCTGATCTCCAGGGAACCCTTAAGGCATCTGAGGTTCAAGCCTGAGCCTCAGATCCCGTTTTAGCTCTGATATGTCTTGGCATCTGATATCCATGTATCAGCTTCTTGACGGACCGGCTTTCCTGAAATCGATAAATCCCTTTTCGATGTCTACGGACACCAGTTTTACCCGAACCCGGTCGCCGACATCGACGCTTGGATATCCATCTATCAGCATACCTTCAATCGGCATATCTAGAAGCCTGACCCAGGTGCCTTTTGGTGCAGCGCCTGTAACTATGGCCTCGAACTGCTCACCAATTCTCGACTCCAGTAGAAGCGCTGCAGCAGACTTGCTCACCTGTCGCTCGATCTTGGTGACCTTGTCCTCTCTCTCGGTGCAGTGGACTGCAAGATCATCCAGCTCGTCCTTGCTGTAGGGCAGAGGCTTTCCTTCTATGGCAGCTTTCAGCATGCGCTGCGTGATGATGTCTGGATACCTGCGATTTGGCGCTGTGGAATGTGTGTAGTCCCTGATCGCCAGGCCGAAGTGCCCTGTAGGCTTGTCTTCAGGAAGCTCTGCAACATATTCTCCGTTTCCCAAAAGCTTGATCACTGCTAATGACAGATCGGGGAACCTCAGCGGATCAGATGCCTTTTCTCTCACTAGAAACTTCTCAAGCGCTTTTGAGTCTGGGCTTTCTGGAAGCCTGAAGCCGCGCTGCGCTGCAATCTCAACAATCCTCTCCCAGCGCTTGGGGACGCGAACCACGCGGCGGATGGAGGGGAAGTTCCTGGATGATAGGTAGCGAACAATTACGCCGTTTGCTGCGATCATGAAGTCCTCTATGATCTCTTTAGCGCGATTCTTCTCTTCCACCTCCAGATCGAGGATGCATTCTCCCTCAAACACCGGCTTTGCCTCGATCGTCTCAAGACAGAGCGATCCTTTGGCGTGCCGCAGGTTCTTCATGTTCTGGGCAGCCATGTCTTGCAGCCGCAGATTCTCGGCAAGGCCGTCAACTGCAGCAACAGCTTGGGGCATAGGACCAGTCCCGTCAAGCCATGCACCAACGCCGTTGTAGGCGAGCTTGGCGTGATTGCGAACAAGCGCCCTGTAGACGTCCGAATCCTGGAGCGATCCATCAGGGCCAATCACCATCTCAACCACTATCGCCAGTCGATCCTGGTTCAGGTTCAGGGATGTGAGGTTGGTGGAGAGCTTTTCAGGAAGCATCGGGAATATCTTGGCTGCAGTATAGACTGAAGTCGTATTCTGTCGCGCATGCCAGTCGATGGCAGATCCCTTTTTCACTATGGCGTCTACATCAGCCACAGCCACCAGGACCTTGATCCTGTCATCTGGCATGGGAATGGCAACGGTCAGCTGGTCCAGATCTTCAGAATCATCGTTGTCGATTGAAGCCCAGAGCACATCCCTGAGGTCACGAATGCTCTCGCTGTCTTTCCTTGCTGGTGCCTGAATCTTGTTCAGCTCCTTCTGCGCTCTGGCAGAAAAGTCAGGTAGGAGCCCCCTCTCAAGCATTGCCTCTTCAGCGATATTCTGCAGGATCGCACGGTGTTGGTTGTCATCGGTGTTCATGAGACGTCTTCCTTTTTCCAGCATAAGGTTCGCCGATATTCATAATCGTTTGCCAACCGATCTTAAAAATTGACGTCTCTCATAGCTTCTCTCATACATGCAGGTTTGCCCGGAATTGGGAGATGGTCCGTTCATCGTCTTGGCCAACAGGTATATCATCCAGAATACCAATCCATATCCACTGTATTGTATGGATTCAAGGATATTTGCTGAGATGATTTTGCAACAGGCTATATTCTATGAATGGGCAGAAAAGGCAAGTGAATTAAGTGTCCGAAAGAGAGTACTAAACAGATTCGATTGATGTTCAGTCGATCTGTTTTGGCAGACAACATCCGCAACAGCGGGAGAGGGACGTTCAAGGCGGCTCAATCCCTGCAAGTTTTTGCACTAATCTGTCTTTTGCGGCCCTCTAAAAGCGCTCGAAGTGACAGGCAAACAACGAAACGCTGTGATTGGATAGCTGTGATGCACAGCTCCCAGGAATGCATCAAGAAAATGACGATTGGAGGAATCCGAAATTACAAGATCCAGAGTGCCAGAGATGAATAAATTTGACAGCATAATCACTGAGCTGAGACGCAGAGATATTGTGGTGTTGATCAACCGACCCACAAGGTGGGGTTATATAGTGGATGCGGTTATCCCTTCTCTAAAGGTGGCCATCCTGAAGCTGCCGGAGTTAGGCAGACAGGGAAAGGTGGAGCTGAGCATGTTCCGGGACTTCAATACCAGGCTCGAAGGAGATGGATATAGAGTTCTCATAATTCCCAAACGCAGCATGGACGAGGGCCAGATCAAGGCATTTTGCGACCGGGTCTCGATCGAGCCATCCCTTGCCACTGCCTGATTTGTTTTTAAAGCTCTTTTTGCGCATCCTTTGCAGACAGCTTTCTAACCAGCACATGATCAAGTGCATACCTGGAGTAATATCCTTTATATGGAATGGGGCAAATCCTGTTCCACAAATTATCACGCCTGCATCCCTGGGGCGCGGATGGAGGCGAATTTGCTGGTGCCCTCTGACGAATTCAGCAGTTCTAGTGAGGAAGCCGATATGACCTGTGATCGTTGTACTAGAGCACCGGTTGGTGCGTGTGTGGGCGAGAGCCTTTGTGCCTCCATAAATCTGTCTGACGAAGAAGCCTGTGGGCTGGCAGCTAGCATATGCCTCTCCTGGTGGCAGAAGAGGGACGAGGAGATAGAGATAGATGACATGCTCTGGGAGATGTCTGAGAGGCGAATAGATGAGCTATTGTCCGATCCCTGGGCAGCACGGGCTTACCTTGCTGAGAGAGTTATTGATTGATCCTGATTCCTGTTTTTCTATTTTATGTAAACAATGATATATTATCCACCTCCATCGTATATCTTGCACCGCCTCAGGAAAGCGCCCGCCCCATCATAGCTCTCCCTGTATTTGCTTACTGCCATCGTACGCCACATTCTGCCTGGGAATAGCGATCGGTGGCTTTGGATACATCTTCCAGAATATATCCCTCTGCCATATCCTCGCTAGTGTCTTATACTTACACAGATGACTGTGTCAGAGGTTGAAATGGAAGATTACAAATGCGTATTTTGCGGTAGCACGATTGCTACTGGACGGTTCGTCGTCCCTGGTGTTTGGATATGTAGCTCGTGTATAAACTCAATTGAAGAGCCATTAGATTGGAATCCAACAGGCTGCTGCGCTTAGGACATTGCATTGAGCCTTCATGTCCGACTGGACACGCGTGAGGCATGAAAATGGGTCAGATGGCAGATGCATTTTCACATCAATCCGTCACAATCCCCTGCTCAGGGGTCATTGTGACCCTCACAATCTCGTGATATCTCGTAATACTGTTACCTTTATGATTATGTAAGTGCAGTAGATCCATATGTCAATGTCAACGATAATTGGCCGCGACGGTCGCCTGGTGTGGGACAGCTTTCCAGTGGCCTTAAAATATTGGAAGATAGAGTGGGATAAACCAGATGGCGGTGAGGAGAAGTGGCGCGGCAGGGCAGTAGTCTCTCAGACGGACCTTCGTGCCATGATGGAGATGCACGCAAAATCCGGCCAGATCCCTGTAAACGAGCCCATTGTTGCAGAATTCCATAGAGGCAAAAAAGTATACAGCGGACGGCTCCTTATCTCCATATTTCCCGATCCCATCGATTCAAATCCAATAATTGATTTCACAGGCACTGGCGAACTGAAGGAGAATTAACCGTCCTGCTACACATTATTTTTCTAGACTGCGCCAGTCTTTTTGCCAGAATATCCAGATTGTGCATATCGATATAACCTGTTATCTCTATAGTTCGCCGTTCATATGATTTATGTTTCCTGTATTATCTTATATTTAGGCGACTAAGCAAAAGTATTAATAGTTAGAGAAGCTTATATCCATGCGCAAAACTCGTATTTGTTTTTCGCCAAGGACGTGAAGAAATGTTCAGAAGTGAGGAAAGTTATTCCTCTATGCAGAGTTCTGCTCCCTCCGCCCCCGTGACGGTTGGCGCCGAATATGAAGCAAAAATTGAAGATACCGCTCGTGAAGGGGATGGCATAGCTAGAGTTGAGGGCTTTGTAATCTTCGTGCCAGGAACCCAAGTAGGGGACCAGGTCAAGATTCAGATAGACCGTGTTATGCGCCGCTTTGCCATAGGCCACAAGGTCTAAGCTGGGCCAATTTTTATAAAGAGAACTTTTGATGTAGCAATCAGCAAAGCTGACCAAAACAAGAGTCTGGTTCTGTGAACCAGATCGTTCCTGTTTTGAGCCAATTCTTTTCGACGTCTTCAACCTCGAACAGCTGGCTCAATCCATCTTGGTTGCGGCATTATGCTGATATCTACTATCCAGATAATGTCCAAGCTAACAGTTGGCTCTCAGATAGATATTAATGTTACAAAGAAAACAAGTAATGAAATTTCAAAGCGATCTAGGTGATAAATATGTCTACATCTGGTCAGAACGTTCAGATTCTAGAGGAGAGGATCAAGGAGCTGATGGAGCGGCTTAGGACATCGGATGAAAAGCTTAAAGCATCCCAGGAACAAAAGCTCAGGATATCTGAGGAGAAGGTCAAAGTCCTGCAAAATAAGATCAGGCAATTGAACAAGCATATAGATGAACTAGAGAGCGAGCTGGATATGTGCCTCCTCACATCAAAGCAGATGCCTGAAGAGTGATCAGACTAAAGTTGCACGCTTCAGATTAAACGTATTCCGCCTCCAAATGGAACCGGCGGTGGAATTGAGCCGGAGCACAGGTGCAAAGGCTTCTGTTCGTATGCCAGCGACAGGGCATAACTCATATATTAGCCCATATATTAGATCACATAGTTAGCATATCAGGAGGTCGAGATGAGACAAAAGAAGGGCGCTAAGGGGATGCCTAGCGATGGTCCGGGCAAACACGATCCATCAAAGCCGATAAAGGTCAGCAAAATGGACCGTGGTTTTGAAAAAACGCCTCGTGGCAAAAAATGCGATGGACCCAGAAAGACCAGGCCTTAAAGACAGAGTTTTGAAAAGATTATAGCTGGGGATCAATAAGGGCAAAAATGCTCTATAATGGGCAGTTCTTAAACCCCTCGTACTCCCCTTTCCGATCTCACCGGCTACAATCCTGTTATTGATTTTACAGGCGGCTATGAATCTATCCCTCATGGTCTCTGAACATCATGCGCATTTCATAAACCCCTTCTTCGCTTCTCTTTTCGGTGTCAAATCCCATATTTCTGAATAGATCAAGCATCGGCTTATTATCAATCAGGACTTCGGCAGTAAATCCCAGAAGGCCCCGTCTCATGGCCAGATGGGTGAGATAAGAGAGCAGTTCGTGGCCTACCCCCATCTTCTGATGCTCATCCTTTACCACCAGCGCAACTTCAGCTGTATGCATTCCCTTGTTCATGTCATATTGCCCAATTCCGACGATGGTCTCTTTATTATCTCCCTCTATTATGGCCAGGATCATCATGCTGCAAGAATAGTCCACCACCCCGAACTGCTGAAGCCTCTCATGGGGCATATCCATTCTTGCGGACATGAACCTCCTGTACATGCTGTCGTTTGAAAGGGCATAAAAGAAGTCTTTCATCAAGGGCTCATCCCCGATCTTCACCGGCCTCAAGAGGATCTCAAGCCCGCTCCTGGTTGTCCTGAATGCCTCTAAAGCCACTGGATATACCCCTTTCGCGCCAGGTACGAATGCCTGATCTTTATAGATAAGCAAGCGCTTCTTGGCCTCAGCAATTAGCCATGGCCTGAACTTGGGATGGGCAATGGCAATTAGATCCATAGCGCGTTCCCTGATGTTCTTTCCATGGAGATATGCTATGCCGTACTCAGTTACCACATAGTGGACGTCCCCTCTGGTCAGGGTCACCCCAGTATCTTCCTGAAGAGACGGCACTATCCTGGAGATGGTGTCGTTGATGGCAGTTGATGGAAGGGCCAGGATGCTCTTGCCGCCAGGTGCCATCACCGCACCTCTCATGAAGTCTGCTTGGCCTCCTATGCCGAAGTAGAATGTTCCACGCAACGATTCTGCGGTAGCCTGGCCGGTGAGATCTATCTCCATGGCACTGTTGATGGCAGTCATCAGCTTATTCTTAGCAATGATAAGAGGGTTGTTTACATAATCGATGGTCTTGAACTCGATAGTTGGATTCTCATCCAAAAGATCGTAGGTCTCCTTCCTGCCCATGCAATAGGAGGCTACAGTCTTCCCCGTATCTATGGACTTCTTGGTGTTATCCACAACACCTGATTTCATCAGATCTACGATGCCATCGCTCAGGAGCTCTGTATGTATCCCAAGGTGCTTTTTATCGCCAAGATAAGAGACCACAGCATTGGGTATTATGCCATATCCAACCTGCAGTGTGGATTCGTCCTCGATTATCCTGGCAACGTACCTGCCTATCTCCTGGATGATCTCTTCTGGGTATTCCAGAGCATACTCAAGCAACTCCTCGTCGTGAGGAATAATAAAATCTACATCATTTATATTTATGAATCCATCGCCCTGGGTGCGGGGCATATGGCTGTTTATCTGGGCTATGATCAGCGAGGCTTTCTGGGTAGCGGCCTTCACGATATCCACGCTTATTCCCAGGCTCATGTAACCATGCTTATCTGGAGGAGAGGTCTGGATTAATGCCACATCTACTGGTATTATCTCCCTTCGGATGAGGCCAGGGACTGCGGAAAGGGATATTGGCGTGTAGTCTGCTGCGCCTCTGTTGATTGCGTTTCTGGTGCCTTCGCTGATGAAGAATGAGTCGATCCTGAAGTTGTCGCGAAATTTCTCATCCATATATGGAGCAGCGCCTAGTGTCCATACGTGTATCAGCTCGATTCCGAAAAAGGCTTTGGGATTTGCGCTGATGAAGTTCACAAGAGCCTGGACCAGGTACTGTGGTTCGCCGCAGCCTGTGCCTATGAAGATCCTGTCTCCTGCATGAATGTGGCTGAATATCTCTTCATCCGGGGCGAACTTCTCTGGCCATGTCTTTTTTAGATCCCCTAAGAGATTGCTTATTTCCATTGTTTTGCCTGGCCTCTAGTTTTCAGACATCATGTCCCAGTGCCCAGAGGCCGTGATCTCGGATGAGAGCGAGTCTTCAGGCGCGCTATCTGCACAAGGCGGTAATGCTTCTTTGAGATCAGTGTGTAAGCTCTCTATGCTCTCAAGGCCGTAGTATGCGGGATGAGTTACTCGATTCGTTAAGAGAAGAAAGAGATGTGCAGCTTCTGAGGAGTCGAGACAATAGCTATACAAAGCCCCAACGACTGGCTCTGATCTATTAATTAACTTTACAGACACCGGTTTATCTTTATTTTGGATACAGAACTGGCGGACTGCGTCTAAGCTGCCGTTCTTGTACCAACTTATAACCTTCATTTTATTTCATATGTTATGGGAGTATATATCCATGTTGCTTGGGCGGCGTAATCGAGTTTCTGTAGCCCGTTTGGTGCGCAGCCCGTCCGTCGTAGATAGCATATCTTTCAACATCCTGGCCCAGCTTGCCTTTAGATTTCTGGCAAAATCTTCCCTCAGGTGGGCCTTGATAGCATATCATGAATGAAAATAACGGATGAAAAAGAAACAACAGCTTCTTACTTTCTCCTGTAGATCTCGTAATGATGTCGGAGATCAATCAGCTTTGCCGCCTTGTTCTCTTCATCCACTTCGAAGATTAACACAAAAGGCTTCTCAAGGAGCACATCCCTAAACTATAAGTATATCGAGCGTTGTATCCAGTTTGTGGCATTTAAAGAAGTAAATGACGAGGTATGGGAAGTAATACAGCCCTATTTCCCTCCCCAAAAGGCTAAAACGGGAAGACCAAGGGCAGACTTGCGTAATTCGTTTAACGGAATACTATACGTCCTTATAACAGGAATTACCTGGATGGATGTCCCTAGAATATATGGAAATAAGTCAACCATCCACAGATTGCATTTGGAATTGTGCAAAACAGGCGCATACGAGAAAATATTCTATGAAATGAGGTCTAAACGCTGTTTGGATGGCAAAATAGATCTGTCTCGCTGTAATATCGATACTAAAGATATACCTGCAAAAAAAGGGGCAAAATAGGCTACGACGGGAATAAAAAGATTAAAGGATCTAAAATAAGCGCTATAACTGAGAATCATGGACTATAAGAGAAATCGGAAGAATCCCAAGATTGAAAGGCCAATCAAACTTGACAGAGAGGAATACAAAGGAAAAAGATCTGTAGAACGGCTTTTTAGCTGGATTGAAGGCACATAAAAAGGTTTATCCAAGGCATGAACGACTGGAGAAATCTTACTTAGGGCTAGTTCTACTAGCTGGCTGCATCATGCTATGGAGAGATGCTATGGAGAGTTTAGGGATGAGTTCCTTAAGAGCAATGCATTTGATTTGAGATCGCTTAAATTCTTATATGACCTATATACCAGCCGGAACGTTCTTATAATATGTTAGAAATATAAAATGGCAAATGCGCCTGAGAAAGACTGAAGAGGCAGAGATCCATCCAGAAGGCAGAGTTGTGCATCTGAAGGTGCCAGGAAGCTCCTGATTATCATGGTTTGTAGATCCAACTGCGCAGATCCCAACATGTATGGAAAAATAAGCGGCGTCACCAGGTTATACTATCTGATCATATCTATTTTGCTGTTCTTTATTGGCCTGGTCCTCCTCATGTTCTTCTTCATGATGATAACTGTGCCATTCGGGCTTGCAGCTTGGGCATGGGCAGGGATCTTCGCATATCTGGCCATGACCGGCAGACCATACAGTGACTTCAAGAAATCGCTAGGACACAGGCTTCGCAGAAGATATCGATATTAGGCAAATAGCTCAGGTCTTAGGTTGTTTACCGCATTTGATCTGATCTTTCTTTCACGATCTATGACCTATGGGTTTAGAGCTACTGAGCGTGCTTTGGCTGTCATTAATTTGTGCTTTGTCATGAGACTATACAAATTCACCACAGAGACACAGAGGCACAGAGATATTTTAATATTATTCCGTGCGGTTTCAACACAT